>CAZLWX010000113.1:6593-12082 GCA_964563295.1 uncultured Roseivirgaceae bacterium | reverse complement strand
CCATCAGCGGCGTAGGACCATTTCTCGGAATTTCGGGTGCGTCCAAACTCGTCAGGATACCGAACACCATAAGTACCACGATCGAAAGCATGGTATAGATACGGAATCGAACGTCCAATACGATTGCGCCAAGGACCATCAATGCTATCATGCTTAGCATTGTCACCATGGCCCAGGCAATATGCAGGGTGTCGGTGATCGTTGGCTCTACACCGCGCTGGTGCATGGGCGGCCAGTAAAGATTGAAGATACAATAAGCTATGATCAAGGATCCTGCGATACGCAGCACTCGATTGCTTCTCGCTGACCGCAAAATTCCCCATCCGAATGCCGCCAGGAGCAATGGATACGGGATGACGAGCAATACCCAGAGTATACGTGTCGGTGACCCTATTGCCGACATTTCGCTCACCGTCAACGTGGATACGCTGTAACCTTCATATTGGGTCGGTACAAAAATATTGATGGCGACATACCAGGCGGACGAAAAAATCCCGCACGCATACAATGCGTTCTGCATTCGCTCGCTGGAGTTCCGCATGACAATGATGGGGATAAGTACCAGCCAGCCCAGAAGAACCGGCAGTCCCCACATAAGATGCAGCCAGTGAAGTTCTTGCAAGATGATGATTTCCACCACGAACCAAACAACAAATCCACCCAACGCCAGCCCGGCCATCAGCCAGTCCGTGGGAAACCTTCGAAGAACGGACCCAAAGGCTATCCCGTTAAGGATTCCAAGGCCCAGGAGGATGAAACCTGGAATAAGGAAATCGGGAAATACGCCATGCATCATCTCGGTGGGCATACTCATTAACCTTCCATCCGGCGCTGTAATCAGGAGCGCGCCGCCCAACACGCCCCCGGCTGCCTCATAACCCAGAATAGTCAGCAGGATGATGCGCTGCCATTTTGGTTGATGGACATTCTGACCTTGCAGTATTTGTTTTTCAAATTTTACTTCCCGTCTCATACCATGCGACTTTGGTTCGTCAGACGCAAAGCTGGTATCGTATCGGACAAAAGGAAATGACTATTAAGGCATTGCAGCGTGAGAGATGTCATTGCGCTAGCCACTGAAGCTAAACTCACCAGTTTGACCGCCAGGAACTAATGTCCTAGTCATTGAATCAATGCGCTCACTCGAGAGAACAATCATGATTTTGGCTGATGTTCGTTACCAGGATTTCGTTAGCGCACACCTTACTTTGTGCCTTTGAGCCTTAGTGGCTCAATGAAGTCCCTACTCCATGCGAGCGGCTCCTTATCTTGCCACAAAGCCCTGATTCTGGCATCCATCCGATGCCGGAGGCATCCAAGGTTTATAGAAACGCCCGCGACCAACACACCCACGACTCCGAAGGTTGCGCATAACCATTGGCCCTGATTTGTTCCGAAGTCTGGACAAAGTCAACTGTCCAATGCTGATTCTGGTACCAATCCAAGCCGTAGGTTTTACTTTCCCGACCTCCCCGTTTCATCAAGAGCCGCCCGCAGTGCTCGAGCTAGTTTTTCCGCAGGACCAACACCCCAGTAGTGAAGGAAAAATATCCTCGGTTCTTCATGGACCATGTGATTGTGAACGGCAACCACTTCAATTCCGTTTTCCACCAGGGCTTTTATGACCGGCGCAACTTCGTCTTCCAGCATGGCGAAATCTCCGGCGACCGCTGCCCGTTCAGGCGTACCCTGCCATGCCGCCCATGTGTTGAATCCTGCGAATGAACTCACGGAGGCGTGATGGTCCTTCAGGGCGACATCTGGTCTCGCAATAGTGTGTTTGTATACTCCCCGCGACAGTTCACCTCTGCTACCGATTATATTATTGAGTGCGGCGGTGTCAAGCGAGTTTTGTACTTCGTCTTTATTGCCCTCGGCCGGATTATGTCCCCGCACTTCCGCCACTTTTGCGAATATCGCTTTTACTCCCTGCGCCAGCTTTTCTTCAGTGCCCATCCCGCCAATGTGCATGTACATGACGTGTGGCTTGTCACGCAGGAAATGATTATGAATAGCAGTGACAGTCAATCCCTGGTGGATGACCTCAGCTTCGACCGGTTTGAGATCCGTTTCGGTAACAACGATGTCGCCCATCACCATCGTCTCGTTGCCTGACGCGGTGAATGCCGCCCAGCTTCCAAGTCCCATCGGAGGGATGATCCTGAAACTGTCCACGACTACGTTCAGATCATTTTGAGCTACGGTGACTTTGTATTCTCCATTCTTTTCAGTCCCCCTCATCGCCAAAACTTCTTCAATCCTGGCAATGTCCAATTCTCTCGTTGAACTGGTCACATGATTTGCGTGGTCGCCCGTTGGATTGGAGCAACCAAACACCCCAATCACAGACACAAACATCCATGATTTCCCTAAGCAGTTGATTCGTCTCATATTTCTTCTTTTTAGTGGATGCTGGCGGGCTTTCGGCGATCGAATTTATCACAAAAAAAAAAGCTTTTAATAGCATTTTTGTGGCAATGGACGGATCGCGCGGCTAATGATGAACGCCGAACTCGTTTCCGCCAGCTTAAGCAAGGTGATTATCCCATCGGTTTATCGCACCGACTACCTGGGTGCACTTCGGGCAATGAGCCTTAGACTGAACAGCATACCCTTTACCAGGATGCTGGCGCGTGCATACGATTTTTCAGCAACCCTAAATCAGCCAGGATTTGAGGACATACTGACCTATCTAAGAACCTGCAACGCATTTGAAACAGAGGACGGAGTTGTGTTAAAATTCTAGTACGCCTGGACTGAGTGTTATCTTGAATCACAATGCCGTCGACCGTTGACTGTCGACAGTGGACTAACCTTAATTCCTTCTTAATAGAAATTTTTTACGTACAAACAGCACGTTAATAGAAAATATTACTTCTTTACATATCCTCAACTCACCGAATGGAATTCAGCCCAACCAACAGTATTGTCAGACTCTGCATTCAGGGAATGAATATGGAAGACAATGGAAAACCTGAAGAAGCAGGCAAACTGTTTCTCCAGGCCTGGAACGAAGCGACAAACGACTTTGAACGATTTCTTGCGGCGCATTATGTGGCGCGACACCAGGAGAATGCTTCCGACAGGCTACGGTGGCTCGAAACATCTCTGCAATGTGCATTGAAAATAAACGACGAGGGAGTCACAAGTGCTTTCCCGGCATTGTATTCAAACCTCGCCAAATGCTATGAAGATCTGAACGATCCCGCCAAGGCAAAAGCGAACCATGAGTTAGCTCAATCGTTCAGGACCAAGCCATCAGACCAAGGTCCATTTTATCATGGCACACGCGCGGATCTGCAGGTCGGCGATTTGCTGACGGCCGGTGGAACTTCCAATTACAAAGACGATCTCAAGATGAACCACATATATTTCACGGCTAACGTAAACGGGGCGGGTCTTGCGGCAGCATTGGCCAAAGGCGATGGACGTGAACGTGTATACATCGTTGAACCCACGGGTAGTTTTGAAAATGATCCGAACGTTACAGACAAGAAATTTCCAGGCAATCCGACGCGCTCCTATCGCTCCGAAGCGCCACTAAAGATCGTTGGGGAGGTGACAGATTGGGTGAGACAAACTTCGGCGGATGTCCAGAGATGGCGTGAGAAGTTGGCGAACAACAAGGGGGAGATCATTAATTGAAAGGTCAAAGGTCAAAGGCCAAAGGTCAAAGGATCCACTCAAATCAACTTCATCCCTTCGTGCTGCAATCTGTTGTACTTCTTCTTATCGAAAACATAGAAAAACGCGCCTTTGCGGGATGATGCTTTCTCCTTCTGATTCAATTTTTTCAAGATGCCAGTCTCGAGAATTTTTCGCGTGAAGTTTCGCTTGTCGAGTGGAGTTTCGTAAATGGCTTCGTATAGGCTTTGCAATTGGGGCAACGTGAATTTCCGGGGAAGCAATTCAAAACCGATTGGATGATTGGCCACCTTTTGCTGCAGCCTCTCCCTGGCTAGTTCCACCATTTGTTTATGATCAAATATGAGGGAAGGCATCTTGTTAAGCGGAAACCAATGCGCCTCATGATCATCCTGCAACTGGTTGCTGGAGTCAGCAATATTGATCAATGCAAAATAGGCAATGGAAATCACCCTCCCCGCCGTATCGCGATCCACGTCGCCAAAGCAATACAACTGCTCCATGTAGATGTTCGTAAGGCCAGTGAGGTTTTTCAGAATGCGGGACGCGGCTTCATCCACACTTTCATTTTTATTCACGAAGCCGCCCATCAGCGACCACCTCCCTTTCTCAGGCTCAAAGTCCCGTTTGATGAGAAGCGCCTTGATTTCCTTTCCGTCGAATCCGAAGATGATACAATCAATGGCGACCAATAGTCTATCGGATTTCTGATACTGTTCCCGGTTCATTACGTTATTTTTCACCAGGCCGATCATAGATATGGAGTTGTTTGAGCTAATTAATTAACCAATGCTGGCCGGCAGGATTAAAACCGTTCACGGTAGTATACCTCGTTCCATCGCAATTCATTCCTAAGCTGACGCAAGTCCGTATTTTTTCCAATATGGACAAACTCGATTCCGGCCATGTTTGCAAAGTCTTCCAGGTGCTCCGAAGTCAGGTTCTGGCTGTAACACGTATGATGCGCTCCTCCAGCCAGGATCCAGGCCGCGCATCCTGTTGTCATGTCCGGATACGGTTTCCACAACACCCGGGCTACTGGCAATTTGGGTAAAGGGTGCGGTGGCTTAATCGCTTCGACTTCGTTCACCAGGAGGCGGAAACGGTTTCCCATATCCACGATCGATGCATTCAGCGCGGGACCGGCCGCACTGCCGAACACGAGACGCACCGGGTCAGCCTTCCCTCCTATTCCAAGAGGGTGAATTTCACAGGATGGTTTTTCGTCCGCGATCGATTCACAGATCTCGAGCATGTGAGCTCCAAGAACCATTTGATTGCCGGGTTCAAAGTGATAGGTATAATCTTCCATGAAAGAATTTCCGCCTTTCAATCCGGAAGCCATCACTTTCATAGCGCGAACAAGTGCCGCCGTTTTCCAGTCGCCTTCCGCGCCAAAGCCATACCCCGCTTTCATCAGGCGTTGCACGGCAATTCCAGGAAGCTGGACCAATCCGTGAAGATCCTCGAATGTATCGGTGAAACCCTTTAAGTTTCCTTCCTCAAGGAAAGATTTCAATCCAATTTCAAGCTTCGCGGCATCTCGAAGTGCGTTATGCCGGTCACCGCCCTTGCGCAACGGTTTTGCCATCGAGTAACTTTCTTCATATTCCTTGACTAAATCGCTGACGGCCGTCTCGCTTACTGCTTCAATTCGTTTTACAAGATCACCGACACCATATCCGTTTACGGCATAACCGAATTTTATTTCTGCTTCAACTTTATCACCCTCGGTCACGGCCACCTGGCGCATATTGTCACCGAAGCGACAAAATTTTGCGTTTTGCCAGTCGTTCCAGGCACACGCGGCGCGAATCCACGTATTCAACCGATCGTGAAGGTTG
>CAZLWX010000113.1:0-6583 GCA_964563295.1 uncultured Roseivirgaceae bacterium | reverse complement strand
CTCACGGTCGCCGTGGGCACTTTGGTTCAGATTCATGAAGTCCATGTCTATTTCCTTCCATGGAATGTCGCGATTGAATTGCGTATGGAAATGCAAGAGTGGCTTTTGCAGCATCTTCAACCCGCCTATCCACATTTTCGCCGGAGAGAACGTGTGCATCCAGGTAATTATTCCCACACAATTCTTCGAACTGTTGGCTTCGAGTACCAGTTGATAGATCTCTTCCGGGGTTTTTAACACCGGCTTGAAAACTATTCTTACCGGAATTTTGGAAGAGGTGTCCAGCGCGGCAGCAATCGCTTTCGAGTTGGCGGCAACTTTCTCCAGCGTCTCCTCCCCATACAAATACTGACTTCCGGTGGCAAACCAGACTTCCAACAGCTTGAGGTCGATCATTTTTCTTACAGATTTGTTTCGATGCCCTTCACATCATCGTCTTGTCCATAATAGGAGTCGGGACCGTGCTTCCGTTCATAATGTTTTCTTATCAAGGAGTCCTGTAGACGCGGGGCAGTCGGGTTGATACTTTCTGTGAGAAATGCCATGCGTGCGATCTCCTCCAGCACGGCGCTGTTGTACACGGCCTTCTGCGGCGTTGCTGCCCATGTAAAAGGTGCGTGGTTTCCAAGCAAGACCATTTCAATCTCTTCATAGCTGAGCCTGCGATCGCGAAAGCAATTCAAGATTTGGAATCCTGTTTCATACTCATAGTCGCCCCCGATCATGTCATCGCTTAACGGAGGAGCGCAAGGTATGTCGACCGTATTATGGTCGGCGTGGGTCGTTCCGTAGATCGGGATGTCGCGCTGTGCTTGCGACCACGCGGTAGCGTAAGTGGAATGGGTGTGACAAATTCCGCCAATTTTCTCCCAGTGTTTATACAACACCGCATGCGTCTTTGTGTCGGATGAGGGCCGAAGATTACCATCAACGGTCCTTCCATCGAAATCGACGATCACCATTTTTTCAGGCGTCAGTTCCTGATAAGGCACTCCGCTCGGCTTAATGGCGAACACGCCCAGGTCTCTGTCGGCGGCGCTGACGTTCCCAAAAGTAAAAATGACCAGGTTCAATGCGGGCAACTGCATGTTCGCCGCGAAGGCCTTTTGTCTGATTTCGTCGTAGTCGCTCATACTCCTACCCGATACTCATCTATCGGGTGATTTTCGTTTTGCTTCTCAAGATATGAACCGGTTCGCAGGTATTGCTCGAATCGTTTGGCATAGAGCGGTGCAACAGTTTTGTCCGGAAAATACTCCAGGTCGAAAGACTGACCCATCGCATTCATCGCATCCTCTACGCGTTCATAAATTCCCGCCGCTGTTGCTGCGAACATGGCCGCTCCCAGCGCGCAAGTTTGTTCGGAGCGATGGATGCGGATCGGCATGTTCAATACGTCAGCCATTACCTGCATAATATAGGGTGATTTGCGCGCCACCCCACCCAGCCCGATAATACTCTTCACCGGAACACCCTCGCTTTTGAATCGTTCGACAATGGATTTGGCGCCGAAACAAGTGGCCTCAACCAACGCCTTGAAGATACGAGGAGCGTCTGTGCCAAGGTCCAACCCTAAAAGCGCGCCCTTCAGATTCTGGTTCGCATCCGGTGTCCTTCTTCCGTTGAGCCAATCGACACCGAGTGCATCACCTTCTGTAACTGGAATCTCTGCAGCCTGTTTCGATAATTCCGGAATTATTTTTTCAGATATCGCTGTCTTAAGATTTTCTACCAGCGCCGGGTCCAGGGTAGATGTACTCAATAATGATTGCACGGGCCAGGCCACGACATTTTTGAACCAGGCAAACGAGTCCCCGAAGGCTGACTGCCCTGCTTCCAGCCCAATCATACCCGGAATGATCGAACCGTCGACTTGCCCACAAATACCTCTCACCATTCTATTTTGCATGTCGGCCTTTGGCGCAACGAGCATATCACATGTGGACGTACCCATCACCTTGCTAAGATGATACGGCTCAATCTGTCCTCCCACTGCACCCATATGCGCATCGAATGCCCCCACTCCAACGATCACGCTGGTTGTAAGCCCGAGTCGCTTCGCCCATTCATCATCAAGTTTTCCCGCAGGTTTATCAGAAGTATACGTCTCTTTGAAAAGGCGCGAGGTAAATCCTCTTAATAGCGGATCGAGCGATGAAAAGAATCTTTCGGGTGGAAGTCCTCCGAATTCTTCCGCCCAAAGGGCCTTGTGCCCGGCAGAGCAAACACCTCGTTTCATCTTATGAACATCTTTTCCTCCTGTGAGCAGAAATGGAATCCAGTCGCAATGTTCAACCCAGGAATAGCAAGCCTTGCGGACCTTTTCATCAGCGCGCAACACGTGAAGCAATTTTGCCCAAAACCATTCTGAGGAATAAATACCGCCCACGTATTTCAAATAATTGACTGGATGATCGGCAGCGTGCGCATTAATTTCCTCGGCTTCTCTAGTGGAAGTATGGTCCTTCCAGAGAACAAACATGGCGTTGGGATTCGATTCGAAGCCCGGTGTAAGCGCTAAAGGCTTGCCGGAAGCATCAACGGCAACCGGTGTGGACCCCGTGGTGTCGACAGAAATCGCTGTTATGGAATTTCGAACGGCTGAACCAGCCTGTTCAAGGCCTTCATTTATGGTGTAGTCGAGTCCTTCAACATAATCGAGCGGATGTTGACGAAATTGACTTTGCTGTGCGTCGCAGAACAATCCATCGCGCCAGCGCGGATACAAAAAGACAGACGAAGCGACCTCCTCTCCGTTCCTGGCATTGACGATAATCGAACGGACGGAATCGGTTCCAAAATCCACTCCAATTACAAATGCCTCGGCCGCCATGACGCTTATTTATAAAGGATACCAAGATACACTTATTTTGGAATAAGTGTAATGTTTACATTTATACTCTGGCTGGAAGGGTGGCGCTGACCTGAAGCGCGCAAAATCAACAAGACCAAAAAACTGGCTGTGGACCACTACCTCATTTCGGCTTAAGAATGATTTTCTTTCAAATCGCACCATTTTCATGAAGATTTCTGACCGATAAAAGTTAAATTTCGATAGGGTTTTTAAACTCGTCCAATCCTCCAAACGGGTTGGAGGTGATTTATTTTAGAAGTTGGACTCTTGTCACCGGATGAAAAGTAGGAAACACACCTTTGTTATCCCTGGAATCACATTCCTCGTTATCCTCCTCGTCTCATGCGGACCGGACAAGATTGATTTCAGCGCAGAAGTAAAACCAATCCTGAATAAGCGCTGCATCACCTGTCACGGAGGAGTAAAGAAAAACGGCGGATTCAGCGTGCTGTTTCGGTACGAGGCAATCGATACAACGGAGTCAGGCAAGCCGTCCATCGTCCCCGGTCACCCGGAGTTGAGTGAGGTCGTGCGCAGGATCAACTCCAACGATCCTGAAGTCCGGATGCCTTATAAGGAAGATCCTTTAACAAAAAAAGAGATCGAAATCCTTACCCGCTGGATCGAACAAGGCGCGGAATGGGGAGAGCACTGGGCATATCAATCTCCTCGGCCTGTCGATGTGCCGGAGAACAACATGCGATTGTCGTCCGTCGGCTCAATCGATGGCGAAGAGTGGGCGAAAAACGAGATTGATTACTTCATTCTTGAAAAATTAGAGAATGAACAACTCGAGCCCTCCGCCGAGGCCGACAAAGCCACACTTATCAGACGGGTTTATCTCGACCTGATCGGATTGCCACCAACGCCGGAACAAGCCAGGTCTTTCATCGACAGCTCTGACCAAGACGCCTACGAAAAAGTTGTGGACGAACTCCTCGCTTCTCCTCATTACGGCGAGAAGTGGGCGTCGTGGTGGCTGGACCTTGCCCGTTATGCCGATACGAAAGGGTACGAAAAAGATGGCAATCGAAATATTTGGCGCTACCGCGATTGGGTGATCAAGGCGTTTAACGATGATAAGCCATTTGACCAATTTACCATCGAACAGTTGGCCGGAGACCTGCTCCCGAATACCACCGACGATCTTCTGATAGCCACAGCCTTTCACCGGAACACCATGCTCAACGAAGAGGGTGGCACGGACAACGAGGAATTCAGGACCTCCGCTGTTATCGATCGCGTGAACACCACCTACGAAGTTTGGCAAGGCATAACCATGGGATGCGTACAGTGCCACAGTCATCCTTACGATCCATTCCGCCATGACGAATACTATAAGTCGCTTGCATTTTTCAACAACACCAGCGATGAGGATTACGATGGCGATCATCCGATGCTGCGAACGTATAAGGAAGAAGATGAAAAGAAACTCCAGGAGATTAAGGCCTGGGTAAGGCAGCACGCCGATCAGAAAAAGGAGGCTGAGGTAACACGATTCCTCAAAACACTGGAACCCAAATACTACGGCCATGATTTCGACCAGCTTGCCAATGGAGATTTTCTTGGGTGGCTCATCATGCGCGATCACGGAAGCGCCAGACTCAAACAGGTGTTGCTCGATGGAAAAACAGAAGTTGTATTTAGTAGCTGGATAGGTGACGATGGTGGTTCGCTCGAGATTCGAAGAGACGACCCTCATGGAGAAGTCATTGCAAGAATTAAGCTTGAAAAAACCAAAAAGGTCACGACCTTTTCCGCGAGTATTGCTCCAACCTCCGGAACTCACGACCTATACTTCTATTTCACCAATCCCCGAATCAAGCCGGATATGAATGTCTGCGCAATAGAGTGGCTTGCCTTTCAAGGTGGCCTTCCGAACTCAACGGCCCCTGGATTGGCATCCATACGAAATTCCTACCTGAGTTTATTGAACGCAGACGTGGAAACCACGCCGGTGATTATCGAAAACCCCGCGTCACGGATGCGCGAGACTCATATTTTTGAACGCGGCAGCTGGCTGAGTCCGGGCGAAGTGGTCACGCCGGAAGTGCCCGACGTGTTAAATGATATGCCTGACGATTTCCCGCACAACCGGCTCGGCTTCGCGCAATGGTTGATGAGCAACGAAAATCCGCTCACCAGCAGGGTCATCGTCAATCGGATGTGGGACCAGTTGTTCGGCACGGGCATCGTTGAAACGCTGGAAGATTTTGGAACGCAGGGTTCCCTGCCGTCGCATCCCCAACTACTGGACTGGCTTGCGCTGAGGTTCATGAACGATCATCATTGGAGCATGAAAAAAATACTGAAGGACATGGTGATGTCGGCCACCTACCGGCAGGATTCCCGGATTGCTCCCGAAGTTCTTGAAAAAGATCCTTCCAATCGACTGCATTCAAGGGGTGCGCGGTTCCGGTTGTCAGCCGAACAAATCCGTGATCAGGCATTGCTCGTCAGTGGATTGTTGAGTTCAAAAATGTATGGACCCTCCGTGATGCCCTATCAGCCTCCCAAGATCTGGCAAAGTGTGTATAGCGGATATAAATGGACTAAGAGCAATGGCGAGGACCAGTATAGAAGAGGAGTGTACACCTTCATCAAGCGGACCAGCACCTACCCTTCGATGATGATGTTCGATGGTGGCAGCCGCGAAATATGCATGAGCCGAAGGATTCGTACGAATACCCCTTTACAAGCGCTGGTGACGTTGAACGACTCGGTGTATGTCGAGGCGTCGCGATATTTTGCAAGAAGGATGACGGATTCTGAAACGTCAACCGCTGAACGCATTAAGGCCGGCTATGAGATGCTTACATTCAAGGATATCAGCAATGAAAAGTTTGATATTCTTTCAAAATTATATAGCGATGCGGTCGCTGACTTTGACAACGATGCGGAGGCTTGCAAAAAATTCATCGGCTCTACCGAACCAGACGCTGAACTGGCGGGCATGACCGTCGTGGCCATGGCGCTGCTGAACCTGGACGAAGTGATTAATAAAGAGTGAAAATCAGAGGGATGCAAGAAAAATTAAACTCAAATATCGAAAGTCTAAAGCACCTCTCGCGCAGACATTTCCTCATGGAAAGCGCGATGGGATTGGGAACTCTCGCACTGGGATCGTTGGTGGGCAGTTGTGGACCAGCGACTACAAAGCCCGCAAACTTGCTTTCTGAGAATCCGATGTTGCCAAAGCCTCCCCATTTTCCGGCGAAAGCCAAACGGGTAATTTTCCTCCATATGGCGGGTGCACCATCCCAACTTGAGCTCTTCGACTACAAACCCGAACTCAAAAAGTTGCACAACAAACTGTGTCCGCAGTCCTTACTCGACGGAAAACGGTTTGCATTCATCCGCGGTGTTCCGAAAATGCTGGGACCACAAGCCGAGTTCCAGCAGTATGGTGACTCAGGAGCTTTTGTTTCCAACAACCTCCCGCACTTCGCCAGCATTGCAGATGAAGTATCGTTTCTGAAAGCGGTGAACACCGACCAGTTCAATCATGCCCCCGCGCAGCTCTTCGTGCATACCGGTAGCCCGCGTCTGGGAAGACCGAGTATGGGGTCGTGGGTGACGTATGGTCTGGGCTCCGAAAACAACAACCTTCCAGGCTTCGTCGTCCTCACCTCGGGAGGCAAGACACCCGATGCGGGCAAGAGTGTGTGGGGCAGTGGGTTTATTCCATCTGTTTATCAAGGAGTCCAATGCCGTTCGGAAGGCGATCCG
>CAZLWX010000112.1:9252-12173 GCA_964563295.1 uncultured Roseivirgaceae bacterium | reverse complement strand
CGATAGTTATCGGGATTGGTGCTTGGTCCCGATCCCGATAGCTATCGGGACTATCGGGATTGGAATTTCCCTGGTGGAGGAAGCGTGGTTTGGGTCACATCAGTCCTTCGAAATGGGTCTGCTTCTGTAACAGCTGCTGTCACCCCGCATCATCCTTCAGATCCTTTTCGATCTCGTGCATGAATACGGCGTCGATTGCTTCTTCGACTTTTGGAAGAATGTTCAAGACGCTGTCGAGTTGTGAGATCTTGATGAGCTTGGATGTGTGGTCGGAGAGGCAGGCGAGAACAAAGATGCCGCCGTCTTCCTGGACGATACGATTTCCTACGAGGAGGGCGCTGAGGCCGGATGAATCCGTGTACTTGACATCTGAAAGATCCAGGATGATGTTTTTAACTCCCTCGGCATGAAGTGTGATCAATTCCGACTTCAGGCTGGGAGCCACGCTGGAATCGAGTTTTTCTTCATGTAGGCGCAACAAACTGTACTTTTCCTGCTTATCGATCGTGTATTTCATGTCCGGGTTCCCTGTTTTTGTCATCCGAAAGCGCCTGTGCTACAGGCATTTCCAGCGCGCAATATAAACGCAATTTCTTACTTTTTCAGCTTCTCCAAATTAACGGAATTTATCGAATTAAGGATGTTGCGTTCAATCCGCTCAAGGATGGCCGAATAGTCGATCGCGCGTAGGGGCTCGCCGCGAAATTGTTGGTACAGCTCTTTGTAACGTGCTGATATTGAGGATACAATATCGTCAGTCATCTCGGGTACAACCTGGTTTTCCAGGCCCTGAAATCCATTTTCAATGAGCCATTGCCGTACAAACTCCTTCGACAGCTGTTTCTGGGGTTCGCCGGATTGCTGCCGCTCTTCGTAGCCATCGGCGTAGAAGTACCGCGAAGAATCAGGCGTGTGAACTTCATCGATCAGGTAGATCTTGTCCTTATACTCCCCGAATTCATATTTCGTGTCAACCAGGATCAGCTTGCGTTGCGCGGCCAGATCAACACCCTTTCGATATAGTTTTAACGCATAGTCCTCCAGCACCTTGTAATCAGGGATGCTAACCAATCCGCGTTCGAATATTTCATCGCGTGAAATGTCTTCGTCATGACCAACCTTAGCCTTGGTAGTGGGCGTGATGATAGGACGCGGCAGTTTGTCGTTTTCCTTCAAGCCATCCGGAAGGGCAACGCCGCAGATTGTGCGCTTGCCGGACCGGTATTCGCGCCAGGCATGGCCGGCGAGATAACCGCGCACCACCATTTCCACCGGGAAAGGTTCACAGATGTAACCGATGGTGACGTTGGGATCGGGCAGGGCGATCACCCAGTTCGGCACCAGGTCTTTCGTGGCGTCGAGGTGAAACGCGGCGATCTGGTTGAGGACGCGCCCCTTGTCGGGAATGGCGCGCGGCAAAACGACATCGAAAGCCGAAATCCGGTCGGTAGCTACCATTGCCATGATGTCGCCGAAGTAGTAGACGTCGCGAACTTTGCCGCTGTAGTAACCTGTCTGTCCGGGGAAATTGAATTTGGTCTCTTTTATTGCCTGCATGCGAGGAAGGGAATGAAGCGCACTAATTAACGGCTAATAAAATGAACTTGAAAATGTTTTGGCAGGAGAATCAATTCTTCAATTACCACTGGGTTCCAGCAGGATTCCGGCGCGGTAGTTCAGCACCCGGACCTCGTTCCCTGATTCGTCGAATTCCTTCCATTCCTTGTGCTTTTTGTCAGCGACATACTCGCCCTGCTCGCGAATCTGTCCATTGGGATGGTACGCGGTGAAGAGTCCATGCCTGCGGTTTGCCCTGTATGTCCCTTCGCTTTCAAGAGCGCCTTTTTCGTAATAGGTCTTGAACGGTCCGGCCAGCGTATTGAACTTGAAGGTTTCTTCTTTCATTTTGTTGCCGTTGCTGTACCACATGGTCCGCGTGCCATTGAGCTTGCCATTCTCATACGTTTCCCGCTGACGCGGAACCTTGGTGCCTTCGAAATACCAGGTCCAGGTGCCATGCGGCTTTTCATCGCGAAAAGTCTTCTCGGATAAAAGGTGTCCCTGCTCGTCGTAATTGAACTGGCTGATGTCAACTCCAGTCAGTGACGCGGTCTCCCTCACGCTCACGGTTCCATTGGGATGGTATTGCAGGTTGGTACCCGTCTTCTTGCCTTCCTTGAAATGGAAGCGGTGAGCGACGGTGCCGTCGGGGTAATAGGCGACGTTGTCACCATGGAGTCTCCCATCCATGAAATTTCCTTCAAGGATCAAGTGGCCATCCCGGTCATAGTTTCGGTATTGACCGTTCTTTGAGCCTTCGGCCATCGTTGACACGGTTTCCAGCTGGCCATTAGTGTAGTACGTTTTGTAGAATCCTTTCAAGATTCCGTTTTCGAAGTTGGCTTCCGTTTCAATCTTCCCATCCGGGTAAAATGTCCGTGTGATTCCGTTGGGCTTTCCGCTCTTGTACGTGGTTTCTTTTCTCAGCTTTCCGTCGGGATAATATTCCCGGACCAGCCCCTCGGGTTTCCCCTTTACAAAATATGTTTCGCCCTTGAGGTTGCCGTTGTCAAAATACAACTGGATGCTGTCGGTGAGCAGATCATTTTGAAAATACGCCGTTTGCACCGGGAGGCCTTCTTCGTTGTAGATCTCGGCTACTCCGTGCTTAAGACCGTTAACATAGTGCAGTTTGCGCGCCAGCTGGCCATTCTCGTGATACTCCAGGAACTCTCCGTTGCGCTTGCCGTCGTTGAAGGTGCCTTCGATCATCACATGGCCGCTCTCATAAAACCGGCGGTACCTCCCAACGATGGTTTCCGGGTCGCCGGCATCGACGAAATAGTCTTCCTGTACTTTCGTCTTTTGCGGGTCGTAAAAGGTAGTGACTTTCTGCTGGCCGTACACCGCGACCGAAAAGA
>CAZLWX010000112.1:1265-9152 GCA_964563295.1 uncultured Roseivirgaceae bacterium | reverse complement strand
ATATTGTTTGCGAGTGCCACCGCAGAGAAGGCTTCATTAATCTCGTAATAGGAGACATCGTTCTTCGTCACCCCTGCATTTTTCATCGCCTTCGGAATTGCGATGGAGGGCGTCGTCGTGAACCACATCGGATCCTGGGCGGCATCGGCGAATCCGCGAATGCGCGCAAGAGGTTTCAGTCCAAGTTCTTTTGCTTTCTCTTTGCTTACGAGTACCAGCGCCGAGGCGCCGTCGTTCAGCGTTGAAGCATTGGCTGCAGTAACGGTACCATCCTTTGAGAATGCGGGCTTGAGGCCCGGTATCTTGTCGAAGTTGACGTTCCTGTACTCTTCATCTTCGGCGAACAAGGTGACGTTGCCTTTCCTGTCGCGCACCTCGACGGGCACCACTTCATCCTTGAATTTCCCCGACGACCATGACGATGCCGTACGTTTATACGATTGCACCGCGTATTGATCCTGTGCTTCGCGACTAATTTTCATTTCGCGGGCCGTGTTGTCGGCGCAAACGCCCATGGCGCAGTGGTTGTAGGGGTCCGTCAGACCGTCGTATTGAAGTCCATCGAGGAGCTCTCCATTTCCATAGCGATATCCGTAGCGGGCCTTCATCAGGTAGTACGGGATGTTACTCATGCTTTCTGTCCCGCCGGCCACGACCATGTCATTGTGTCCCAGCATAATCGATTGTGCTCCGAGCATTATTGCTTTCATCCCCGACGCGCATACCTTATTCACGAGGGTGCACGGAATTTCGAATCCCAATCCTGCGCCCGCCGCCACCTGGGTAGCCGGCGCCTGTCCAAGTCCCGCAGAGACGACATTGCCGATAAACACTTCCTGCACGGCTTTTGGATCAACGTTAGCACGCTGTAAAGCCTCCTTTACAGCGATCGACCCAAGTTGAACAGCAGTCAATGACGCCAGTCCACCGCCAAAGCTGCCGATGGGAGTGCGTACTGCGGAAACGATGTAAACTTCTTTCATGGTGCAAATTTAACTTTTACCCGCAAGCACAATCCCGTGCCGGGACATTTTTTCCGCCCTGATAACGCCTGGTGATAGCCGGAAGTTCGTTACCAGTCCGGCTTGCTGCGGTCGCGCGACTTGGTGGCTTTGCGCTTGTTCTGTTGGAGATATTGCTTTTCCTGGTTCTTCATCGCCTCCAGGATCATGCGGGCTTTCTCCTCGCTGATTTTCATTTGCTCGAGTTTTTGGCGATCGAGGTTTTGATTCGGCTTCTCCTGTTGTTCTTTCTCGTCTTGCTCCTTCTGTTGCTGCTCCTGTTTTTGTTTTTCCTGCTCCTTCTTTTCTTCCTCGCTTTGCTGATCTTCCTTTTGCTGTTCCTGCTCTTTCTTTTCTTTGTTCTCCTGTTCTTTTTTTTGCTGATCCTGTTGTTCCTGGTCTTGTTTTTCCTGGTCCTGCTGTTCCTGGTTCTTCTTCTCCTCGTCGCGGATCTTGTCGCGCAACTCCTTCAGTTTCCGATCGTCCGGGTAGCGCTGCAGGGCAGCGTCGAGGGTTGCAATGGCCTGCTGCGTGCGCTGGTGAATGTATTGACCTGAGGCGGAATGAAAGGCCAGTTCAGGACCCGATTGCGCCAACGCCGTCAGCGGCATAATCAAAATCAGCGCTAAAAATATCCTTCGAATAGTCATAGTCATTGGTTGATGTCAGCTACGTCTTTAATTCGCTTGATATACTCCTGGTAGACCGAAACGGTCTGATCTTTCTTCAGGCCATCGGTCATGAGCTCGTGGGCTTCGCGATATTTCCGCTGGGCCACGAGCCTGTCGGCCATTTCCTTCAGCCGTTTCGCAAACTCCGACGGTTCCTGGTTCTTATTCTTATCCTGGTTTTGCTGATCTTTTTTCTGCTGTTCATCCTGCTTCTTTTTGTCCAGTTTCTTTTTCAGCATCTCGTAATTGTACCGCGCGTCTTCATTCTGCGGGTCGGCTTTTATCGCCTGCTTGAAGAGGCGCAAGGCTTCCTCGGGTTTACGGCTCTGGTTAGTAAGCAATCCCAGCTGGTTGCTGGCACGTGACACAATTTCATTCTTGGCGCTTTCCAGCAACGACTGGTAATCGGTGGTGGCGTGGGCGGTGTCTTTCAACAGGTAGTAGGCGTGGGCGCGGTTCAGCATGAGTTCATCTTCAGTGATGCCCATGGAATCGATCAACACAGTATATTTTTCGGCCGCAGCCTGATAGTCGCCCGACTGGAATGCATCTTTGGCTTCCGACTTCATCGCATTAATCCGGCGGACTTTGAGCGGGTCCGTAGTCAGAACAGTGAGCAGTGCCAGGAGCAGGTATTTCATATTCGGATCGTCCTGATATTCAACAGTACATCCAGCGCAAGCAGGAGGGCGGCGATAGCCAGAAAGTAAAAGTACTTATTGGCTGTGACGTCGACGAACCGGGTGTCGCGTAACTCGCCCTCGATGCGCCCGATCGTATTTATTAATCGAGAAACGTCATTTTTTGTTTCATTGATCTCGAAATACTGTCCGCCTGTCTTGCTGGCCAGCGATTTCAAACCTGAGGGATTCAATTTGGTCAGCACGGGGTCGCCATCCCGGTCTTTTTTGAGGCCGTTTGCCGCATAGATATTGCCGCCTCGTTCGGTGCCGACGCCCAGGGTGAACAGTTTGATGCCGCGGTTCTCAATTTCACGGGCGATATCATCTGTTTCCTCCCCAAAATCCTCGCCGTCGCTGATGAGGATGACGATCTTGGATTTGGTTTCACCGGCCTTGCTGTCGTCTTCGTCGAGTTTCTTCAGCGCCATCCGCAGGGGCGGACCAAAGTCGGTGCCGGCGACAGGCACCAGGTTCGTGTTCATGGTTTCAATGAAGAGATTGAGCGCATTTTGGTCGAAGGTCAAAGGACACTGCATGAACGCTTCCGATCCGAAGATGATGATACCAAGCCGGTCTGAATTAAACGAGGCCACGAGCTTTTTCATCTCGTGTTTGATTTTCTCGAGGCGTGTCGGTTGTATATCGAAGGCGTCCATCGACTTGGACAGGTCGACGCAGATCATGATGTCTTTGCCCACCGCCTTAACTTCCTTACGGGAATCGCCGAATGACGGTCCGAGGAGGGCGAGGATGATTAGTGCAAAGTAAACGGCTCGGATGAACAGCTTGATAAACACCGTCGCGAACGGCGTATCAAGCCGGCGGGCGATATTGATGACACGGGCGAGGTATAAGAAGTAGAATAGGAGGAAGGCTCCTATGAAGATGTATTCTGTCGTTCCGAGTTCGCGATACCAGCTCACTTTTTGGGGTGTTTCAACCTCGTCAAACTGCAATAAACGTTACCAGAACGGTTTACGCAAGGTGAGTTGGGCGAATAGTCCCTGGTCGATGGTCGATGGTCCATGGTGGGGACGTGCCTCGAGGGAGACAGTTGTGAGCTAACGCCAACGGGATCTCCTCCCTTCGAAGCCGAATCCTGAGCGGAGCGCGCTCGGCGCGCGAGAGACAAGCGTAGCCCTGAGCAGCGCGAAGGGGACCCCCTCTGATACAGACCGAGCTAATGGGCGAAGTTCGGACGTCTCGCGACAACAATGTTTGGGAGTAGCGGATTTTTCTGCGGGCACGATCTTGACTCTGCAGTGCATTCTTAGTGTCTTTGGGTCTTAGTGGCCGTTCGATGCACGTTTGGTGTGCCACCATCTCGCCAAGAGGCCAGACCGGTAAGAAATTCCAAATCCCAAGCACCAAATCCCAAATAAATCCCAATTCAAAAACTTCAAATCTCAAACGGAGTCGGCTTCGTTCAATCAGTCTCGTCGTAACCATGCAAGGCTGGTGAACATGAAACCTGCAAATAGATGTTTCTTCCGACAATTCACTATCTTCAGTCGTTGTACTGATTACTTCCACACCGATGCGCATGTTCGTCTACGTCTTCATTACTCTTGCTCCCGCGGTTGTCGTCGGGGTGTGGGCGGTCAGAGAAATGATGCGAGTAATTCATGAGAATCGTTTGTCTTTTCCCGAAGACCGGCACCATCCGAGTTACCTCGCCTTTCGGCGAAAGGTGGGCCGGGTTGGCGCAACGGTTCTTGTCTATGAAATAGTGATGTTTTTCCTGTACGGGGAGTACATGGCGCTGTAGCAGTCGATGGTATTGGAGTAGGGGGCCACAATCGACGGTCGACAGTCCGCGGTATTTTTTAGCACGAAGTGCTACCTCCGCGGCACTCTGCGGCTCGGCGTCTCGGCGGTGAGTACCCAATCTTCAACGTAACTCTGAGCCTACGGTCAAACACGCACGTCACCCGGAAACCCGACTGGCAAGAAATTCCAATCCCGATAGCTATCGGGACCAAGCACCAAATCCCAAATAGATCCCAATTTAAAAACTTCAAATCTCAAACTCCTGCGGAGACCCGACCAAACCTCAGGGGATCCTTCGCTCCCGCTCCGCTCTGCTCAGGATTCACGCTTCGAAGGGGGAGGCTCGGAACCCGGAACCTGGAACGCGGAACCCGGAACCTGGAACGCGGAACCCGGAACCTATTTCCCCGCCTCAAACTTGATCGGCAACACCATCTTCACCGACACCGGCCTCCCGTTTTGCATCCCCGAACTCCACGCCGGCAACAACTCGACTACACGGACTGCTTCTTTATCACACGCCGGATGGAACCCGCGAAGTACCGACACATCACGCACCTTACCATCGCGGCCGATGACGAAACTCACATAAACAGTCCCCGAGACGCCGATGTTCTCGGCACTCTTTGGATAGCGGATCTTCTTCCTGATGAACTTCATCATCGCGGCATTTCCGCCAGGAAAGGAAGGCATGATCTCGGCACCTGGTCGAGGCGAGTCGTCATCCGAGTCTACTTCTGTGCCGGTTCCCTCTCCGCCAGTGAGGTCACCATCGCCGACGTCTGTCCCGATAATGCCTTCGTTTTCATCGCCAGGGATGTACTCGGTTGAGTCAGGCGTTTCAATTTCGGCAAGATCGGAAACCACGAGAGGAGGGATGTCGTCACGTATGCCTTGACGTCTTTGCGGCTCATGCGTTTCTTGTCTCTGGCGCTCCGGAAGTTTATACTCACTCAACTTAATGCCCGGATCCTTATAGACGGGAGGTTTCATCACCACATCCGGTATCGACCCAGGTTGTGCAAGGTTAAGCAACATCCAAACGAATGCTGCCGTAATACCAAAGCCCAGCAGAACTCGTGCAGGATAGGCCCTACGCAACCCGAATGCGCCGTAGAGGTGGTTGCGGTTTTCAAATACCAAGTCATCCCAAGTACGAAAGGAGTTCGTTTTCATATTGTTGCGGCTACGTTTACTAATGAGATGCTGGGCGCCGTGTTTTTCCATAAGCAGGTCATCAACTATAGAGAGCCAATAGTCCACACATTGCCTGGTGTCTTAGTGACTTACTGGCATGTACTAGCAGGGTCTGGAAGACAGCGGCCGCTTAGTTACGACTTACCATTAGTGAAATGTTGCTTTGGAGCGGCTCAAATGCAGTAACACGACGAACCACAAAGGCCACAATGTGGGCGTCGTTTGCATCGAGGATGATCAATATACTTGACCACATTCGCCACGGCCGACAACTTGTAACTTGCAACCTGTAACTTGCAACCTGTAACCTGTAACTTGCAACTTGAATGGATTCGATAACCCACATTGCACTCGGTGCAGTCGTTGGCGAAGCGCTTGCGGGGAAGTCGCTGGGGAAGCGGGCGCTGTTTCTTGGCGCGATAGGGCAGAGTCTGCCGGATATCGACTTTGTCGCTTCGTTCTGGCTTTCGCCGACTGCCGATCTTCTCGCGCACCGCGGGTTTACTCATTCGTTCACGTTCGGAGCTCTGGCCACAGTAATTCTTGCGGTGGCGGCTCAGCGATGGCATCGCGCGCGGGGAATACCGATCGCCACCTGGATGGTGTTCTGGGGTGTCGAGATTCTCATTCACCTGCTCCTCGACGCCTCCAACGCTTATGGAATCGGGTGGCTCGAGCCCTTCGCTCACACGCGCTTCTCCTATCATATTCTGTTCGTGGCGGATCCTTTCTTCTCGGCGCCGGTCGGAATTGCGTTGATCGCCCTCACGACGCTGGATTCAAAAAAGACGCGAGCACGAAGGGTGTTGATCGCTGCGGGACTGATTCTCAGCTCGGCCTATTTTATGTACGCGGTATTCAACAAGAAATCGGTCGACAACGACATCCGTGCAGCCTTAGACGCGCAGCAATTGAACGTCGACGATTTCATCAGCACGCCAACTCCCCTGAATTCGTGGCTTTGGTATATCGTTGCCAAAAGCGACTCGGGCTTCTACACGGGTTATCGCTCAGTTTTCGATGGTGATCCTGACATCAGATTCCGTTATTTTCCTCAACGCAACGATCTTCTCGCTAACCTGGAACGAGAAAAAGAAGTCAGGCAGCTGAAACGATTTTCCGACGAATATTATACTGTCGAACACTACGGCGACACGCTGGTGTTCAATGTCCTCCGCTTCGGCCAGATCGCAGGATGGAATGACCAGAGTGGCAAGTTTGTTTTTCACTACTATCTCAACAATCCCGACGCTAATCTGTTGGTTATCCAGCGCGGACGATTTTCCAACTGGAATCGCAGAACGGCACAAGGTATGATCCGCAGAATTCGAGGCAACTAATCACCGACCTGTTTGGTGGACAAGAAGAAGAGGAAACGGAAAATGCCGTAGACCGTTTTGTGTACGAGGAAGTTGAACCAGTTGTATTTCTTTAAGAAACTCTTTTCCGTTATGCGTACACAATCATTTCTGATGATTTCTTCCAGGCGATGCTCTACTTTTGAGACGAAACCGGAATGTTTGACATCGAGGTTGAGTTCAACACTGGCATAAGCACTCAGGTTGTTGACGTTGTACGAACCGATCGTCATCCATTCGCCGTCACACGTGGCCATTTTGCCATGGACAATGCTCTTGGTGTATTCGTAGACTTCGATGCCGTGTTTGAATAGCCACCTGTAAATGAATCGCTCGGCGTATTTGATCAGGATAACATCGGCGTTAGCCGTCAAAATTACGGCGACCCTCACACCCCTTCGCCTTGCCGCAGCCAGCTGGCGCCGAAATCTCCGGCCCGGCAGGAAGTAGGCGGACATGATGATGATGTGCGATTCCGCTTCCTGGAACATCTCCAGGTATGTCCGGTAGATTTGTCGCTTGCGTCGTACCCAGTCGTTTACGCGCACGCGTACAGGGTAGTGTGCTTTCGGAAGGGGAGACTCCGGCAAGGAAAGCTTGTACCGAAGTTGAAGCCGTTGCTTGCAGATTTCTTCCAACGCCATTGCTGCCTCGCCTTTAACATAGAGCGCCCAATCGAGCCAGGCTGGAACTCCAGGCATGTCGTTATATCGGTCGCTGATGTTCAGTCCCGACACCAATGCTTTGTCGGCATCGACCACAACGATTTTATGATGCAACCGTCGCCCCAGGTAAAACCGACGGCTCTTGAAAAGCGGCCTGAATCTTCGCATGAATATCCCCGCATCAATCAGACTCCTTACAAATGCCCTTGACAAACCCTGCGAACCGTAAGCGTCGAGCAGTACATACACTTTTACTCCCCGTGCCACCGCTTCCTTAAGCTTTTCCGCAACGACATTTCCGGTGTGATCCTGTTCGAAGATGTAAAATTGAAGGTGGATGAGGTGCTTTGCTTCCTCGATAAGCCGATACAGCAGCTCGAAGTATTCGCTGCCGCCCTGGATGAGGCGGACGGTGTTGTGGGACAAGTAGTCAGTCTTCTTCAATGGGTCGTTGCTGTGCGATAAAAATACTGATTATTAGTCCATGGTCGATGGTCCATGGTCCATAGTCGATGGTAGGGAGGTGTTGCGATGGAGAGTGA
>CAZLWX010000112.1:0-1165 GCA_964563295.1 uncultured Roseivirgaceae bacterium | reverse complement strand
GGATCTCTGACCTTCCCTTCGAGACGTGATTGATCCTATAGCTCTGATAGTCGATAGTCCATGGTCCATGGTCCATAGTCCATGGTAGGGAGGTGTTGCGATGGAGAGTGATTTAAGGAAGGTCGACGGTCGACAGTCCATGGTCGATGGTTGCATCAGTTTGAAGTTTGGGGTTGGATCCGCCTTGCGAAGTAGTTTGGAGTATTGTTCCGCGTTCCGCGTTCCTGGTTCCGGGCTCTCAATTTGTTGTCCGACGGTGTGCTTAAGTGGTGTAAACTACAAACCTATCCTCATTACGAAGTCATTCATCCAGTAAGGTCCTATTGGAATATCCTCTTCTCGAAGGATTTCGAATCCAAGCCTTTCGTAGAACGTTCGCGCTGGATTGAAACGGTTGACGTTCAGGTCGAGGAAACGCGCGCCTTGTTGACGTGCCTGATGATGGATTTCCGAGATCAGCATTTTGCCGTAGCCGTGGCCTTGTTTTTCGGGCAGCACATAAATCTTGTGAATCTTCACAACTTCAGGATCTTCAGGACGAACACTATGTGATGAGAACCCGACGGGCATTTCATTTTCAACCAGGACGAGGAATGTCTGTGAACTGGTTCGCATTACATTTTGTAATACCTCAGTTGAGTAAATGGCGTCGAGCATGTACCGGATTTGTTCAGCCGATAGGATAGATGAGTAGGTTGGCCACCAGGTTTTTTCTGCGATCGTCTGGATCGTGGGAATATCTTCGGCGGTGGCGATTTCTATGCGGACCA
The DNA here is from genome assembly GCA_964563295.1 of uncultured Roseivirgaceae bacterium. Lineage (GTDB taxonomy): Bacteria > Bacteroidota > Bacteroidia > Cytophagales > Cyclobacteriaceae > Chryseosolibacter. The sequence goes on along the minus strand of CAZLWX010000112.1, from coordinate 395 downwards.
TGCCTAAATTTAGAATTTAGGGCGATTTCTTAGGTCGTTAGGTTTCAACCTTTATATTTGCACTTCCTTTTTTTGGCGGGCCGAGGCGAGATTGTCGCTACGCTAAGATTCAGTTAAATTAAGGTCCATAGGCTGCTAAGGCCACTTCCGGAGAGGTGGGTGAGAGGCTTAAACCAGCAGTTTGCTAAACTGTCGTACGCCTTAAAACGTACCGGGGGTTCGAATCCCCCCCTCTCCGCCCGGCTGCGCTTGCTTGCGCGCGGCCGACGCTAGGCTGAGAAGGTGGGCGAAGTTCGGCCTGCTAAACGAAGCCATAGCGCAGGCAGGCGGGGGGAAGGCGCAGTTTGGGTCCGGTAGCTCAACTGGATAGAGCATCAGCCTTCTAAGCTGACGGT
>CAZLWX010000111.1:0-12226 GCA_964563295.1 uncultured Roseivirgaceae bacterium | reverse complement strand
AAAGGCCAAAGGCTAAAGGCTAAAGGCCAAAGGCTAAAGGCTAAAGGCCAAAGGCTAAAGGCCAAAGGCCAAGAGCCAATTACGAATTAGGAATTAGCCATCAAGATCATACCCACCCGTGCACGACAGGCATTCATTGGCATATGCCTGATATTCATCAAAGGCGGCGCCGGGTTTGCCGAAGAGGGTGATGATCCGATCGATCCGCACTTGTTGACCTCCGGACATGGTAATAAACAGACCTTTGCCTTCTACTTCGGAAAGTCTTTCAATCCCGCCTTCGACGTCGTTGATCTTGCCTTCCTCATCGTAATAAAAAACTTTACCCGTAGCCGACCGGGCGATCTGCTCCTCGATAACTTCACGGTAAACGTAATCTACTGGTGAGTAGGCGGTTTGCATCAGTGCTGTTTAGATGATAACCTTCTGTGAAACTAAATAATTCCCCGCCGGCGACTAAGCGTGCGTTCCAAAAAAGTCCCCGGTCCACGGCAGTGCCCAGCTGCCACAATAGCACCACCAGAACACTCCAACACCTGAACACCTCAGGAACCCGGAACTGCAAAACTACAAAACTACAAACTATGAACTTCTAACTTGTCATGCCCAGGCACGCCTTGCGTCCCTAAAGGGAGCCACCGCGCTTAATTATGAATTACGAATAATTACGAATTGGGAATTCGCTGAACACTTCCTTGAAACTCACTCGCGTTTACCTTATATTAAGGAGTCCGGCGTCCATGCCACAACCCCACTATGCAAAAAAAAGGCATTTCGCGAAGACGAAAACCCGGCCCAAAGGTGGCGTGGGAATATTTCAGCGTGACCGGCAAGCTCATCCGCGACCCAAGAATAATCGATCGCTGCAACAAGCTCGTACTTCCCCCGGCGTGGGAAGACGTATGGATCTCTCCTAACCCCTCCGCACACCTGCAGGCGACTGGCCGGGATGTAAAAGGGCGGTTACAATACCGCTACCACAACAACTGGACGACTTCACGCGCAGCTCAGAAATTCGATGGCATGATCGGTTTTGCGAAAACCCTGCCGACAATCCGCAACAGAGTGGAGGCCGACCTGACGTTACCAGGAATGCCGAAGGACAAAGTGGTGGCGTTGATCATCAAGCTCATCGACCTGTACCATTTCCGGGTGGGAAATGACGAGTATGCCAAACAAAACAAATCGTATGGGCTCACCACACTGAAGGAAGGCCATATGGTGATTGATCGTTCAAAAAGCGCCGAGGGCAAGATGGACGCGATCTTTGAATTCAAGGGCAAATCGGGACAGATGTGGAAGCGCCGCATCTGGGAAGACGACCTGGTCTTGCTGATCAAGGCCTCCGGGGAACTCGGCGGCAACCACAAGAACCAGGACCTGTTTCGTTATGAAGACCGCAATGGAGTTGACTACGATATCAAGGCGAACCATATCAATGAATACCTGGACGCTATTACATCAAAGTTCAGAAAGGTGACGGCCAAAGATTTTCGCACATGGGCGGCAACGTGCAAGACCGCCTATCGCCTTTCGCGACAGCTGGATCCGGACACCATCTCCGGCCGCAAGCGCGTCGCCAACGAAGTGATACGCACAGTCGCGTCGGACCTCGGCAACACTGCTGCTGTCTGCCGTTCGAGTTATATTCACCCAACCATCATCTCTGACTGGATGAATGGAAATTTCCGGACCCGGTGGATGAAGGCCAATCGTGGAAGGAAAATGAACGGACTATCGAAAGAAGAGACCGCGACGCTGCGTTACCTGAGTGTGCCCGTATGATAACACATCAATAATTACAATGGACCCGGCTGTACCAGCGAGGCTGTCAGTGTAAGCGGCAATACAGGCTTCGCAATCGTCCAATCTTCTTCGCGCATTACTCGGGGCTGTCCGATCCTTCTCAGCGTTTCTGATCCACGTCACACACGATCCATGACTTGCGTTGTCCTCGACGACAAGTATTCGCGCGGGAAACACATTCATGTCAAGCAACTTCGTGTAACTGTTAGGATACTTTGTTTTTGATTCAAACACGTGGATTACATTGAGAACACAAAACCTCAGTCGCTTTTAATCAACTTAGTCATATGAAAACTATCGATCATGCGCGGTCTTGTGCAATGGGCATAAGCCGGCAGTGTGCTGCAGAGCGAAAACTCCTTTGGGTGGCAGTCATCCTTTTAGGTTTTGTCAACGGCCTCTTTGCTCAAGACAAAGCAATCTCCGGAAAAGTCTTCACGAACAACGGATACCCGGTTCCGGGTTGCGTGGTGAAATTGAAGGGAACAGATGTTCAAACCTCTACTGACAAAAATGGTAAATACCAGATTAGTATTCCCTCGCGGGGTGGTTCCCTCGAATTTAGCCGACTGGGAATGGTGAATCAGGAAATCGAAGTCGGGAACCAGAGCACGATTGACATCATCACCGAGGAGACCGTGACAGGAGAAGCACCGGGTGAATCGTTCATTCCCACATCAGCGTGGCGTGAGCAACGTCGGGCGGAGCTGACTGATCCCTCGTTTCTTTTCACTCGTGGTGAGTCAAAAATATATCGAGACGAGTATCTCGGAGAAATCCGACTACCGATCGGGGGCATCGGCACAGGCGCCATCCAAATGGATGGCAAGGCAAGACGATTTTCGTGGCAGTTGTGGCGAAATTTTACTGACTTCCCGCTACCGAACAGCATTTTTGCCGTTCGAGCCGCACGTGCGAATGGACAACCTGTTGTCCGGGTTTTAGAGACGGTACCTGAAGGACCCTTTCAAGCGATGAAATCACTGTCGTTCAAGGGTGAGTTCCCATACGGTGTCTACTATTTCGAAGATCCTGAACTTCCTGTCGAGGTAACGATGGAGGCCTTTAATCCGCTGATTCCACTCGACGCAAAAAATTCGGCTATTCCGTGCGCCATCTATAATCTGAACGTGCGTAACAATAGCAGTGAAGCTGTGGATGTCAGTTTCATCGCCACTCAGCAAAATGCGTCAGGTCTTTACGAAACCATGCCCCCTCCGTTGTCAGCCGATGCCACACAGCGAAGAATCTTCAGACGTCCACCGGATCATTGGACAGTACAGGGTCGCCAATCCGACCAGTATGGCGGCAATCGAAATCAGGTAATCAGAGGAAAGAAAGAAACGATGATTTACATGACGGGCAAACATAAAAGCGACGCGCCCGCACACGGTGAAATGGTGCTGACGGTACTCGACCCAAAAGCGGTAGCCTCCGCCAGCTGGACGTCATTTCAGTCATTGTATGATGAGTTCAAAGCGACCGGTAAGCTCTCCGGACCAAATACCGCCGGGCCTTCTCCCGAAGGTGAAACCGTAGATGGCGCTCTTGCCACCCCATTTACTTTGGGACCAGGCCAGGAACGAACGGTTACCTTCATACTGTCGTGGTATTTCCCAAACATACCAATGGTGCTGGATGAAAACTGTCCTTACTGGGACCACGACGGTTATGTTTACAAACAATGGTGGAAGAATGGCCTTGACGTAGCGCGCGATGTCGTCAAGCGATTTGATCAGTTAAGCGAATACACCAGGACATATCATGATTCATTCTACGCGTCCAATCTGCCGTACTGGTTCCTCGATCGTGTCAATTCACAGACCGCTACGTTAAGAAGCGCCACGGCCTTTTGGGCTGCGGACGACCACTTCGGAGTATGGGAGGGTTGCTCCTGGACCTATGGGAGTTGTGCTGGAAACGCCACCCACGTTTGGGGCTATGCCCAATCAGTCCCACGACTCTTTCCCTCGATCGGGCGAAAGATGCGTGAACAAGAACACGCCGAACAAAGTCCGGAAGGAATGCTCCCGGTACGGCTGGGTATGAAAAATCCTTTTCAAGCTTATGACGGCCAATGCCACTCGATTATCGGCTCGTACCTGGGCCACCTGCAAAGCACCGACGGCGCATGGCTGAAGCGCGAATGGCCCAAGATCAAACAGTCGATGGATTACCTGATCGCAGGATGGGATGAAGACGAGAACGGCATGCTTTCCGGTGCCCAACATGGGATGGACAGCAAGCATGGCGGTACGAGCTCGTGGATGGGAAGTATGTACGTTGCAGCACTTGCTGCCAGTGAACGGATGGCCCTGTTGCAAGGCGACCAGCAATCGGCAGAACGGTATGGGAGGATCTTCCGCGACGGCGCCAAGACGCAAGAGGAAAAACTCTTCAACGGCGAATACTACATCCAGATACCCGATGCGAAACCGTACAAGGATTATATCACAGGCTGCTACACCGATCAATTGTTAGGGCAGTGGTGGATGAACCTGGTAGACCTGGGATGGGCCTATCCGAAGGAGCATGTACGCTCCGCAATGAGGTCGCTCTTCAAATATAACTTCCGGACCGATTTTTTCAACTTCGAGCAAAGTCCGCGAAAATTTGTGGTCGACTACGAGCCTGCCATGGTGCAAACAGACTGGCCCAGCGGTGGCCGGCCCGAACCGGAATTCACCATGTTGCATGCTGATGAGGTGAAGGTGGGAATCTCCTATGCGGTCGCTGCGTTGATGATGCAGGCTGGATTAAATACCGAAGCATTTTCAATCGTGCGAGCCAACTATGATCGCTATGACGGGCGGCTTCGGACCGGTTTGACCGATTACGCGTTCAGCGCATTGGGCGTCAGCGGCAATCCCTTTGGAGATGATTGCGCCGGCAAATTTTACGTAAGACCTTTGAGTGTCTGGTCGTTGCTCGTTTCGGCACAGGGCCTTAAACTCGATGGTCCCGCCGGCCTGATCGGATTTGACCCAACCTGGTTGCCTCACGACCACATCTCATTCTTCACGGCCTCCACCGGGTGGGGAAAATTCTCTCAAAAAAGAACAGCTAGTGAGCAAGTCGATAAGATTGACCTGGATTGGGGTGAACTCGCCCTGCGACAACTCGTATTTGTCCTCCCCGAAGGAAAAGAACCGGGAGTCGTTGAAACACGCTACAATGGAAAACCGATAACAGCCACGCATAAGTTGGTCAATGGCCGTGTCTACATCTCGTTGGCAAATCCAATTGTGATGAAGCCCGGCCAAAACGTTCAGGTTTCGATTAGTTACTAATAACAACCTTGTCAGGACCTGTCGGGTAATTGGCAGGCCCTGACCTCCAACGGTATGGATATTCGATTCGATCATAAGGTAGCGCTTGTAACCGGCGCGAGTTCAGGCATCGGCAGGGCAACAGCCATTGAATTCGCGCGATCGGGAGCAACGGTGGTCGTGCACTATGGCGAGGACAAGAAGGCGGCCGACGAGGTTGTCGAAATCATTCACGCATTGGGGCAAAAGGCACAAGCCATTCAGGGAGACGTGTCCCGGGAAACAGACGTCAGAAAAGTTGTCGCCCAGACGCTCCATGCTTTCGGTACCATCGATATCCTGATCAACAATGCGGGGACTCTTATCCGCAGAGAAGGACTCCTGGAAACAGACCTCGAATTGTGGGAGGGGGTTATCGACGTAAACCTGACGGGCACCTTTCTGGTGTCCCGGGAGGTAGTCCCGATAATGAAAGAAAGGAAAGCCGGCGTCATCATCAACTCGACGTCGGTGTCGGCCAGAACGGGAGGCAGCTTCGGTACAGGGCATTATTCCGCCTCGAAGGCCGGCGTACTCGCGCTGACGAAGAATATGGCAAAAGAGCTGGCAGCCCATAACATACGGGTGAATGCGATTTCACCCGGCATCATCGACACCAAATTCCATCAGCGGTTTACCAACCCTGCTGATTTTCGGTCGGCGACCCAAAGCGTTATTTTGAAAAGAGCCGGCACTCCAGAGGAATGCGCCTGGCCTATCCTGTTTCTCGCATCCGATTTCGGCTCCTATATCGTAGGTGAAACGATCGAAGTGAATGGCGGACTTCTGATGGACTGACTCCATACAATCGACGGGAAAAAAACTTCATAATACTTCATGACAGAGAAACCGGGAATGATTCATTCGATGCGTTGGTTCGGGCCGAACGACCCGATTCCACTTGATTACATTAGGATGGCCGGCGCAACAGGCATTGTTACCTCATTGCATCACATTGATGACGGACGTACATGGCCAAAGGAGGAGATCAACAAACGAAAGGAACTGATTGAAAAAGCAGGACTTTCCTGGGAGGTCGTCGAGAGCCTCACGCCACATAACGACATCAAACTGCGATCCGGAGATTATCAGCATTACCTCAGGAACTATTGCACAACCATCCGGCACCTGGGCCAGTGTGGCATCCGCACAGTCTGCTACAACTTTATGACCCTGCTCGACTGGATGAGAACCGATCTCTACTTTCCATTTGGCGATGGTTCACTAGCGCTTGCTTTCAGCTGGCGCGATCTGGCCGTTTTCGACATCTACATTTCGAAGCGAAAGGATGCAGAAAAAGACTACGCCGGCCGTTTTCCAGATGGGTTGGAAACATATTTCAAGGGTCTTAGCAAAGCAAAGATCGAAACGATTACGCGAAATATCCTAAAAGGATTACCCGGCACTGATGAATCTTTCACCATTGACGACTTTATGCGTTTTTCGGACCAGTTCCGGCAAGTGAACCGTGACCAGCTTCGCGACAACCACATCCGGTTTCTGGAAGAGGTCATCCCGGTCGCCGAGGATGCCGGAGTACGCCTGGCCATTCACCCCGATGATCCACCCTATCCTTTATTTGGTATCCCCAGGATCATGGGCAGTGAGGATGACCTGAAATTCATGCTTCATGCGGTCGATTCGCCCGCCAATGGATTTACGTTGTGCACGGGTTCACTCGGGGTGAATCAGAATAACGATCTACCGGGAATCGTACGTCGGCACGGAGACCGGATGCATTTCATCCATCTGCGAAACATTACGAGAGATCCCATGGGAAACTTTCACGAATCCAATCATTTAAATGGCGATGTGGATATGGTCCGGGTGATGTCCGAGATCATTGCCGCGGTCAGGCACCGGAAGCAATCAATACCGATGAGACCGGACCATGGCCACTTGATGATGTACGAACTCGAACGTGCTGATTCCATTTATCCGGGTTATAGCTTGCTCGGACGGATGCGCGGTCTGGCAGAACTTCGCGGACTGGAGGCGGGACTCACCCATCGGCTTACGTGACGGAGAGAGGAACATGACGTGATACGGTCGACCGCTGACCATGCAAATCCCACATACCTCACACATTATCGAACGATAGGCAGGTCGATCGTAACGGTCGTGCCGGCGCCAACGTTGGACACCATCTGGATCATTCCCCGATGCAGTTTGATAATGCCCTTCACCATCGACAAACCAATACCATGACCTTTGATATTCTTTGTGTTCGAACCGCGATAGAACGGTTCAAAAATATTGGAGAGGTCTTCGGGTGGAATGCCGATGCCCTTGTCGGTGAACTTGATCCGGAGACCTGACCGCGACTCCTGGATGAAAACGTCAGCAGTTTTGTCAGGCGAGTATTTGCAGCCATTTTCAATGATGTTCATCAACGCCGTTCGAATGAGCTGTTCGTCGCCGCTAATGAGCAGCTTGCTCTCGTCATCAAGATTTTGGTCGAGGTCGATGTTCACGGTGAACCCATCGTAATGCTTCACGACGTCCTCCTTGGCTTGCCACATCAGCTCATCGATGCGAATGGGCAACATGCGTCGCTTGCGCTCTTCTGCCGACGCCTGGGCAAGAAGCAGCAGTCGGTTGGAGAGCCGGTTCAGGTTTCGGATGTCATCAAGTACCGAGTTCATCACCATCTTGTATTCATCCGGCGACCTTGGGTTCAGCAGTGTGACCTCGAGTTGACCCGTGATTGACGTCAACGGTGTCCGAAGTTCGTGGGAGGCATTGGCGATGAAATTCTTCTGCGCCGTGAAGGAGGTCTCGAGCCTTTCCAGCATCCGGTTAAAAGTCTTGGCTAGTTTGGCGATTTCGTCATTGCCATTGCCTTCATCAACTCTTCGATTCAGGCTGGCAACAGAGATATCGTCTACCTGGTTCACGACTCGTGCTATTGGTTGCAAGGCTTTGCCGGCGTATATCCACCCGGAAATGGAAACAATCACGATGCTGATCCCAAAGACGATCAACAATATGAACGACAGGTTTTTCAATCGCTTGAAGCCATAAATGTCGCTGGCGGCGGCGATCACCACAAACCGGTCATACTGACCTGTGAAAAGAAAACCAAGCACTTCAAACTCGCCCTGTACGGATCGAACCTCACCCTCAAGGCGGACACGGTCGAGCAGGGCCGTATCAACTTGGATCACTCTGTTTTCGTCTGTACTGAACAGGACCGTATCGCGATAGTTGAAGATGACGATCTTTTCATTGGGCAGGCTTGCGGGGTTGTCGCGCTCGATCTTCCTCAGCAGATCGATGTCCACCTCGTCAACTTCGATAAGGAGCTTAGCTGTGTTGTTGGCCTTGTTCATCAGGCGGCTGTAGAAGTCTTCGCGGCGATACTCGGCGGAAAAAACGTAGATCAGCACCGACGCCAGCATCATAATGACGGCGGTGATCAGTATAAACCGCAATGTAAGCCTTGTTCTGATGTTCATGGTTCCTGCATTACATAGCCGAGGCCGATTCTTGTCTGGATTAACTTGACCGGAAAATCCTTGTCGATCTTTCTTCGAAGCAGGTTGACGTAGACTTCGACAACGTTGGTACCCGTGTCGAATGAGATGTCCCACACATGTTCGGCGATGTCAACTTTAGAAATGACCCTTCCCTTGTTGCGCATGAGGTATTCGAGCAATAGGAATTCTTTGGCTGTAAGGGGGATGTCGTTGTTGCCGCGAATGGCGATTTTACGGTCGACATCCAGCTGCAGGTCGCCGACGCGCAGCATGTTCGGCACGTAGCTCGACTGCTTTAACGAAGTTCTTTTTGTGAGCGCCTTGACCCGGGCAACGAGTTCTTTGAACTCAAAGGGCTTGACAAGGTAGTCGTCCGCACCGGAGTCGAAGCCAGCCACCTTGTCGTCGGTGGTGCCCAACGCGGTCAGCATCAGCACCGGTATCTCGGGCTTTGTACTCTTTATTCTCTTGCAGAGTTCATTACCATTCGTCAAGGGAATGATAACATCCAGCAGGATGAGGTCATACTCCCTGCTGAACGCCAGCTTTTCCCCGGTATATCCATCATAGGCGAGGTCGACGCGGTATCCCTGTTCTTCCAGCCCGTTCTTCAGGAAGGCTGCGACCTTTTGTTCATCCTCCACCACGAGAATATTCATTTGCGGCATGTCCGATAGTCTGTTTGGAAAGAAGCTTGACCAATTTAAGACATAAAAGCCCCCTCCTGATTAGGGAGAGGGCTCTAGCTCCTGTGGGCAACGGCAATAGCCAAACAAAACCTGTAAACCCAATTGAAACTCGGGACTAACCTAGCTCCCCAACTTAAGTTTGGCATAAAGATGGGATTAAATTGAGATTAAAATGATCTTCTGGCACAAGAATGAGGGAATTTATCCGCTGGGAGGGCCGGGTAGAGTTGTCATGAAGATTGTGAAAAAGTCAACGGTCGACAGTCGACTGTCCACGGTAGTAACGTGTTGCCAATAGTCAATCGTCAATCGACCACGCGCGGCTCATTATGTAACCGTGAACGGCAGGCTGTTGACTAACAGTCCCGTAGGGACGGCATATCGGTAGAGCTTGCCCTGGAACTCGGACCTTTTCCCCGCGCGCCCTTGCACTAAAGGGAGCCACCGCGCTTAATCGCGAATCTCGAATTGACAACAGCACAATCAGCACAATAGTACCGTGGCGCCATAGCACCGTATTCCAACACTTCAACACCTGGACACGCCAACCGCCAACTGCAAACTTTAAGCCCGAATTAATTCGCCGTTAAGGCGGCACTTATCCGCGCTCCGTTAGTTTGAGTAAATAATCGTTATGGAAACATTGAAAAGTTCAAAGGCAGTTGCGGTGGTGACCACTGTCCTTTTCGTTGGCAGCGTGATGTGGCTGATGAACACCAAAAGCGTGAACAGTTCCCTGGAGGCAGGGATGAAGGAACAACAGTTGCGATCAGAAGCTTTGTTGTCGGAGAAGCTCTTGCTTGAAAAAGACATGGAGAAGTTCAAGGACCAGCTTGCCAAACTTCGCGGAGAAAATGCTTCACTAGATGACCTGGCAAAGAAAACCATGGCCAGGCTCAAAGAGCAGGAATCCGGATACGACCGAATGAAGCGAGAGAACGCAAGCCTGGCACAGGTCAGGAAACAGCGACAGGAACTCGAAGCCCTCAAGAATCAGCTCCAAAATGAGCTCACCTCTCTTCGGGCGTCGTATGCTGCGCTTGAAGCGAAGAACAACGAACTCAACAACACGATCGTTGCGCTACAGGAAAGGAACAAGACCCTGACCGATGACCTCAACAGAGCGATGTTTGCCACCGTCGATCAAACACAGATCCAGGCGGTAAAGGGAAAAGCCGAAAAGCTGACGGTGAAAGCGCGGCGCACGAAGAAACTCATCGCAAGCTTAGAAGTCCCCGCAAACCTGAAGAACCTGAGTTTCCGAATTGCCGATTCGAATGGTAATGTGCTGAAGCCGGAACAGGGAACGCTGGCCTTCACAGCCGTTCCGTCGGACAACAACATCACCGCCTCGTCGGATCCGGGAGTTGAAGGCAATAAACTTCAGCGGGTTGAACTGGTGTATCTGCCCAAGCAAAAATTAAAGACCGGCGTCTACACCGTAGAAGTGCTGAATGAGAACCTGTATGTGGGTAGCCTAAAGGTAAGGCTGAACTAGACCCATTTTTTTCAGGGAAGCCAGCCCCGTGAAGGAGGTTGGCTTTTTTTGTTGAAACAGAAATTCGCATTAGCGATTGCAGCGAAAACCCCGAAGCGGGCTGGCCCATGTGCAGGCCGGAGTTGTAGCGAAAAGCGCGGGCCCCGCGACGGCATGCGGGGAGTGGGGCAATGCCATCAAAGACATTTGGACATCATCATTGGAATTTGAACCCGATAGTTCGAGGTGGGTGCTTGGTCCCGCTTGTCGCCCGGCCTTGGAATTATCTTTTTATCCCTCACGACATGGCATCGAGAAAAACAACCAACAAAAAAACGGCCACGCATGGCAAATCACCGCGGAAATGGTCGGCTAAAGTGACTGAAAAAAGCGACGCACTCGACCTCGAGCGACGGGTATTCAAGTCGCGCGACCCAAAGAAAGTCGCCAGGTCGCTCAAGCGCTCATCCGACAAAAGCCGGCGCAGGAAAGCAAGCCCGTTGCAGTCCGCCATGTCCATGCTGAACTTCTACATCAACCGCGCAGGCAAGAAGCTGCCGGCAAAAGACAGAAAGGTGTTGGATCAAGCGAAGGACGAACTGCGGAGGCTGTATCGTGGCAAGAACAAGAGTAGTGGGTTGAATTGAAGGGAGCGCTCCGAAGGTAGTGTGGTCGGGTCGTCTCGTGTTGCGAGGAGACTATGTAAACAAAGTCAAGCGGGGTTCCGATGACACGGTGGTGAGTTGCCGGGCTGTCGGCCATTCTCGATTCTGGTCCAAGAATGCCAAAAGCCAACAGCCAAAAGCCTTCAATGGCACATCAGCACAAAAGCACATCAGCACCCCACGGTGATCAAAGTCATCTCCACCACCAACCAGTGTCATTTTACCTTTCGCGCCTGCGCTCGACATTGAAACTGCAAACGAAATCCGTTTATGAGCACAACCATCAATACCCTCCAGGATGCCCTTTCGTACCGGTTGCGTCGATTGTTTTACGCTGAAGCAAAAGTTCGCGAAGAGTTCGAAAAATGCCAGCATCAAATTGCCTCGCCGGAATTAAAGCGAGAATTAGCGAAGTACATCGGAAATGCTGACGACAAACTGTTGAAACTGGAGCGTGTCTTCAACTACCTCATGCAGGAACCCGTACCCGGCAAAAACGAGGTCATCGACAAGCTGATCGCTGAAACCCATCACACGCTCGACCATACGACTTCAGCACACCTTAGGGACATACAAGTTATCGGCTGCATCGAGAGCATAAACGCTTATAAAATCGCTTGTTACCGGACGGCCTATCTTTTCACTGTCGAGCTGGAGCTGGACACGGCTGCCGATCTCATCCAGCAGATTCTGGAGTGGGAAACCCGCACGGCGGAAACGCTGAATGCGCTTTCCATCAGGGAATTCAACCGTATTAATTCGCCGATAAGCGTAAGCTAAAGGCTAAAGGCCAAAGGCCAAA
>CAZLWX010000110.1:9835-12248 GCA_964563295.1 uncultured Roseivirgaceae bacterium | reverse complement strand
CCCGCGTTGACCGTAACTTCTTTCAACTTCGTAACATCTTCCTGCAACGCTACGTTAACAACCGCTTCACCCGTGACTTTCGCTTCAAATGCGGTATAGCCGATGAACGTGAAGACGAGCACGTCTCCGATCTCGGCTTCGATGGAGTATCGACCGTCGGAGTCAGTCGTCGTACCTCGTGTTGTTCCTTTTACAAGGATGTTCACTCCGGCTATCGGCAGTTGAGTCGTCGCATCCGTCACCCTGCCGGAGATAGCGGCCCGCAACTCCTCGTTGGGGCCGGGGTTCGATCCCCCGTCGTCGACCTTGCTTGTATCTTGCTTTTTTTCAGCAGCGACCCGCTTCAATAGGATCACGGCGTCTTTTTCGCGCACCTTGTACGTTATCCTGTAGGGCTTCAACAGGTCATCCAACACTCGCCGGAGAGGTGTGTGATCAGTATCGATCGTAACGGGCTCCTCGACGTTAAGTTGATCCAGGCTATAATAGAAGGTTACCTTCGCAATGGATTCAATCTTTTTGAGGGCCTCTTCCAGGGGAATTCCTTCAACGGAAAGCGTGACCTTCCGATCCAGCACCTGGCCGAAATCCTCATGGGCGACGGCAATGCCGCACAACATCACGGCGATTGCTCCCTGCACCGCGCATATTTTCATAACGTTCCATAGTTTGGCTTCAGCCGTTAAACATTTTTTCATACATTTAGATGTTTTGTTTTTGACAAACGAAAAAGACAAAGCATCCCCTTGTGTCGACCCCCTGCAGGGGTTGACACGCAATGAGTGGGGAAAGAATGACAGGAGTGGCTACAACACTCCTGTTTTTCTTTTATGTGGAGTCGAGTAATACTGCGATCGGTCTCATCTGAGTGGGGTTGTTGCGCCGGTCTTTCTTTACTGGCAACCGCTGCCAGTCACGGTGACTTTGTCCCTGCCGATACTGTATTCAATGTCCAGCAGTTCGGCGATCATCGACATCGTCTTTGCCAGTGACTGGTCCGTGAAATCCGCCGTCATTCTGCATCGGTTCACAACAGTATCTTCAACGACCACCCGGGTGGCGAACTTCTTTTCAATCCTGGCGAACACGTTGTCCATGGTCGTGTTACTAAACCGCATGTCGTAGTCTGTAGATTCAATGATCGTTTGCACGTCAGCTTCTGCCAGGGTGAACCTCTCGACTGTCCCGTCCTTCGAGTATACCACCTTCTCCATCGGGGAGACGTCTACACCCATCGTGTCGGCTGTCGAAGAAAGGTTCACGCGGCCCGTGAGGACTTCCAGCTCAACGTGGCCAGGCCCGGTTTTGACGTTGAAGCTTGTGCCGACGACTTTTACTGTCATGCTGCCGCAAACAACCATGAAAGGCATGTCCGGGTTCTTTGCAACTTCAAAAAAGCCTTCCCCTTCAAGGGCCGCGTATCGCGTGTCCGGCCTGGACTTCTCCTGATACGTCAGTTTGCTTCCTTGGGTGAGCCACACAATCGAACCGTCGTCGAGGACCAGTCTTTCTGTCCCGGCGGTGGCGGTCCGTTCAAACACAGGTTGACTTCGGTTTGCCAGATTGAATATTACGTATGAAGCGACAGCGACGAGAAGGAAAGTGGCCGCGATCCGGAGCCGGTGCTTCCGGAAGAAGCTACGCGGTCTGTAATTTTCCGGGCGAAAGCTGATGATTTCGTCGAGGTTGCCGGAGTTGCTCTTGATTTTTTGGAACAGCGTGTCTTCGTCTTCCTTGCTAAGGCGGAGGTCGTTGCCTTTCTCCGCTTTCATTACGTCCAGCCAGGCTTCAATTTTTATACGTTCGGCTTCGGACACGTCGCCGGTGACGTATCTGTCGAGCAGTTTGTCAAAATCTGTCTTTTCCATGGCTAACGGTGCGTGTATACAAGTTAATGAAAGCCGCCTGTTTCCAGAGTGGCCCATGGGAAAGAAAACACTGGGAGAAAACTGGCTTTTTTGTAAAAAATCAATGCTTGCCGGATGTGGCAATACGCTGAGATCGGACTCGCCCGGAATGTCAGATAAGTGAGTGCAGGTAGTTTGCGGAATTTGTTAAACCCCGGTTGCGCGGGATATTCAGGACTTGGTATTCGTCAAGGCTTGGATTTGTTCTGTGTGCCACCATTGTGATGAAAGCCTCTCTGGCTAGCTTTGCATTCAGGTCGATCGTATCGGCAATGAAATCATCGGCACTCTTGGCGCAAAGCCCAAACCTGGATAAATAACCAATTTCAAAATGCCTCAGATTGTTTGTAACGATAAGGTTCGCGTCAGATTTGATCGCAGCTGCGAGAACATGGCAGTCTTGCTTATCCGGCAGCGATAACGTAGAAAGGAGTTCTTCATAGTTATTCACCATCGCATCTGGAAAAGCCGCATTTATCCTTTCAATTTGTTGTTTTGCCCTTTCT
>CAZLWX010000110.1:5126-9735 GCA_964563295.1 uncultured Roseivirgaceae bacterium | reverse complement strand
ATAATTCGTCAAAGATCATCTGGCTCCATTTTGGCCGGTACAGGTCAAAATGGGCAAACCATAGCAACAGGTCCCGGATATCGATTGGATAAATCACGCATGTATCAAGGACGCATGTGAACCGCGCACTATGAATCATACATGTTGAACTCCTCGTCCTGCTTCATCATCTCGATCAGGGACCTTCGCTGAGAAGCTTTCATTGCTTTTTTGTATTTCTGCAAGTCTTCAAACTTTACTCTCCTGTGTCTGCCGACAGTCGTAAAAGGGATAACGCCATCTTCGAGTAACTTGACCAGGTGAGGCCTTGAACAACCGAGGAAATCCGCCGCTGACTGCGTGGTTACCTCCATTGCCAAAGGCACGATCGATATCGGCTGACCCTGGGCGGTCACGCGCAGGATTTTCGATAATAGCCTTAATGCGTGGATAGGCACCTTTATTCTCTCGCCGGTTTCTTCTATTTCGATCTCTGGGTTTGGAGAAGAAACTTGCCGAAGCACCGCGTCCAAGGCGTTGTACGATTCTAACGCCACTTGTTGCTCTTCTTTTGAAGGCTTTTTGATTTCGTCAATTGAGTTCATAGGGTGGATTTGAGTCCCTCAATAATAATGGGTTATACGAAATAAACGAAACGGTGTTTTGATAATGTTTCATGTCATAAATATAAGACACTGATAATTAGTTATTTACATTTTATGATATTCGAAATAGTCGAAAAGCATGCCACCTGGAAACGGGGTAGATTTGACCCAAATTGCGACACTGACTGTGAGCATTTGTGGACTTAAAGGTCATTACCCCTTGACCCGGCGCATACGAATTTCCTGCGCTGTGTCAGCCGTAGCCAAGTCAACCGGGCATTCTGGCTCAACGCTTGCCGGAAGGATGGTGCCGACGTTTTTTTAAACTGCCTTCAACGGGGAGCCGCTTGCAGATAAAATAAGGAGAATCAGCCGGACTCTTCTCGAATAAAAATTCGAGAACGATCCGGTGTTTTTCAAGGCTGGCGTCACTTTAGCCATGACACCGAATTCCACAATAACCCATGAGAGTCGCTGTACTGCTGTTGTACGTTATTGTATTCAACAATTTTCCGAATCGTGGACTGTGCCAGACCAAAGTTCCCGTTAAATGGGACATAAACATCCAGCGTGCGGCGGGGGATACAATCGTTTTACGGTTCCGGGCCATTCTCGCCCCAGGCTGGTATACGTATTCCCAATTCATGGAACCCGGAGGCCCATATCCTACGCGGATTCTTTTCGACAGCGCAGAAGATTTCACATTCTATGGCCGTGCGGAAGAAGGCTTGAATCAAAGGAGGTACTTTGATGAGATCTACGGAATTGAAATAATCTCGTATGCCGATGAAGTGCTTTTCACGCAGAAGATGCGGGCAATTAGTTCTTCCGTTGTGCTAACCGGAACTATCGAGTACATGGCCTGTAACGGTCAGGTGTGCCTTCCCGCAAAATATTCTTTTTCAATGAACCTGGATTTTCCGTAGCGCAGCATGCAGGGCCGGCAGCCACTTCAGGAATGAGTTCAGCTGGAATTCATTAGGTTAGGTGGACGCCGGCACCTGCTTTTTTGTTTAATTTCTGTTGGTCCCGATGAAGCTTAGTGGCCTGATGTCCGGTCCCTTTTCCCACCCAGCCAGTCGACGTTCTCATCTTTGTTATTTCCTGAAGTTCACTTAAATTGAGGATGAGCCCATTCAACGTGTCCATGACCATTGGATACTGAATGGGCTTTTTGATTTTTTATAGTCGTAACCTCTACGATTTTTTCAAAGCCACGAATGTCCATAGACGGATGTCGAAGCGAATAAACGATGCTCATTTTCAGAATCTTTTGAAGTCCTGGCCGGAAAAAGCGTTCCGCTATCTGTATGAACATTACTACGACAGCCTGCTCAGCCTGGCTGAATGGAGGACAGGTGACCGGGATGCTGCCGAGGACATCGTGCAGGAAACGTTCGTCGAATTATGGCAGAGACACGAAAGGATCGCGCGGATCAGGGAACTCAGGATTGAACCTTACCTTCTCGGGATCGTGAGGAATAAGTCCAGTGCTTTTTTCAGCAAAATGGCGAAACTGAATGAAAACCAGCTGCGCTATATCCGGCATGTGCTGCAAATCGCAGAAATGCCCGTCGAGAGTGCCATCATTTCGGCAGAAGAGAAGGAGACCATCTTTCGTATCCTTTCAATTTTCCCTGAACGGGAAAGACAATGTCTGACGTTGAAATTCTACGAGGGTATGAGCAACGAGAGTGTTGCAATGACCCTCAAAGTAACGGTTAAAGCTGTTGAGCGGAGAGTCACAAGCGCCTACAAACGGTTCCGTACCTATTTTGATCTTTTAGAATAAAGAAACCGGAAACCCAATCCACGAATCAGCCTTCCTGCGGTTTAAACGAAGACCGGATGCGAGCGAAGGCTTCAAACATATACCATTCGACGGTTCTCTTCGATACGTTCATGCGCACGGCGATATCGCTGTTGGACAAATCTTCATCGAGTCGCAGCCTTAGCGCAGTCTGCCATTTGTCGGGCAGCTGCGCTATGCTGCGGTCGAGCTCCTGCTGAATGAGGGAAGGATTCTCCGGGTCGAAGCCACGCATCTCGTAAATTGCTTCAAATAGGTGGTAGTGCTCAACGAATTTGCGTTTCACCTTGCTGTGCCTGAAATAGCGGATGATCTTGTACCGCACCATCCTGATCAGGTAATGTCGGATGGTTGTTATTTGAATAGTTTGGTGCCTGGCCCATATCGACTCAAAGATTTCCTGCACGATCTCCTGGCAATCTTCCTTGCAGGAGATATTGCGGCGGGCATACTCGTAAAGGTCGCCGGCGAATTTCCTGTAGATGAATTCAAAGACTTCCTGGTTTCCGGTATTCAGCAAGGCCATCAACTCCGAATCGCTGTGGTGCGAATATCGGTCCATGATACTGCCGTTTGGATGCGAGCGAGTCATAGGTAGTGATAGGCGCAGAGGTTGATTATTTCAAATATACCATGGATTCATAATTCAGACTATAGTCGTCGAACATATTTTTTAAACTTTCAGAGCTTCAAGGCGTATGAGCCGCCTGAAAGAAAGATTCGGTCACCTGCTGAGGGAATTGAGAGTCAAGAAGGGTCTTACACAGGAAGCTCTGGCTATTGATTCCGACCTCGATAGAACATACATATCACTCCTGGAGCGTGGTCTCCGTCAGCCTACACTTGAAGCGCTCTTCAAACTTTCGGAAGTACTCGGCGTCAGTCCTTCCAGTATTGTGAAGGACCTTGAGCGAGCGCTTCAGCGGTAAGCCGAGTCCAAATTCTTTTCATACCGCTATTTCGTCTTCGACCTGTCCAGCCTCAATTTCGTCCAGAAGGATGAATAGCCCATTCAGGTCATACATCAATTCCCGTAGGTATATTGCTTCGAACGAGCCATCATGCATCAGGAACTCCAACAACAAACTGCGTAGATTCCGGCTGAGCCTCCTTGCCTTGTGAAACTCGATGAAGCGCATGAATTCAGCTTCAATCGATACAGAACGCGCGTCTTTCCTGTGCCTGCCGGTTTCCCGGGTGGCTTTCCTTATCATGCTTTTATCTTTTTTCATCTCGTGCACTTCCTTGATGGTGAAGAAATATTTATACTCAAGCCGCCGAACCCCAGTCTCCCAGATCGATTCAAGATATGCTGATGTTCGGGTTGATGAGACCGGAGGTCTCCGATGGTATTCCGCAGATCGACAAAAATCGTCAGTTGACTACCTCGCCGACTTTTTTGATTTTCTGGAATACCTGATTTTGTTCTCGGCAATTTGTACGGCTTTCAGGGCAAGTTTTTCTCCCTGAAGCTCGTAGACCACGCGGTCGCTGAGGTACGCCAGTAGCAGGTCATCGGCATTACATTCAAGTATTTTTGCCAACTGGATTACCTGATCGCGCCTTGGACGCTTTTCTCCGTGCTCAATCCTGCTCAATAGCGATGGGTCGATGCATAACTCGGCAGCCACTTCCCGTAGAAGAAGCCTCCTGGCTACTCGCAGGTCGCGGATCGTTTCGGCTAACGATTTCATTGCTAATAAGTTTGATTGTCACCCTTGACGTTTCGCTTTACCTAATCCGATTTGATCATTGTGAACATGACCAAAACAGTCAACGAATTTGAAATGCCTGCCTTGGAAAAGCAACTCTTTTTTCATTCTTGCTGGAATTTTTTTTGGGCGATGCGGCGGTTCGCCCAGAGCTTTGCAGTATTTCCGGGAGACAAGGTAAAGATAGAGGCCTATGCTAAATCCACCAGGGAAGCAATTCGTCGAATTCAGGCGCATTTTCTTGCCGTTGCTATTTTATGGCTATTACCATAAAATATCGAAATAAAATTAAGGCCATAGCCGTATTTAATGGGGATGTGCTACGACAGCGGCTGCGGCTGTGGACTGCCGGCGGGCCTGGACCGGTCCTCAGGCAACGGGACAAACTCGCGATTATCGGAGGGCGGCAAAATTATTCTCCCTTCTTTCCAGTCTGCCTTGGCTTGTTCGATTCGTTCCCTGCGCGATGAAACAAAATTCCACCAGATGAAACGCTCGCCGAG
>CAZLWX010000110.1:0-5026 GCA_964563295.1 uncultured Roseivirgaceae bacterium | reverse complement strand
AATGCAACCCAAGTTTGAATCATCTCCAGTTCTCCGCCCGCCAACGCTGCCGGGTCTTCGAATCGTTCAGAGTGGGCGATTCCTTTGCCGGCGGTCATCCAGTTCACTTCGCCAGGACGAATGACTTGCTCGACGCCAAGGCTGTCGCGATGAGTGACTTTACCTCCAAATAGGTAGCTGACTGTCGACAACCCAATGTGTGGATGTGGCAATACATCCATCGACCGCGTGTTCTCCGTTTGAACGGACACTGGTCCGGCATGGTCCATGAATATGAACGGACCCACCATCCGCCGCAATCGGAACGGGAGAATTCTTTTTACATCCATTCCGGGAGCGATCAAGGCTTTGCGGGCTTCAATTACAAGGTCGATCATTTGTGCCAGTCCTGGTTCCAGATATCCGCATATTGATCCGGGTGGCGTCTGAACTGTGCATTGACATACGGGCAAAGCGCGACAACTTTCAGGTTGTTCTCGCGGGCGTACCCCGTCATTGCTTCCATCAGCTTCGTTGCAACACCCTTTCCCTTGAGTTTGTCGGCGACTTCAGTGTGGTACACGGTCAGGTTGCCGTTGGCGATGCCGATTTCCATCTCGGCGATGCGTTCGCCGTTCTCTTCGATAACGAATGCGCCTCTTCCGTTTGGCTCGAGTTTCAACTCTATTTCGTTCATGTTTCTGCTACTAGTTGGATCCGGCAATTTTCATCATCAAGATAAGAAATAATTAACAGGTAGAATTGGTGGATAGGAGTTCGAACGAAACATCGTGGCCATTGTGGCTCATCGTGCGCTTCGTGCTACGGCATTTCGGACACTCCAAGTTAAACGTGACACGAAATACAGTAACACAATGTCCACAAAGAACCACGATGGTCACGATGCTACCGAGGGCCAATTCCGGGTCGCCGACATCAACACTTGAACCCCTGAACACCTCAACACTTCACCTCAACTTCCTCCACAAGATTGTTCTGATCAAACCGCAGCGACTTGATATGCTGCCCCTCTTCATTGTAGATTCTGAAATCTCCGTCGCGGAGACCATGGACATAGAACCCCTCACTCAGAATTTTTCCGTTAGCATGATAAGCAGCAAATCGCCCGTGTGGAATGCCGTTGTCGTAAACTTCCTCAATGATCAACTCTCCGGTGTCGCGATATTCTTTCCATACGCCGTGCTTAAGCCCGTTTCGATAGTGGCCCTCGGCAATCAGCACCGCATGCTTGTTGAACTCCTTCCATTTTCCGTTTCGAGGACCGGACCGTTTTCCAAAAATCGTCTTGAACATCGATCAACTTCTATTTGTATTCTTCACAATGCCATACTCCCGTGCGCCTTCCCGGCAGCCGGCAGGTCGCTGCCAGATCGCAGTTGGCGCATAGTCCTTTCTCCAACGTTTCACTCGCTGCTTGTTGTACATCGACTTCGTACAATTCACATTGAATGACGATCTTCCGCGAATTTATTCGGTAAGTACACCCATCGGCGTGCGCACAGTTTGCACACAACCCGCGCAGCTCCCTGGCGAACAACACTTCCATTAGTTCCGTCTCTGGCATGGGCAACCTCGTTCCAAATTGTATACCACTCGAAAAAGGAACGAAATTGGCGGAATGGGCTGGTGAGAATCTGGTCAGGTGGTACGTTTCTCCCTACTTTGCCGCACCTTTGTTGTATTTCTTGATCTTGTCGCGGAGCGTCTTTCTGTCGATGCCCAGCGTCAGAGCAGTTTTTGAGATGTTGTTTTTGTTCGCGGCGAGAACATCGAGGATATATTCACGTTCAATATCTTCCAACTTGCGATCCAATCCCCGCGAACGCGATGCCGAGTAGCGAAACGATTCCGGCAGGTCGGGAACGTCGATCGTGTTGTCATCCGCCATGATCACGAGCCGGTGAACCAGATTTTGCAGCTCCCGGACGTTTCCCGGCCACGGATAGGCTTTTAATGCCTTCGCTGCCTTTGGACTGAACCGCATCGGCGCTCTTCCAAGTTCACGGACGTATTTGGCGAGAAAAAAATCCGCGAGCAAAAGTATGTCGTTGCCTCGTTCGCGAAGGGGTGGCAAGTCGATTGAAATGATATTCAGCCGGTAGTAGAGATCTTCCCGAAATAATCCCTTCTTCACCAACTCCATAAGATCGACATTGGTCGCGGCGATAATTCGCACATTGACTTTCATGGATTTCTTTGAGCCGATCATGTAGAATTCCTTGTCCTGCAGCACGCGCAGTAGCTTCGCCTGCATGGACAGACTCGTGTTGCTGATCTCATCCAGGAAGATGGTGCCGCCGTCTGCTGTTTGGAAAAACCCCGCACGTGTCTCCGTGGCGCCGGTGAAGGAGCCTTTCATATAACCGAACAGTTCACTTTCCAGCAAGGAATCAGGAATACCTCCGCAGTTGACGGGCACGAAAGGCGCGCCGGAACTCTTGCCTCCGTAATGCAGCGCTCTTGCCACCAGCTCCTTTCCCGTACCGCTTTCGCCGTAAATCAAAACCGTGGCATTTGTCGACCGCACTTTATTTATGGTTTTGAACACAGCCAGCATCTGCTCGGACTCTCCGATTATTCCGAAATGTTGGGTCGACTGCTTTCCCGTTTCTTTTTTCTGCCGATACGTCTTTTTTAAAACCGCCTCTACCGCAGCGAACAATTCCTCGTCGGTGAACGATTTGACCAGGTACTCTTCGGCTCCAATTTTGATTGATTCAATCGCTCCTTTAATAGAGGGAAAACCGGTGATGACAAGAATGCCGACACCCTTGTGATTCTCCGACACATGCCGCACCAACTCGATACCATTTTCTCCAGGCATCTGTAGATCCGTTATAACAAGATCAATGTCCAGCGACGCCAACAGTTTGATAGCGGACTGAACATTGTTTGCCGTATAGACTTCATACCCGATCGATTGCAGGTTTCGCTTGATTAGTTCGACTGTTTCCGGTGAATCATCGACTACCAGCACGTTGACAGGATTAAACGTTTTCTTTTTCATGACTACCGCTGCTTTGTCGGTAACAGGATCTCGAATTTGGATCCTTTTCCGGGTGCACTGCTTACTAGTATTGTTCCATGATGCGACTCGATGATTCCTTGCACCACGGATAATCCCAGGCCTGTTCCCTGACCTACGGGCTTGGTGGTGAAGAAGGGCTCGAAGATCTTCCTCTTAACATCCGCCGACATTCCAGTCCCTGTATCGGTTACCGCAAGACTAACCTTGTTGGCCTTTTTTTTCGTGGTCACCGTAACGGTGCCACCTGTTGGCAAGGCATGGATAGCGTTAGTGATCAGGTTGACAAGGACCTGGCTCATTTGCACGGCATCGGCCTGAATCGCGGGCAATTTGGGATCCAGTCGCTCGACGATCTGTATCCCCCGACTCTGAAAGCGAATGTCGATGAAATAAAGGATTCCGGAGACCACCGTGTTCAGGTTGACAGAGCTGATTTGTTGAGGCATCTGCTGGGAGAAGAGCATCAGCTTCTTGATGATTTCCCTTGTATATAACGAAGCCTTGATGATGCGTTCGATGTCTTCGCGCTGCTGGTCCCCGAGACCGCCAGCCTTTTTTACCAATTGGGCGAATCCGAGAATTTTTCCCAGGGGCTCGTTGAGTTCGTGAGCGATGCCGGCCGACAACTCGCCCACGAACGCGAGACGTTCCGCGTGCGCAAGTTGCAACTGCAAAGCCTTCTTTTCGTCTTCCATGAAGGCGCGTCGGATCGAGCGGGAAAGCTGACTGGCTACAACGCTCAGGAGCTTCCTTTCCTCCGGCAAAAATGAAAGTTTCTTCCGCGAAGAGCCGCGATAGGCGACATCTACTCGACCGTATTTCGTTTTGCCTTCACTAAGCGGCGCCGATATCGAAGGCTTGCCTGACTTTCGGAATCCAGGTGTAGAAACGACAAGCCCATTAGCGGTGATGAAAACTTCGGCCAGTTCCGGATACCGCATTGCCGGAGGCAGAATGGTCAGCGTTTTTGAAAAGAGTGTAGTCAAATCCTTGTCCGCTTCCCACGAAACCCGGGACAGCTCGTACAAACATTTTAGTTCCTTGACTCTTTCCTTCAGTTTAAGGTCGCTTGAAACTTTTTTCATGATGAGCGGTTTGTCAAAGGTAGGAAGTCTAATACATTATCCGGACCGATTTTGTGATCAATATCGTGATTGGGGTGGGTAAATACTCCCCAATGGGTAGATTGTAATCACTTATCTTCTTAAAGGAGTGCCTGATGGCGGTGGCCAGGTGGTTTATTCTGGCATGGATAATGCAAACCAGTTAACGAGTATGGAAAACAGAATGCTTATAACGACAAATGACTATCAGCGGTTAATGGGATTGATTGAGTTTGCGGCTTTGAAGAAAAAAATGCCGGAAATCGTGACTCGACTGGTTGATCGGTTCAATGGCGCGAAGATGGTATCGCAGGAGAAGATAGCCAACGGCGTTGTAACCATGAACTCACGGGTCCTTTTCAAAGAAGTGTCTAGTGGAAGAGAGGCTGAAATTACTATTACCTATCCACAGGAAGCTGACAATCGTGAAAAGAAGGTATCCGTATTTTCGCCCATTGGCGTTGCTTTGCTGGGACGGCAGGTAGGAGACATGGTGTCATGGAAGGTGCCCAACGGTGTGGGGGAATTTGAAATCATAAAGGTTACGTATCAACCGGAGGCTGTGGGCCACTACTATCTGTAATGGCGATGAAGGCAAGGAAGTTTAGTCAGAGTATGCTTGAGTACTGCAAGGTTATTCTGAGAAAGATAAGTTTTGACAGGCGATTATTCAGGAAGGAATATCGCAAGGCATGTGGATACCTCGCGCCCGAGGAACAGCGGGAGTTGAAAAAGTGGATTCGCGAGCAAGGTGATGTATCCGCTAATGCTGCTGGCGTTAACGTGCGTTGAGCGGGTACTACGCACGATTCGCCTGGCAGTGAACAGGAATTCGGTCCGGCATTTCATAGGTGTTTGGTGCGTTCGTTGCCGGGCCGCAATTCTTGTGTTGGGG
>CAZLWX010000109.1:0-12513 GCA_964563295.1 uncultured Roseivirgaceae bacterium | reverse complement strand
TCGTAGCTCGCAGTTCCGGGTTCCGAGTTCCGGGTTCCTGAAAGGGTTCCGGTGTTAGGGTGTGACTAGATGTTGCCATAGGAGCGGTGGCTCCCTTTAGGGACGCAAGGGCGCGGGTGGGAAATCAATTGTGTTGAGCTGTTGAGCTGTTGGGTGTTGGCGGTTGGCTATTGGGAGTTGGCTGTTGGTTATTGGGCGTTGGGGGTGTGCTATTGTGCAGTTGACGTCCCAATTCGTAATTCGTGATTAATTCGTGATTCGTAGTCAAGCGCGGTGGCTCCCTTTAGGGACGCAAGGGTGTGCGGTGGCATAGCAAGTTCGTAGTTTGTAGTTTGTAGTTCCGGGTTCCGGGTTCCGCGTTCCAGGTTCCTGATTCCGAGGTCCTGGTTGAATTCATTATCACGCACCCGAGCTTCGGGAGGCCGCCCGGGCTGCCGGCGACCCTCGCACTTCGCGCTTTAGTGTCGACCGTGGACGTCCGGCAACAACTCGCGGCGCAATACCGCTCTGGCATGGACCGTGGAATCCACATCAACAACAACACAATAGTACAATAGCGCAATAGCACAACTTGAATTAATTCCCTTAATTCGCATATCACATAGCCAAACAATTTTTTTTGATGAGAATAGCCGCTCTTTTTTTTGCCGCTACGGCATTAAACATTGGTAGTGCAATCGCCCAGCAGCCTGCAACGCCGGAGTTTCTACAGTTCACCAACAGCCGCTGGGTGGATTCGGTGCTCAATACGCTGACACCTGACGAACGCATTGCCCAACTCATCATGGTAGCCGCATACTCGAACCGCGGTCCCGAACACAAAGCCGAAATCCTCAAACTGGTGCGCGAGCAAAAGGTGGGAGGAGTAATTTTCTTTCAGGGCGGTCCCGTCAGACAAGCGCGACTCATCAATGAATTCCAGGAAGCCGCAGACGTTCCGTTGCTCGTGGCACTCGATGCCGAATGGGGACTGGGCATGAGGCTCGACAGCACCATCAGCTATCCCTATCAAACGACACTCGGCGCTATTCAGGACAACGAGATCATCTACAAAATGGGTGCTGAAGTTGCACGGCAATTAAAAAGAGCAGGCGTTCACGTCAACCTGGCTCCGGTTGCTGATGTCAACAACAATCCGGACAATCCGGTGATCAACTACCGCTCCTTTGGGGAAAACAGACGCAATGTTGCCGACAAAGCCATCGCCTACATGAAAGGCATGCAGGACAATGGGGTGCTGACGACCGCCAAACATTTCCCTGGCCACGGCGACACCAATGTCGACTCACACAAGGCATTGCCGCAAATCAACCATTCAAGAGAGCGCCTTGACTCGATAGAACTCTATCCCTTCCGGGAACTGATAAATGCCGGCATCGGAGGGGTCATGGTCGCCCATCTGAACATTCCTGCGCTGGATCCAACCGGACTTCCATCAACATTGTCACGACCGATTATAACAGACGGACTGAAAGGTAAGCTCGGATTCAGGGGATTGGTGGTCACTGATGCTATGAATATGAAAGCAGTGACCAATTCCCGCGCGCCCGGCGTAGTAGACAAAGATGCTATCCTGGCCGGCAACGACCTACTCGAATTTACCGAGGACGTGCCGCGTGCAATTGAAGAGATTCGCAAGGCTGTACGGCAAGGATTGATTTCCCAGCAGGAGATCGATCAGCGTTGCCGAAAATTGCTTGCCGCAAAGCAGTGGGTCGGGCTCGACCACTATACGCCGGTAAAGGTTCGCGACATTGTTGAAGACCTCAACACGTCCGCTGCTCACCTACTCAACCGAAACCTCGCCCAAGCGGCGCTGACGGTGCTTAACAACGATCATGAGCTTCTCCCGATTATTGATCTTGACAGCACCCGGATTGCCTCTCTTGCGATCGGCGCTGAGCGCTTAACGGTTTTTCAAAGAACCCTTTCGTTATACGACAATGTCAACCATTACCTGTTGCCGACTGACGCCAGCGCCGGGTACGTCGATACGGTGCGGAACCTGCTCGCGGGATATGACGTCGTGATCATGTCAATTCACGACGAAAACCGCCGACCACTCAACTCCATCGAGCTGAATGATCCTGTCGCCGCCCTGGTGAGCGAAGTCGCCGCCAGGCCCGAATCGATCGCGGTGTTGTTTAAGAATCCCTATGTGATCGATAAGGTCGATCGAATAGAGGATTCGGATGCTCTAATTGTTGCGTACCAGGACAACGCCGTTACGCAGGACCTGGCAGCACAACTCGTGTTTGGTGGGATCGGTGCGTTAGGGCGACTGCCGGTCAGCATCGGCGAAAAATATCAGGCCGGCAATGGAATCGATGTTCAAGGCGGGATTCGTTTCAAGTATACCTTGCCCGAAGATGCCGGCATGGATTCAGAAGTTCTGTTCGGCGGCGTCGACTCACTCGTTCAACAAGCGATTGACGTGAAAGCCATCCCTGGCTGTGTGGTGTTGGTAGCGAAGGACAGGAAAGTAGTCTTGCACAAGGCCTATGGCTTGCATGAATACAGTGACACCGTCAAGGTGAAGCTCACTGACCTCTACGATCTCGCTTCCGTGACCAAGGTTTCGACCAGTGTTGCTGCGCTGATGAAGCTGTACGACGAGGGTATATTTAAGCTGAATGCCACGCTACCTGACTTCCTGCCGATTTTTAAAGGGTCTAACAAAGAGAACATCCCGATGATTGACATCCTCACACACCAGGGACAGTTCATGGCCTGGATACCATTTTATAAGAACACGGTCAGAAAGAATGGCGCCTACAAGTGGTTCACGATCAAGCCGGATTCATCGGCGCGCTTTCCGATCAAGCTGAAGAAGGGAATGTACCTGCACCGCAAATATCCCGACAAGATTGTCAAAGCAATCAGGAACGCGCCCCAGTTGCCAGAGAAGAAATACGTGTACTCCGACTTCTTTTTTATTCTCGCACCCCGTGTTGTGGAGAGCATGATCGATGAGCGCTTTACCACCTACCTCCAGAGAAATTTTTACGAGCCCCTTGGTGCGACGTCGGTGACCTATAATCCCTTGTCGAAATATCCCAAGCGTGAGATCGTGCCGACCGAACACGATTACTACTTCAGGCATGAACCGATACATGGGACTGTGCATGACGAGGGCGCCATCATGCTGGGGGGAGTTTCAGGACATGCCGGACTCTTTGCCAATGCCAATGACCTCGCGAAGATCATGCAAATGTATCTCGACATGGGTGAGTACGGAGGCAGGCGATATATCAAGGAGTCCACATTGCGTGAATGGACACGCGTGCAGTTCCCGGAGAATAACAATAGAAGGGGTATTGGCTTTGATAAGCCGAACCTGAAATACATTGGACCGAATAACAATGTGGCTAAAGACGCAAGTCCGGAAAGTTTTGGACACACGGGCTTTACCGGCATAATGGTGTGGATGGACCCTCAATCAGACTTACTCTATATCTTTCTGTCGAACCGGGTGACGCCCACACGGGACAACACGCGCTTGTACCAGCTCAACACGCGGACGCAGATCCAACAAGTTATGTACGATGCGCTGAAAAAGTCAGATCCTTCGTTCGGTAAGAAATAGTTGGTGAGAAAAGATCGACTTTATGTATTCACGGGAATGCTGTTTCCATGGCATTTTTTGCTGGTTGCCAGCGCGCTCGTTTTATGTGGCGCAGGGATCATTAGCGGCCGGCCGATACTCGGCGCCGGTTTGTTGTTGGCGGGTGTCTTCATCCTGACCGGATACGAAGGTGTTGAATTCAACAGGAAGAGAAAGACACATCGCAGTTTCCGCTCATTTTTTCTCTTGAAATGGGGCGTCACTCTGCCTTACGCGGAAGTTGAGAAAATATTTGTGAGTGTTTCCAGGGTTTCCCAAAAGGCTTATGCGCCACACACCAATCAGTCTACCGTGTTTTCCGGCACCGAATACAACGGGTACGTCAAATTCATCGATGGAACGAAAGTGTATCTCATGAGTAAACAAAGTAAGAAGGCACTGCTGAAGTCACTTCGTAAGGTGAGTGACTTTCTAAATGCCCGGATTGAAGACAATGTCGCCGCATCAAACCCGTGATGACCTCGTGCACAGCAATGCCCGTTGCATGGACGAAAATTTCGATGTCAAAAAAAGATTAACTGTAAACATTACACTTAATACAAATCGCTTAACTTGTCAAAGCGAACTTGAATACCACTTAATCCAAGCACTGTGAATCACATTACTGTCATCGACTGGTTAGTCATCCTGTTTTATTTTGGTGTCGTCGCGGGGATCTCGTACTGGGCGGTGCGGCGCAAAAAGAATACGGCTGATGATTATTTCCTCGCAGGCCGTCACCTGGGATGGTTTGTCATTGGAGCCTCGATTTTTGCGTCCAATATCGGCTCCGAGCACCTGGTCGGACTCGCCGGATCCGGTGCCACTGACGGGGTAGCGCTGGCTCATTATGAGCTACATGCCTGGTGCCTGCTGGTGCTGGGGTGGGTGATGGTCCCATTCTATATGCGGTCGCGTGTGTTTACAATGCCTGAGTTCCTGGAACGAAGATTCAATCCACAGGCCCGAACCATGCTCTCTATCATCTCACTCGTTGCCTACGTATTGACAAAAATTGCTGTCGGAATTTTTGCTGGCGGTGTTGTTTTCAGCGTGTTACTTCCTGAGATGGGATTCATGGGCCTTGACAGTTTTTGGGTGGGATCAATCCTGGTCATTCTACTCACTGGCGTTTATACGATCATCGGAGGGATGCGGGCCGTGGCCTACACGGAGGCATTGCAGACGATTGTATTGATTCTGGGTTCACTACTTGTGACGATCTACGGCCTCGACGCACTAGGAGGATGGGAGCGGCTGCGAGAAATCTGCGGCAGCGAAATGTTCAACCTGTGGAAACCGCTCGTTCCCGCAGGCATGGAAAGCACCTGGTCGCCGGTTCGCGAGTCGGGCCGGATTGCATGGTACTTCAATGACAATTACCCTTGGCTCGGCATGCTGTTCTGCGCGCCTATTATTGGCCTATGGTACTGGTGCACTGACCAATATATCGTTCAGCGTACACTGGGCGCCCCCAATGAAACCGAGGCGCGCCGCGGTTCCATCTTCGCATCATTCCTGAAACTCCTCCCGGTCTTTATCTTCATCATTCCTGGAATGATCTGCTTTGCCCTGGCGAAATCAGGCGCCATTACGGCTATTCAACAAACCCTCTTCGATGAACAGGGACAGCTGATCCGCGACAATGCGCAAATGGCGTTTCCGTTGCTGGTCAGCCAGGTACTCCCGGCAGGAATTCGAGGAATTGTCGTCGCTGGTTTACTGGCAGCGCTCATGAGTTCGCTGGCCGGTGTTTTCAACGCGTGCTCTACTTTGTTCACCATGGATTTCTATTCACGGCTGCGCCCGAACTCGTCGCAACAACAGTTGGTATGGATCGGTCGCGTTGCCACCGGAGTGATGGTGTTGATCGGTCTCTTGTGGATTCCGGTCATTCAGGGAGGTAAAGGTCTATACGATTACCTGCAGGGCATACAGGCTTATCTGGCACCGCCGATTTTTGTGGTGTTCTTTTTTGGAATATTTTTCAAACGGCTCAACGGCACGGGTTGTCTGGCTTCTTTGCTCGTTGGGTTCGGTATGGGCCTTTTCCGTCTTGCCGTTGACACGCCGATGAAACTGTCCGACAATTTTGCTTACACCGAAGGGTCGTTCCTTTGGGTTGTCAACAACATTTTCTTCCAGTATTACAGCTTGCTGATAACACTCGTCTGCATCGCAGTATTCGTTGCCGTCAGCTATGCCACAGCGCCGCCGGCATACGAGCGCATCAGCGGTCTGACATTCGCAACTCTTTCCGCGGAAGACCGTCTAAAGACCCGCGGTAGTTGGGAAGCAAAAGACGTTATTGCGTCGGTGGTTGTGATCGGACTGATTCTGGCGGCTTACTTGTATTTCACAGGTTGAGTTGGGTGTTGGGTGTTGGCTATTGGCTGTTGGCAATTTTGGTTACAAGTTTTGCGTTGCAGGCTCAAATGATGCGGGTGAACGTTGCCGGTCACCAGTCGCCGGTCAGTGCAGACTCAACGTTGAAGTCTTTGTGTAAACGAACCTGGACTGTTGGCGACACGATTCCTGATCTTCGAATTCAGCATTCGCACAACCAGTCTAGCGAGCATTAGGCCAATTCTTAGCTAACCCGGAACCTCGGAACCTGGAACCCGGAACTTGCCAATACCAGGAATCAGACCTGACAACAGACCCGGTCCAGTGTATCGTGTTGACCTTTGTCTTAATTGTGAAACTGGATTCCCACCAGAAACGTCCGACTATCCGCGTAGGTGTATTGCGAATCGAATCCCGCCGCATAGGCGATGCCATAGTAGTCCAGCCTGGGTTCGGGTGAGGAGCCGTCATAGCCCGTCAACATAAATGCATTCTGTACGGCGATCTGGACAGAGCATGAGAAAGCGCGCTGGCCAGGTCTAATGAACTCATAAGTAACGGCAAGGTTGTCGAGCGTAAAATAGGAGGCCTTTTCCATGTAATAATCCGACGAATAGGTAACGTCTTGCAGGTCCCTCAGGGGCGCCTCGAGGATCGAGGGCGGTGCATTGTACAGTGGAACAAAGAAAGGGCTTTCATAGGCGCGGCGATTTGTATTGTAGAGCTTGTGACCCATCGCTCCGCGAAAGACGGCGCTGGTCCTCCACCGGCCACTGGAGATTTGAGTCGTCCATCCAAAGAATGCCGAGGGCAACGGTTTGCCAAAGGTAGTGATGTCATTGCTATTGTAGCTGAAGTTTCCATCCCTATCGATGTCGCGAAACCTAAAAAGATTGTCGATCTCCCTCAGGGAGAATCCTCTGATTTGGCCGATCGGTTTGTTGTTTTCCAGGGCGAAAAGGTTGCCGGCGCCCTGAAAGAGAATGTACTCCAACGCCTGGTAACCTTCGAGATCCGTATCAGTGCGAAACGCGTTGCGTATCGTCGCGAGATTGAAAGAAGTGCTGACGACGAGATTTTTCCGATCAATGACGGTGGCGTTCAGATCAATCTCAATTCCGCTGTTGCGGATACCAGCTTCGTTCACCATGTCGATCGTCACAGTCCCGTTCGGGTTAGCAAGAAATTTCTGAACGATTACGTCCGAGGTGCTCGCGCTGAAAATGTGTAATGAGCCGCCGATGCGGTTCAATGACCAGTCCACACCGCCGTCGATCTCGGCGCGTTTTTCAGTCGTCACGTCATAGCCCGAAAGCGATGCCCACGACTGGATAATATTCCGCGGGTTATAGTTTTGAAAAAAGGGCATGGCGCCCGCAGAACGGCCCCAGCTGATAATCGGTTTCAGCTGGCGGATGTTTCCAAGTTTCTTGTTCGCGGCAAAGTCGAAGCCCAGGGCAGCCCCGAAGGTGGTGCCGGTTGTATGATCGGAGTAGGTCTCGGTCGCCGCATTTACTGTCATCATCAGCCGGTCAGCGTGGGTCCATGAAAAAGATCCGCGGTACGAGTTGATGCCCAGGTTCGTCTTTGCGTTGTGGATCAGGCGATAGACACCTCCGTCAAAGGATTCAAAGTTATCAATCTCCGCCTTCCCTTCGTCATCCGTGGAAAAGCCGTAGGCCGTGAGATTACGCTCGAGAAAATTCAGGTTCTGGAAGGCCAAGCCGGCGCTGACATCAAACGATGACTCACCCGCAGTTCGCGACCACGCCAGCGTCGAATATCCAAAGTTGGATTTTAGCTGATGAAAGAATTCTCTTCTATACCCGGTGTTGAATTGTCCCATCCAAACGGAAGAACGAGACCAATATTGCCTGTTTTGATTTTGCTGGTTTTCCGCCATGAAACCGGCTGATAATTTCAAGTCCGACGTGAGGTCGAAAGATCCCTGCAGTCCGCCGCGAATGATGCTGGTCGTCCCATCGTTGATATTCTGCCGGATCATGGCAGCGGGATTGTACTGATCAAACACCTGGTACTGTGCGTAGTCGCTACCTAACATCACCGGTGAAGTGGGGTAGAAGGTTTCGGTATATTTGAACGCCTCCGGGAACGAGAAGTCATTGCGCCTTGCCGAAAAAGACACGTCGCCGCTAAACCTTAGTCTGCCATTAACCAATCCCTGGCTTATCCTTCCCCGGCCATTGAAATTGTCGAATCCGGATTCCTCCAAAACGCCATTGATGTTTCGATAATTCAGGGCCGCATAATAGCTCGTGGTCCCCTTGCTGTCACCGTATGAGACGTGTGTGACATTGCTGAGCGCAGTCCTCGTAATCTCCTCATTCCACTGTGTCCGACCGCCCAGGTCAATGCCCCCGGCTGTCATATACTGGTCGGCGGTCATTGGACCATTGCTAAGGTCGGGGGATTCGAGTGCGGTATAATTTCTGACGAAAAGGCCATGCTCTACGCCATTTTTTGTTTCGATCAGGACTACACCAGACTGTGAATTGATACCAAATTGTGCACAAGTGGCGGCGTTTTTTATTACCGTGATGCTGCTGATATCCATCGGGTCGACTGACAACAATGAGGGATAGGGCATGCCATCCACAATAATCAATGGTGAATTGGAAAGATAGACCGAATTCATCCCGCGAATGCGGACGCTGAAAGGCTCATTGGGATCATTGCCGGCTTTCGCGATGAGCAGCCCGGCAACCTTGCCTTGAACAAGTTGAAAAGGATCATTGATGTTTCCTGAGTTGAACTGACTTGCGTCGATGGTCGTGATGGCTCCTAGTTTGAGGTTGATTGCAACCGGGCCAGCCGATGTGAAGGCGTCGCCTGTCTGCAGTGAGTCAATTGAAGGAGTATTTTCCTGAGCAACACCAACCATACTCACGATGAACATGGCGATAAAAAGAATGACGCGCGTATATGGCTGAATCATAATTTGTAAGATGCGACCCAATCGGGATTGGCTATTGGCTGTTGGGTGTTGGCTGTTGGCCTTTAGCCCTTGGCCTTTAGCCTTTGGCCTTTAGCCCTTGGCCTTTGGCCCTTGGCCTTTAGCCTTTGCCCTTAAAACCTTCCTTCCTTTCGCGTCAGCGCAAAAAAGGCATCAAGATTCTGACCGAGGCTTTCCTCCATGGCTGATTGAAGATCGCCGGGGCCCGGGTGTTTTTGCTTCCACTGATTGAAGTAATGCTGCATAGCCTTGTCAAGTTGTTCACGACCAAACGTAATCTCGATCACATACATCCACAGAGCGGTCTTGATGTACGATACGATCCCATATTCATCGGACGAAGGGAACTGATCCGCGGGAATGTCCATCGCCGATTCCATGGGAAGGTTTTCATGAATAGATTTATACAGCACACCCTGGAATTCCTCGAAAGGCAGTTCGCGGATATCCCTGGGAATAGTCTGTCCGAACAAGCTGTTCCACCGGTATTTCTCCGCTTCATAGCGGAACTGATAATAGGTGTTGAGACCTTCGTCCATCCACGTGTGGGCCCGCTCGTTGCTTCCGAGCATACTCATAAACCAGTTGTGACCGATCTCGTGCGTGATGACACCGTCAAGTTCCTCGACTGACGCTTCAGGTTGGGTGATGAGTGTTATCATGGGATACTCCATGCCTCCACTCGAAAAATTACCCGGTCCCTCCACAGCTTGCACGACCGGATAGTCGTATTCGCCAATCCATCGGCTGTATTTCTTTGTAGCATCCCTGATATAGTCGATGCTGTTGTTCCAGTTCGACTTGCGCACATTATGAAAATAGGAAAATGCGTCAATCACGCGCCCACCGGGAAGCTGGACAGTATCGTAGTGAATCACAAAGTCCTTGTCAGCAAACCACGCAAAGTCTGGTACGTTCGTCGCAAAATAAGTAAGTGTTTTCATTGCTCCTGGCTCCGCGGGATTGTACATCACCGGTTTGGCTTTGCGCGCAGAGGCGTTGATGCGACCGACATTCTTGTAGGCTTCCAGTTCTTGCGTTGTTGCCAAAACTCCCGTGGCCCCGACAATGTACTCAGCCGGAACGGTGAGGTTCACAGTAAAGTCGCCATACTCACTGTAGAATTCACCACGGTCGAGGTAAGGAAATTCGTGCCACCCGTCAGCATCGTAGACGGCTGGTTTAGGATACCACTGGCAGGCCATAATCTCATTTCCCGAAAATCCCGACCTGGAAAAATAAGGTGGAAGATGCACCGTGAACGGTGTAGTAATGATGATCGAATCGCCTGGTGGTAATGGCGTATCGAGTACCACCTTGATGATGTCGACATAGGCAGGATTGTGGTGCGGTTCTGTCATCGCCGGTTTACCGTTTACGCTAAAGGATAATCCTTCAATCGACCCTCTGCCTGAGATGTCCTTTTTCTTGGTTGCCAACGCATTTTCCTTTTTGATCTGGATCATCAATGCCGTGGTATCGCTGCTGTAAGCGTTGGGCCAAATGTGAAACCAGATGAATCCAAGGGAATCGGGGGAGTTGTTTTTATAGACGACCTCTTCATGACCACTGATCGACTTTGTCTCAACTTCCAGCCCAGCGGTGATATTGTAACGGAGGTGCTGCTGCCAGTAAGTGTCCTGGGCCCTTCCCTGCAACCACAGGAGAAGGAATGAAAGGACGAGAATATGCTTCATTGCAATTGGGGTCAGTTCGTAAAAATATGAAAATCCATGGGGTGGAGGACGGACCTGAAACTTATGGTTGTATTTTCCGTATAAAATCGTAATATTACGATAAACACAATGGGAGCGACTAAAACATCGGAATTTGATCAAATCCAGAACGAGTTGGCTGACTTAGCGAAAGCCATCGCTCACCCTGCCCGGGTCGCCATCCTGCAACACCTGATAACGACGGGCAATTGTGTTTGTAGGAGCATCGTAGACGAGTTACCTCTTTCACAATCCACCGTATCCCAGCATCTCGCCGAGTTGAAGAAAGTGGGCTTAATAAAAGGAGAAGTCAACGGCCCAAGTGTGTGCTACTGTATTGATCCGGATACGTGGGCGAAGGCTGCCAGGATGCTTGCCGGTCTTTTTGAAAGCTACAAGAGCAGCGACTGTTGCCAATGATTTTATGGAGACTGAAACCACTTATACCAAAAATCTCGAACTCAACTGGGAAGAGATCCTCGATGAGGTCGCACGGTTCATTTACCGGATCACGCGGGATAAAGAGCTGACCAAGGATCTGGTGCACGATGTATTCCTTAAAGTATATGAACGATTGTCCCAGTTGAAGGAGTCCGAAAAGCTCGTCGGATGGATGTATACCATTGCGCGGAACGCGATAACAGACCACTTCAGACGTACGGCTAAGAAAATCAGTCGTGCGGAACTGGACTGGGACAGTGACCCACCTGGATTGAACGAATGCGTGACGTCGTGCGTAACAGAAATGATGACGACACTGCCGCCCTCATTTCGCCAGGCCATCGAGCTCACCGAGTTTAAGAGGCTGTCACAGGTTGAGTTGGCGAATGTCCTCGGCATCTCTTATTCAGGAGCAAAATCGCGCGTGCAGCGTGCCCGGCAGCTTCTCCGCTTGAAATTGGAAAATACCTGCCACCTGGACTTCGACGCATATGGCAACGTCCTCAACTGTGAAAACCCGGCGACCTGTGAGTGTTAAAAAAAGGGGCAGAACCTTAAGTCCTGCCCGTAGTGAAAAGTGCCGGCTAGCAGCAACCGATGATGTTCCCACCGCAGCATCCTCCGCCGCAGCATCCGGGATCTGATGTACAGTCCATAACGGTGTATTTGTGAGTTAAACAAGTGACTGTGATCGCCTTGATCACATATATTAGACGGACTTGGCTGCAGAAAGACGCAGCATTTTATCTTTTATTTGACCAGCCCGCCAAATTTATGCCAGTCGAAGCCTGTCTCAATTCGGTTGTGCCGCAGGGCTGGAATTTGGGTCGTAATCAAAAGCAATGTATCATTCAGCTCCACTCGGTGATGCTGGGGGATCTCCCGTTTCGTGGCCTTGATTTGTTTGAAGGTTGCCCCTGGAAAGGCACTTTTTACTGATTCCTTTATCGCGCTGATATTGCTCATTCCATACATCAATACAACTTGCGGTGAGGACTTCTTCAAGTTCTGGAGTAAAGTTGAAATCCGCGTATTGTAGAAGTGTTTCTGGTACGAGTCGCGGCTCTTGAGGAACGGAAACGTAGGCGCATCCAGCCAACTGTAGTACCAGGAGTGGCTGTGAGGCGCGGGTAGAGGATAAAGACGAATGAAAGCCTCGTTGCGAAGCGCTGGAGACACGAGCTTGTTGCGCTGGTACTCCAAAGGTTCGGGAATATTGACTCCTTCATAACCGCGAATAAAGGCGATGATATTCTTCCAAAGACTATTCACCGTTGCATTTGAGCCGAACCTGTATTCGTAAAGAGTCTTGAAATCGCTGGTGGCGGGTGAATCCCACCGAATAGCGACATGCTTGTAAAGATCACGGATGTCACACAGAACGCCGCCCGGTTCTGCCTGATGGACACGCTGAAAATATTCCAGCTTTTCAC
>CAZLWX010000108.1:0-12836 GCA_964563295.1 uncultured Roseivirgaceae bacterium | reverse complement strand
ACCGTGGACATTCCCCCAACCCATTAACTCGCAGCAATCACTCTCCTCGCAACACCACTCTACCATGGACCATCGACCATGGACCATGGACTTTCTCCACGACCCATTTCCTCGCAGCAACAACTCTCCTCGAAACACGCCTCTGCCGTGGTCTGTCGACCGTCGACCGTGGACATTCCCCCAACCCATTAACTCGCAGCAACAACTCCCCTCGCAACACCACTCTACCATGGACTATGAACTTCTTTCGTATCTTTGGCTTTTGAAAGATCGCTGAAATGTCAAAAAAGAAGAAAGTGGCCATCTTGTACGGGGGCCGGTCGGTGGAGCATGGAGTGTCTGTTAATTCTGCACGCAATATTTACGAATACATCGACAAAGACCGGTTTGAACCGCTGTTGATCGGTATCAGCCAGGAAGGCCAATGGTTTCAAACTTCTGGTGTCACGCGCGATATTGAACAGGGAAAAGCGATCGGCCTTATCCTGGACGCGCAAAGTCCCGGCTTCATACTTCTTTCCAGCGGCGACAGGATCAAAGCCGACATCATCTTCCCAGTGCTACACGGCACCGACGGAGAAGACGGCAGTATTCAGGGGTTGATCAAGGCGATGGACATCCCCATGGTGGGAACTGGCGTGCTTGGCTCTTCCATTTCGATGAATAAAGTTGTGGCCAAGCGACTGTTGAAAGCTGCCGGCTTGCCTGTAACCCGTTACCTTGATTTTCACTTCAGCGACCGGGAGACAATCAACTTCAAGGAGGTGAAAAAGGAATTGGGTTTGCCGTTGATGGTGAAATCCGCAAGCCTGGGATCGTCAGTCGGTGTAAGCAAGGTCAAAGACGAAGCAACGTTCGCAACAGCCATCGACGAGGCCTTCCGATATGACGATGAGTTGCTGATCGAGGAGTTTGTGAAGGGTCGGGAGATCGAGTGTGCAATCCTGGGAAATTATCCACCTGAGGCGTCATTCCCCGGCGAGATCGTGATCAATCCGAAATATGATTTCTATTCCTTCGATGCCAAATATGTTGATCCCGAAGCGGTGCGCATCGACGTTCCTGCAGACCTGCACAAGAAGACGGCAGATCGCATTCGCGAGATCAGCTTGCGAGCATACCAGGCACTGCATTGTCAGGACTTCGCAAGGGTAGACCTTTTCGTGGCGGAATCAGGAGGGTTGTTCATCAATGAAATCAACACCATTCCCGGATTCACCAATTCCAGCATGTTTCCGATGATGTGGAAAGAGCGCGGCATAGAATTCTCCGACCTCATCTCACGCCTGCTCGACCTCGCCGAAGAGCGTTATGACCGCGGAAAACGCATCGAGCGCGGGTTCGACTCCGCATTGAAATTCTGATTCGATTATATTTGTTAATTCGTAAGGATGAAATCAGTATTCAAGAAATACAAAACCACCACATTGGGTGGATTCCTGCTCCATCTATTGATCGCCAGCTCGCTTGTCGCGATACTGTGCTTTTCCTACTTTTTTATCTACTTGCCAGGTGTCACCAATCATGGTGAGTCCATCACCGTGCCCAATATTGAAGGGCTGCCCGTAGAGAAAGTAGAACACTTTCTTGCCAGCCACGATCTGCAGCTGGAAGTCAACGATTCAACGTACTCTTCAAGCTATCCGCCGCTAACCGTATTGAAACAATTTCCGGCCGCCGGATCCAAGGTGAAAGAAAACCGAAAGATTTATGTCTCCGTCAATCGCATTAAGCCTCCCACGGTATTGCTGCCGAACCTGATCGATGGTTCGTTGATCAATGCCGAAGCTCAGCTTAAGGGCAGCGAGTTGAAACGGGGAAAGATCCACCTCGTGCGGGGACCGTTCCTCAACGTGGTCAAGGAAATGCGCTACCAGGGAAACACGATCGAGCCTAATGTGCGCGTGCCTAAAGGATCGGTGATTGACCTCGTCGTGATGGATGGAGGTAGCATGAACCTTCCCACACCCAATGTGCTGTATTTGTCATATGAAGAGGCCCGTTTCAGCCTGCTCGGCTCCAACCTGAACCTCAATGTTATTCTCGTTGCCGACACCGCGAACGTGCAGGCCATCGTGCTCAAACAAAAGCCGGAGCCCAATGAAAATATCAGGGTAGGTGATGTCGTTGATCTTTGGATGGGGCCGCCTGATGCCGAGCTCCCTCCCGACGAGGGGGATCTCTCGGGCCAGGATCAGAACGATGGAAATCACTAATTCGATGTTTGTGCGCCACCGGGCAGATATCCGCACCCTGGTTCCGATCCTGTTCGTGGTATGCTCGACAGTCGACCTCTTCGGTCAGCTCCAACAATTTCCTTTGCCACCAATTCCCCTTACGGGAAATGAATCCAGATCCCGCGAAAGCGGACGTGTACAACAGGCAGAACCATTGAGCCTCCCCTTCTGGGATGATTTCTCAAATCCCTATCTCGGCCAGTATCCCGACCCTCAACTTTGGAAAATTGGAACCTCCGTGTCAGTGAACAGTGGAATGGGCGTCAACCCCCGTACCATCTTTGTTGCCACCTTCGACGGGCTCGATTCTGCAGGCGTGGCGTACAACCCGCAGGAAATCTTTCTAAAGGGGTTTACGGACAGCCTCGTATCACAACCACTTAATCTTGGCTCCACCGGCGACAAACCAGTGTTGCCAGAAGAAAGGAACTCGGTTTTTCTAAGCTTCTTTTATCAATGGAAAGGCAACGGCGAAGCACCTGACGCTGTAGAAGACTACCTTCAGGTGCAGTTCCTTAACGACCAGAATGCATGGGTCACCGTCTTTACCGTCGAACCCGAAGAATCGCTACGATCCGATACATTTTATACGGCAATGGTGCAGGTGCAGGGCGACGAATTCTTCCATGAAGAATTTCAGTTACGGTTCCGCAGCTTTGGACGGCAATCGGGTCCGTACGATACGTGGAACCTCGACTATGTTTATCTCAACAAAGGACGGGACGCATCCGACCTGGCGTTCCCGGACCGCGCTGTCTCCTCTTCCCTCGGTACGTTCCTGGGCCGATACCGTTCCATGCCGCTGTCGCATTTCAATATCAACCGCGAGCTGACTACTCCATCCTTTGATATTTCGAACCTGCAAAACAACCCAGCATCCGCCAACTACCGGGCGCGGATGACGGTGAAAACCTTCAATGGAGGATTGCCGGAAGGGAATGTCATCAACCTGGGCGATTCTATCCCGTTGGAATATGTCGGCAGCGAACCGAGTGGCTTTCTCCCCGCGCTGTCGCGTAAAAAGATTACGACCCTTCCACTATTGGATGACTCCTATATTGCAGATGATGCCGACTCGGTCTACTTCGATGCCGAGATCATTCTAAACTCCGGCGACAACGTTTATGAAACGGAAACGACGGGTGATTACACCGCAGCGTATGAACCAATCGATTTCAGGTCAAACGACACCATCAGAAGCCATAACGAGCTGAGCACCTATTATGCGTACGACGACGGGGAAGCCGAGTACGCCGCCGGCCTGATTGAAACCGGCAATCTGGTGGCATACCAGTTTGACATGCCCTTCAACGACAGCTATCCACAGGACACCCTCATCGCGTTCGACATTTATTTTCCTCCTTACGGGATCACCAGCAATCAGACCGTCGACTTTTTCGTTTATCACGATGATGGGAACGGCATGCCCGGCGAAGTGTGGCTTCGAATTCCATCGCGGCGGATTGTGCGCAGTGGCATTAACCAGTTTCAGCGCGTGCGGTTTATTCCCGCGTTGCTGATCGATGAGGAGAAGTTCTACATCGGCTGGAAAGAACCCGTCGCGGGTAACCTGCTGGTAGGGTTGGATATCTCTAATGATACCGGTGACAAAATGTTCGTCAACACCAACAACTTTTGGACAAAGAACGGTGTCGTGCACGGCAGCTTAATGATCCGCCCCGTTTTTGGCAGTGGCCAGGTTGACACCCAGGTGGGCATTGTTGAAGAACCGGCATTCCATGTGTACCCCAACCCTTCCACCGGGACGTTCGTAATCGACGGAATCCCCGATGAGGTGCAGATCCTGTCAGTTACGGGCAACAGCGTTCCATTCCAATCCGATGCCGAAGACAATCGCATCCACATCCAAATCAATCAGGCACCAGGCCTGTACATTCTCCGCGTCCGAAGTGGTGCGCGGGTGACAACGCACAAGATTGTCATTGGACAATATTAACGGAGATTGGTGCTGGCGTAAAGCAAAGAACGAAGATCAGGAGGGTTATCCAGCCGAGGGCTACCCTGGCGGGATCCAGCGGTTGCTCGATTTCTGAAGGCGGATGTTGCACGCCGATGAATCTTCCAAGAATAAACGCAAAGAGAAGCCAGCCCTCGTAACCCGTTACAGTTGGAAAAAAATTCACCAGCACAAAATGAGCGGCAAAGATCAATAAGGCGTACATGAGCGTATCGCGGCGCGGAAGTCGGAGGCCCTTAAAACACGAGTAAAGGAAATAGAGGTATAGCGGTATGGTCACCGCGAGTCCTGGCAAGCCGAAAATAGATTCCTTAAAGTCAAGCCGTATATACGGTATCCCCAGGCCCGCATAAAATATCAGCGCCACAAAAAAGATTGTCGCAATAACGCGATGAGTCTTGAAACCAAACAAGCCATATACCACGTGGCCGCCGTCAAGCTGCCCGATTGGGAGTAGGTTGAGGCACGTGACGAACAATGCAATGTAGCACGCAAGCAACACCGGATAATGCATCAACTCGTGATCGTTGGGTACCCGATCAGCGTCAGCGACAAATTTTTCAAAGAAAAGAAAGATCAGATTTGATCCAATCTGAACATCGATGAGTCCGGGTTGTGACTTGAAGAATTCAGGCTGATAGACGTACTCCTCGTAGCGGTCGCCGTATTGTTCATACTCGGGATGGAATTGAAAGACGTACTCTTGTGACGGCAGGGTTCGAAATGCGTAGATCAGGATGAGCAGCGCGACAATGAAACCCGCGAGCGGACCAGCAAGGCCAATATCAAAATTTTGCAAGTTGCTCTTTGGACGCGAACGCAGCCTGATCACGGCTCCCATCGTTCCGATGGAGAGCGGCAAAAACGGGATTGGCGGAATAGGAATGTAATAAGGCAGCGATGTCCTGACCTTGTGGTAGATCGCGGTGAAATAATGGCCGAATTCATGAACCGTGAGGATCAGCAGCAGAGGCACCGAGAAATGAAGGCCATTAGCAAAATCCTGCCAGGTGTAGTCCCCAACAAATACCGACCTGCCGTAAACCCACTCGGTACCAGCGAGCGTTGTTGTGATGAAGGTGGCAACAAAAAGGCCTCCCTGAATGAGTCGACGCCGGGTGATATTATTCATTGAAATAATTCAAGATGAAATCGGGAGTATTGACATGGACACTTTTTATGCCTAGCCGCGACGCCGCCTCGACATTCAATGCATTGTCGTCAAGAAAAAGTGTGCGACCGGGTTCAAGCGCATTTTCGTCAACGACCTGTTGGAATATGGCCGCCTCAGGCTTGCGCTTGAACATCCGGTGTGAATAATACGCCTTATCGAAATAATCGTCAAGTGTTTGCACTGTGCGCGGCAGCAGGCGTCCATTGATGTATTCGAGGTGGATGTTATTTGTGTTGCTCAACAGTATGATGCGGTAGCGCTTTCTTAGTTCGCGCAATACTGCCAGCTTGTTTTGCGGCAGACCGCGCAGCATCGCATTCCAGCAGCTGTCGATTTCGTCATCAGAAGAATTCACGTTATACGTATCCCGAACAAACTGTCGAAAATCGTCGTCGCCGAACAAACCCTTTTCATAATCGTTGAACCCTGATGACGTAACGAAGATGTCGTAAACACGCTCCTTCGGAATACGACTGAGTGCTGCGAACGCTTCGATTGTAGAATCAACGGAAAGATCGAGGATGACACCTCCCAGGTCGAAAATGATCGTGTCAGCGGTTGGGTGTTGGCGGTTGGCTGTTGGCAATTGGGTGTTAACGGTTGGGTGTACCCTTTTTGGTGTTCAGGTCTTGAGGTGTTGGGGTGCTATTGTGCAGCAACGTTCGAAAGTTTGTAGTTTGAAGTTCGGTTCCGGCGCAGTTAATAATTCGTAATTAAGTGCGGCGACTCTCCAGGGTGCCGCATCTTCGATGTTTGGAAGTTCGTCCCGATGGCTATCGGGATTGGTTATTGCCGTCTCGGCCTGTGGGCCCAGCAGGGCACGATCCTGCGACCCCCTGATTATGAGTCAGGTGCTCTAACCAGCTGAGCTATGGGCCCCTTTCGAACTTGTTTCCGAAAAAGGAGTGCAATTTTAAGTATTTGACGATGAAATCGCAACCAAGCCAGTCAACCAGCTATCACACTAGTAGCAGAAGAAAGACAAGGCACTACTGATCAAGTACTTGAAAAGTAGATCCGTCTGTTAATCAAATAAATAAATTAACATTAGCCAAAAGGCGGTATTTAAATCGGTATATTTCGTTAGAACCTTCCCGGTGATAAAACGAAATGTGTTTCTGGGCGAGGATGATGACGACGACCTGCTGATCTTTGCGGATGCAATTCTGGAACTTCATCCATACATCAATCTTATTCATTTGAGAGACGGCGAAGAGCTAATGTCCGCGCTGTATGACTTCCCCAAGATACAACCCGGCGACGTGCTGTTCCTCGACATCAACATGCCCAAAAAAAATGGACGTGAATGCCTGACTGAAATCCGAAGAGCCGCGCGTTTTGACAACCTCACAATCGCCGTCGTTTCGACCGAAACCAATCCCGTTGAAATAAGA
The DNA here is from genome assembly GCA_964563295.1 of uncultured Roseivirgaceae bacterium. Taxonomy (GTDB): domain Bacteria; phylum Bacteroidota; class Bacteroidia; order Cytophagales; family Cyclobacteriaceae; genus Chryseosolibacter. The sequence continues at coordinate 6,053 of CAZLWX010000108.1, read as the reverse complement.
AAACTTCTGAATCACGGTGCCAACTTCTTCATACCCAAGCTGCAAGATTTCCGTGCCTTCAAAGACCAGGTGATATCAAGCATCACAAAGGAGTGGGATATGTCGTCGCAGCAACGGTAGCCGAAAAAAGAAAGCGCCACCCTTTCGAGCGACGCTTCTTCAAACAACAAACCAATAAACCAGATTCTTACCTTGATCTGTCGGGCTTCGTCAGCCGCGACAGGTATTCAACTTCCTCCATGCGATATGGCGTGCCGTCAGGATAAAAAATATCATGAAACCAAACATCCGGCGCTCCGTCGTAGCTTACCGTCCACGAATCCCACGCATAGTTGGTCTGCGTCTTACCAGCCACCAGACCCCAATTGTAGCCACCGACATTGTACCGAAGGAAGATCGGCAAAATGCTTTCGAAGGTATTATTGAAGCTGCGCGCCATGTATTCCGTGCACAGGATCGGTCTGCCGAAGCGGCGCAACTGCTGAATTCGGCGTTCCATTTCGTCCGGCGACTCGTAATTATGAAATGTGATTACGTCAGAATTTTCCAGCATAAAAGCATCGAGCTCCTTGATCCGATCAGGTGTCCACTCACCCACCCAGACTCCGGCTGTCAGCGGTTGCGCTGGGTTAACCTCACGGACCCATGCGAACACTTTCTTCAGCAAAGCGAGACTAAACTCCTCCTTGTTCACCGGCTCGAACGCTCCGTACGACGTCTGGTTTCGGTTGCACGGCTCGTTGAACAAGTCCCACACATCGACGCGATCGTCATTGGCAAATCGCCCCACGATTCCCTGCACATAACTCTTTAACTCATCGTGACGCGATAAGTCGGTCAGTATTTCAACACCGGGACTCTGCAGCCAACCTGAATTGTGAACCCCCGTCCGGTGATCGCGCTTGCCCGGTTCAGGAAACGGATTCCAAACAGCATCAAAAAGAACGAACATTACGCCCAAACCACGTTCGCGGGCAATGGAAAGAAACTCATCCATCCGACGCAAGATCCCGTCCGGATCATGTTCCCAAAGCAAGTGATGAAGAAAAACACGAATCGAGTTGAACCCAAGGTCTCGCGCCCAATCAAGCTCACGCCTTATTGTGATGGGATCGAACGAATCCGCTTCCCACATCTCGAGCTGGTTGACCGCCGTCGACGGCGCGTAGTTACAACCGAGCAACCAGCCTTTACGGTTATACCATTCGTGGATGCTGTCTATACTCCAGCGAACCTCTTTCATCTTCAGTACAGGTCAGCAACTTCAAGGTTCTGAGCTGTGGTAAGCACAAAGGTCATCAAAACGCGTGCTGAATTTCCCGTCGATGAGATAGCCATGCGTCAACATGTAAGGTTTTCATGTCAGGCGCGCACATTCAGCGCAATACTTGTTTCACAAAAAGCAGAGTTGTTTTGTTTCCTCTCCCTGAGTGACCAGCAAACGTTTCGTCCACAGTGTTTTGGAAGCGGCAGTATGGTCATCATCGCGGACAAGCAGCCTTACAGGAAATCATCTAACGAATTGATGGCCACTCAAAAGATGGAGTTCATTTTCTTCCTTTTCGGGAAGGAATATTCAGCGCACGCAATAATTATTACGCGCCAACGGTAAGGCTATTGCACCATAATGGTCAGGTTCTATCAACCGTTAATGATCTCGCCGCCGTTAGGATGGATAAACTGACCTGTGATGTAGGATGAGTCCTGGCAGGCGAGGAATAGGTACGCCGGGGCCACTTCCGAGGGCTCCCCTGCGCGCTCCATCGGCACGTCACTTCCAAATACCGCTACCTTGTCCGGCGAGAATGTTGCGGGAATCAGAGGAGTCCAAATGGGTCCCGGAGCCACCCCATTTACGCGGATACCTTTTTTGACAAGGTTTCCGGAGAGACTACGAGTGAAGCTGACGATAGCCCCCTTCGTCGAGGCGTAGTCGATCAAACCCGGACTCCCGCGGTAAGCGGTCACCGACGACGTGTTTATGATGACGCTTCCTTCACTCATATGAGACAACGCGGCCTGCGTCACCCACACATATGAGAAGAAATTTGTCGCGAACGTGCGCTGCAACTGGTCGGCGGAAATGTCTTCGAGCTTTTTTGCCACCCAATGCTGAGCGGCGTTATTAACGAGCACGTCAATCCTGCCGAATTTCCTGACGGTCTTGGCTACCAGGTTTTTGCAATTAGATTGTTTGCTCAAGTCGCCGGGTATGAGAATGCACTCGCGGCCGTAATCGTTTACCATCTGCATGGTATCTTTGGCATCGCGGTGCTCGTTGAGGTATCCGATTGCAATGTCAGCACCTTCTTTAGCGAACAGTACGGCCACCGCACGGCCGATGCCGCTGTCTCCTCCCGTAATTAGCACGACTTTGTTGGACAACTTCCCTACCCCGCGGTAATCATTACGGACATCCGGAGCAGGTTCCATCTTGTGCTCATGTCCCGGTCTGGATTGCCGCTGCGGCTTCCGCAAGGGCTTCTTCTTACCACCTTTTTGCATGCCTGTCGAACTGAAATTTCCATTCCCGGCGCGTCACCTCAGCACCTCCCCGCACGGTGGTTCAACGTTGTAAAAGCACCTGCTGGTTTGGTGCCACCACGCCGCCTGCATCAGGGCCGGATGCGGTTGCTTGTGGTCCTGGGAAAACCCACGGAGGTATTCTCCGAATTCGGTAAGCACAGGCTCACCAGAGACAACGCTGAAAGCGCCTGGTTCATACTCACCACCTTCTTCCGTGAGCAGACTGTTCCATCCATACGCGCCAAGCAACGACCACGAAGTGACGGCCACTACCGGGATACCGGACTGATTTAGTTCAACTCCCTCATCCCAGACCTGTTTAAACCACCGCACCTGATCTTCGCTCGTAGAATTCAGGTGCACTTCGGTCACAGCGATAGGGATTCTGTATCGCGCCCAACATTCCGATATCAGCAGAGGCAGTCCATACGGTTGGCCGTGTTTAACTCTAATTGCCTCAACGTCGGCATACCTGTGCACATGATTGCCCCCGTGTTTGGAAGAGGGGTATTGTTCGACGTTCTCATCGAGAAACCTTTCGGATGTCAGGTAGTAATCCGCTCCGATAATGTCTGGCGGGCAAGACCTGGTGTTGAAAAAATCCAACAACTCAAAGGGTACGTTCATGTTGCTGATGAATGGCCATAGCGGATGCCTGGCGTTGAATTTTCCGCAGAGCGTGTCCATCGTAAGCCAACGCCTCTGGTTCTCAAAATCCGCCTGATATTGCAGAAGCGGGGTCGAGTAGGTCTTACACAGATCCTCCGTCTGAACGAGCAATGCGGTCGGATTCACTTCCCGAATGGCCTCCATTGCCAGCACGATGGCCTTCATTTGGTTCAGGAAAATGGTGGCGAAGTCGCGGTCGTCACGTCGATGGGGGTACCACCATCCGTACAGACCGCTAAAACGGGCAGTGGTCAACGGCTCGTTGATAGGCGTATAGTACTTGATCCATGGAAACCGCTGCGCCACCGCGCCGGCATACCGGGCGAACTTCGCTGGAAAATCCGGATCGAGCAGATCGGTGAACATGGGGCCATCGCCGTGGTGTAACAATCCTACAATGGGCTCGATACCGGTCGACAGCAGACTGTCCAGTTGGCGGGCGGCAGCTTCAAAATCGATCTTGTCGTCCTCGTGCCGTTGATGCTTTTCCCATAGGACAGGGTATCGCATCTTCGCAAATTTGAAAATGCTGAATCGGCGGATGTTTTCAATCGCGCGGCGGTCGTGACCCGTTTGTTTCAACTGGTCGATCAGCCGATCGCCTACGCGTGTGAGCGAACATTCAATCCCACCCCAGAGCTCAGGTATGTAGCTGGTAGATTTGCTGTCCGTTGACATGTTTTTCCGGCTGACGTTGCGTAATTCTTTCAAACAGGGTGAGTGATTGCGCAACCACCTGGTCCATATTGTAATAACGGTAAGTCGCCAGGCGTCCTGTGAAGTAAGTGTTAGTCATCGCGTTAGCTAATTGCTGATATTGTTTGTAGACCTCGGCGTTCTCCGGCCTGGGGATGGGGTAATAGGGATCGCCTTCCGCCTGGGGATACTCATATACGATTGTGGTCTTGTGGTGTTGCTGGCCAGTGATGTACTTGAACTCAGTTGACCGCGTGTAGGCATGTTCGTTGGGATAATTGATTGTGCCGGTACGCTGGACGGCCTCGGCATCGATCGTCTCGAATTTGAATTCGATCGAGCGATATGGCAGTCGCCCGTAACAATAATTGAAGAAACTGTCAATCGGACCGGTGTAGATCAGGTTCTTGTAAGGGATGACGTCAATGATCTCCTTGTAATCGGTATTGGTCATCACCTTGATGTTCGGATGTGAAAGCATTCGCTGAAACATCCGCGTGTATCCCAGGGCGGGCATAGACTGGTAGGTATCGGTGAAATAACGGTCGTCGCGGTTGGTGCGGGTCGGGACACGGGCCGTTACCGATGCATCCAGTTCCGATGGGTCGAGGTCCCATTGCTTGCGCGTATAATTCCTGAAGAATTTTTCATACAGTTCCCGGCCGACTTTGCTGACCACGACATCTTCAGAAGTTCTGATTCGATCCGGTTTGATCGCCCGCGAGTCAAAAAATTCCTGGAGCTCAGCACTGTTCAAGTGTAGCCCGTACAGTGTGTTGATAGTATTCAGATTGATCGGGATGGGGACGAGTTGACCATCGACGCTGGCCAGGACGCGGTGCTCATATGGGCGCCATGTCGTAAACCGGCTGAGGTAGTCGAACACTTTTTTCGAGTTCGTGTGAAAGATATGCGGTCCGTACTTATGGATGAGGATTCCGTCTTTGTTAAAGTAGTCGTAGGCGTTTCCGCCGATATGGTCGCGTTGTTCTACCAGCAGGATCTTTTGGTTTGCGACTGACGCAAGTCGCTCGGCGAGAACGCTCCCGGCAAACCCTGCCCCCACGATCAGAAAATCAAACATAGACCTGGTCTTTTACACTTTTGACGCGGCGCATCTTGTCATTTAATTTTCGGGTGACGAGAAACATCATCCTCTGCCACGTCTTGTCCCAGGAGTTTTGAGAAAGAAATTCGTTCACATGCTGCAGCCACTCATCGCGATCGGTGTTTTCCAATTCCAGTGCCACTACGCGTATGAACTCATCGGGTGTCCCAGCGATATTGACGAGTCCATTGCGGCCGTATTGGCGCAGTACATCAATAATCGGAGTGGAGACAACCGGCTTGCCGGCAGCCAGATATTCAGGAGTCTTTGTCGGACTGATGTATCGCGTGGCCTCGTTATGAGCAAAAGGCATCATAGCGAGATCCCAGCCGGCGATGTACGACGGCAGTTCGTTATACGGTTTCATTCCCAGGTAATGGATGTTGGGAAGTTTTGGAAGTACATCCGGTTTTATTTTGGCGATGGGGCCGATCATGACCAGGTGCCATTCCGGCTTCCGCCGCGCGACCTCTTCGATTAGTTTCAGGTCAATCCGTTCGTCGATCACCCCAAAGTATCCGAGCCGCGGACCCGGAATGGCCGCCTGATCCGGCGGATCGATTGTATACAGTCGCGCTTTGAAATAATGCTCCGTATCGATGCTGCTGGGAAACGGATGAACGTCCGGATGTCTGTGTTTCTTGGATTCATACAGGCTGTAGCCGCCAGTGAAGACGATGTCGGCCCGGGCAAACAACTCGCTCTCGCGTTCCTTCAACGACGTTGGAGCAAACTTGAATGCTGAAAGCTCGTCCATACAGTCATATACGGTCATCACCGGGTCGAATCCATCAGCCGCTGGAACGAACATTGGAGTGTAATACCAAAATATATACTGGTTGATATCCCGCTCAGCAAACAATTGCGACAACATTTCCCTCAGCTGGGTATTGACTTCATCTTCTGTGAGACCCTCTCGAAGGTGTGGCGCTACGACCCATAAATTTTCACATGGCGCAGAGATCTCGAGAAAGTCGTCAGTAGCATCCAGGAAAGGTTCCTCGATAAAATACACAGCAAACTGCCTCGCAAACCTTCCCATAAGGTGTTGCGG
>CAZLWX010000107.1:7562-12881 GCA_964563295.1 uncultured Roseivirgaceae bacterium | reverse complement strand
CACCATGTCGCAATTTCCGCTTTTGGGGTATTATGATCTGATCTGATTTACACAGACGGAATGCATGCAAAATACAACATCCCCGGTTATGACAGGGGATGTTGTTCCATGGCGTCCTATTTTCAGGTTCCGGTTACACGGCGTCCGACAAGCTGGTAAAGGTAAAGTCGCGGATCTTCATGTAAGGGATGAGCGATCCGCCGCCGAACCCGCCTACACGCATCTGAGTCCCCAGAGTTTCCAGGTTGTTCAGCATGATTACCGGGCTTTCGTTAAACCGGAAATTTTTGATCGGGTGCTTAATGACCCCGTTCTCGATGTAGAAAGTTCCATCGCGAGTTAGACCGGTGTAGAGGAGTGTCTGCGGGTCGACCGTCCGTATATACCAGAATCGCGTTACGAGGACGCCACGCCGGGTGTCCTTGATCATGTCCTCCAGGGAGGCATTACCGCCGGCCATGATTCGATTTCCTGGGAACGGAACGGGTTTCACGTTCTTCTGTGCCGCCCAGTAGCGGTCGTAGAAGAGGTTTTTCACGACGCCGTCCCGGATCAGGTCCATCTTTTCACGGGCGAGACCATTGCCTGTCCACGGTGAGGCCGGTACATCCTCGTTTTGGGGGTCGGTGTAGATGGTCACGCGCTCGTCCACGATTTTTTCACCCAGCTTGGTGCCGCCTCCCTTCTTCGACAGATAGCTTCGGCCTTCGTCGGCAGTCCGTGCGTTCATCGAATTGATCATCAACCCAACCAGGTCGCCGGCCGCCTCGGGCTCAAGGATGACGGTATATTTTCCAGGCTCGATTGCCTTCGCTTCACGTGACATCAAGGCTTTGTCGATGGCTACCTTTGAAGCTTCAGTCGCGTTGAGCTTGCTCACATCATTGAAATCCCGGCCAACCCATCCGGAGCCTGTTCCATCATTGGACCGCATAGTCACCGTGAAGTTGACGCCCGTTGCTGTGTTGTAGGCAAATAGTCCCTTGCTGTTCATCATTGACGAGAACCCGCGATTGTCTTCAAGGTAGCCCGCGGCAGTCACGTCGTTGGCTACGGCGAGGTTGATGCTGTCGGCGGCGGCCTGAGCGCGATAGTCCGGTGTGATTCTGGCTGTTGCGTCGGACCAGGTCTTGGATGGTCCATACTCCTGTTGCGGGAGGGGCTCCATGAACTCTGGATTTTCGGGAGCTAGTTGGGCGAGTTCCTCGGCCCTCCGCACGACCTTTTCGAGCGATGCGTCGTCGAATTCATTGATCGTTGCCGTTCCGGCTTTCTTGCCGTAATAAGACTGGACCACCAGGCTGATATTGCCATCCTCCCCGGAGGTGGAAACGCTGTTGCGGGCATAACGGATATTGCCGTTATCAGATCCGTTGAGATTTACTTCGCAGCCATCAGCGCGGGAGAAACTGATGACTTTCTCCAGGATCTTCTTAGCCTCTTCTTTTGAAAGTATTGCCATGGTAAATTATCATTTAGCGTTTATGATCGATTAAAGTGTTCTGCCGGTGTTTATCACGGTTACACCATTAAAGCGAGCGGTGGCCGATCCGTGAGAGACGGCGTTCGACTGCGGCGGCTGTCCCTTACCGTCATTGAATGCGCCATTGAGCCGGTAGTCGCGTTGGTCGCAGACCTGTGCACACGAGTTCCAGAACTCCTGGGTGTTAGCCTGGTAGGCCACATCTTTCAGCATTCCTTCGATCTTTCCGTTTCGGATCTCGAAGAACAACACGCCGCCGAATTGGAAGTTGTAGCGTTGTTGGTCGATCGAGAAGGAGCCATCTTTTACAATGTAAATACCTTTGTCTACGCCCGCGATCATTTGCTCCGGCGTCAATTGTTCCTTGCCTGGCTGGAGCGACACATTGGCCATGCGCTGGAACTGAACATCGGACCAGCTTTGCGAGTAACAGCACCCATGGGATTCGTTTTGGCCCAGGATGCTGACCTGGTCGCGTATAGCCTGATAGTTAACCAGGATACCGTCTTTTATGAGATCCCATGATTTGCACTTGACCCCTTCGTCGTCGTAGCCGACGGCTCCCAACGAGCCAGGCTGTGTCTTGTCAGCCACGATGTTAACTTGTTTGCTGCCAAAATTGAATTTTTTCGATTGCCATTTATCGAGCGTCAGAAAACTGGTTCCTGCATAGTTGGCCTCGTAGCCAAGAACGCGGTCGAGCTCGGTCGAGTGTCCCGCGGACTCATGGATAGTCAGCCACAGGTGGGATGGTTCGAGCACGAGGTCGTACTTACCGGGTTCGACCGACTTTGCTGCAATCATCTGTTTGGCCTGCTCGGCAGCCATCGTGGCATCCTCTATAATATCATAGCTCTTATTGTACAGGATGATTCCTCCCGGACCCTCGATCTTGTCTTCCTTTCTTCCGTCGAGATATTCGTAACCCATGCCCACCGGGGCACTGAATGCCGGACGGCTCTTGAATTGACCGGAAGCCCGGTCGACCATGGACACCGAGAAGTTCGGCCAGGTGCGGTGAATATCCTGGTCGATATACGAACCGTCAGTCGAGGCAAAATATTTCTGCTCGTTCACCAGGAAGATGAGACTGTTCACGAAGCTTGCGCCCTTCTCCATCGCCCGGGCGTTGGCATTCATCAGCAGATCCACTTTGTCCTTGATCGAAATCTCAAAGCCGTTCTTTTGTATCGGCGTTTTCCATGACACCTCGCCGTGTGCCTTGGCAGGAGCAAGCTTGACCGGTTCTTTTTGGAACTTGGAGTTTGCTTTAGCGATAGCCACCGCGCTTTCCGCGGCCTTCTTGATGCCATCCGGCGTTACCTGGTTGCTGGCACCAAAACCCCACGTTCCGTTCACAATCACGCGAATACCGGCGCCGAACGATTCGGTATTGGCAATGTTCTGAACTTTCTGCTCGCGGGTGGCCACGAATTGATTCAAGTACCGGCCGATCCGAACGTCGGCGTAGGTTGCGCCCATCGACCTGGCCGTGTTCAGCGCAACGTCGGCGAGTGCTTTCTTCTGCGCTACGTCCAGTACGGGGTCCAGCATCCTGGCCACCTCGACATTCCTGGCAAAGGCTCCGAGCGGCAGCATCATCGCGCCGGCGCTCATGCCCGTAAGTTGGATAAAGTCTCTTCTCTTCATATGGTTGGTTAGATAGTTCGTCCTGTGTTGATCACATTCACGCCGTTAAAGCGCGCGGTCGAGGTCCCGTGGGATACTGCGCTCACCTGCGACGGCTGACCTTTTCCATCGAAGAATGAACCAAACATCCTGTAGTCGCGCTCATCGCAGATCTTCACACAACTGTTCCAGAACTCCTGCGTGTTCGACTGATAGGCGACGTCATTAAGCATCCCGGTGATCTTTCCATTGGTGATCTCATAGAATACCGCTCCACCAAATTGGAAATTATAACGTTGCTGATCGATTGAATACGATCCCCTTCCGGCGATGTAAATACCCTTGTCAACTTCGCTGATCAATTCCTCCACGGTGCATTTCTCACGTCCTGGTGATAGTGAAACATTCGGCATACGCTGAAACTGTACGTCGCTCCAGCTTTGCGCGTAACAGCACCCATCGGATTCATTTTGTCCAAGGATATGCGCCTGGTCGCGGATAGCCTGAACATCTACGAATATACCGTCCTTGATCAGATCCCAGCGTTTGCATTTGACTCCTTCATCGTCGTATCCAACGGCACCCAGCGATCCTGGTTGAGTTTTATCGGCGAAGATATTCACGATCTTGCTTCCGTAATTGAAGCTTCCGGACTTGAGCTTTTCGAGTGTGGCAAAACTCGTCCCGGCGTAGTTGGCTTCATAACCGAGGATACGATCCAGTTCAGTTGGGTGCCCCACCGATTCGTGAATTGTCAAACCAAGGTGGCTGGGTTCCAGTACCAGGTCATACTTGCCGGGCTCCACCGACTTTGCGCTGATCATTTGCTTCGCATGACGGGCTGCAGACGCGGCATCTTCCACGATATCGTAGCTATGTTTGTAAAGCACGATACCCTCGGGACCCATTACCCGATCTTCGGGCTTGGGCACCAGGTATTCGTATCCCATGCCCATGGGGGTGCTCAATGCGATACGGCTCTTGAATTTTCCCGAAGCCTTATCGATGACCGAAACGGTGAACGTCGGCCAAATGCGATGGATATCCTGGTCGATGTAGGAGCCGTCCGTTGATGCAAAGTATTTCTGTTCGTTGACCATGAACAGGTTTGAGCTTACGAAGCTCGCCCCATTCTCAATCGCCACACTGTTTGCACGCAGGAGGAGGTCAACTTTTTCTGAAACGGGTACTTGAAAGGCGTTCTTCGTGATCGGCGTATTCCACGTCACTTCGCCGTGGGCTTTCGCGGGCGCCAGCTTTACCGGTTCCTTCTGAAACTTCGAATTGGCTTTGGCAATTGCCACCGCTCGCTGTGTCGCCTTGCGGATACCGTCGGCAGTCACATCATTTGTTGCACCGAATCCCCAGGTACCATTCACGATCACACGAATGCCGCTGCCGAACGACTCACTGTTCTCAATGCCCTGGACCTTGTTTTCTCGTGTGCTGATAAACTGATTAAGGTAACGACCAATCCGCACGTCGGCATATGTAGCGCCCAACGAACGCGCTGTATTCAGCGCAACGTCAGCCAATTCTTTTTTCTTGTCGGCCTCCAGGACCGGTTCGAGCATGGCCTCAACCGTTGTGGGCGTGCCCATAGCCGGAATTGACAGCATCAAGCCCCCGACCCCAAGTCCTGTCAGTTGAACAAAATCACGTCTCTTCACGGTAGTAAAAGTTTATTGATTTATATGTTGCAACAACATGTTGTTTACCTACAAGGTATCCTAAAAAGCAGGAAAGGGTACCAGGAATTAGTACCCTTTGCCGATAAATTATATGAATGGTTCGATTTTTAAGACGGAAGTCAGGCCTTGTTCAGGGCTGAAAAATCGAACGAGGTTTCCAGGAACTTGGTAGTGAATTTACCAGAGCGGAACGTTTCGTTGTCCATCAGCTCAATATGGAACGGAATAGTTGTCTTCACCCCCTCGATCACGAATTCCTGCAGTGCGCGTTTCATTCGCGTCATGACCTCTTCGCGCGACTGGCCGCTAACGATCAATTTGGCTATCATCGAATCATAATTCGGCGGGATCGTGTACCCGGCGTAAACGTGGCTGTCAATTCGGACGCCATGGCCGCCCGGCATGTGAAGGTTGGTGATCTTGCCCGGTGAAGGTCGAAACCCGTTGGCCGGGTCTTCAGCATTAATCCGACATTCCATCGCAAACAGGTTCGGAAAGTAATTGGTCCCGGAGATC
>CAZLWX010000107.1:0-7552 GCA_964563295.1 uncultured Roseivirgaceae bacterium | reverse complement strand
GCCGACGGCCAGCCCGATCATCGTGATCATGTTGACGATGAAGAAGGACAGTTCCCAGACGCGGCCGATGACTGCCGTCAGCCCGATCGCTACAGCGATCGCCACGAGCGCGAGGGTGATCGGGACACCAGCGGCGACTTTGATCTGCTCTTTGATCAAATCATAATCGGTGACTTCCTCGGTGATCGGGTGCTCTACCTGGATCCGCGTGTTCATTTCCATGAAGTAGAAGTTGCCATGCTTGTCCACCAGGAACTCGATGGTTCCCGCCCCTTCATAATTGATTGCTTTGGCGCCGCGCACTGCCGCTTCTCCCATTTGTTCCCGCAACTCCTGAGTCATGACCGGTGAAGGTGTTTCCTCCACGAGCTTTTGATGGCGACGTTGCACGGAGCAGTCACGTTCCGACAAATGGCAAACTTTGCCGTATTGATCGCCGACGACTTGTATTTCAATATGTCTTGGTTCCTCAACAAATTTCTCCAGGTAGAGGCCGTCGTTTCCAAAGGCGGCGGCTGATTCCCGCTTGGCGTCGTCCCACGCTTTGCGGAATTCTTTTTCGTCGGTGACGATTCGCATACCCTTACCACCCCCGCCGGCAGTTGCTTTCAGAATGACAGGATAGCCGATTCCGGCCGCGAGTTTCTGACCTTCATCAACGGACGTAAGTAAACCGTCAGAGCCTGGTATGGTGGGCACTCCGGCTTTTTTCATCGTTTCCTTGGCCGTCGATTTATCACCCATCGCCTGGATCATCGCTGGTGTAGGTCCAATGAACTTTATTCCATATTCATGGCATATTGCTGAAAATTCGGCGCGCTCGGAGAGGAATCCATATCCCGGGTGAATGGCATCTGCATTGGTAATCTCCGCTGCTGAGATAATCCTCGGAATATTCAGGTACGAGTCTTTGCTTGGCGCATTACCAATACACACAGCTTCGTCTGCGAACCGCACATGCAGGCTCTCACGGTCGGCGGTGGAATACACCGCCACGGTCTTGATATCCATTTCGCGACACGTCCTGATAATCCGGAGTGCTATCTCGCCGCGATTGGCTATGAGTATTTTCTTAAACATACTGCGGGGAACGGCTAAGCATCAGATCGCCGTTGTTATCATTCATTTGATTATTTTCTGGCTAATCAATCCGGTTCGACGATGAACAACACCTGGTCGTACTCTACCGGTGTAGAATTTTCGACCATAACCTTTACAAGTGTTCCGGATACCTCGGATTCGATTTCGTTGAACAATTTCATCGCCTCGATAATGCAGACGGTTTGTCCTTTGGAGATCTTGTCTCCAACTGACACGAACGGAGCTGCGTCGGGACTGGATGACCGGTAGAACGTGCCGATCATTGGAGATTTGATCTCGACGGTTTTCTTTCCCGGACTTTCGACGCCCTTGTCCGCTTTTGGAGCAGACGTCGGCGCTGGTGCGGCAGGAGGCATGGCAGCGGCCATCGCAGGAGCATGGCTCACCGCCGTCGACTTAAAGACTTTTTGATCCGGCTCTCGCTTGACATGGAGCTTTAGTTCCCGGGTTTCAATGTTCACCTCATTCAAACCAGTCTTGGAGATGAAATCGATAAGGTCCCTGATTTCAGATGTTTTCATTTCTGGGGGATTAAGTGAACCGGATGCGCCGGCATCTTTTCCGCGGGCGGACACCGATGATTTGGCTGACGATTTTAACGTTCGTGCTTTGCTCATATTCCTACTTAACACGTTCTACATAAGCGCCTGTCCGCGTATCGACTTTGACTTTTTCTCCGGTATTGATAAAGAGAGGAACGCGAATCTCTGCTCCATTTTCCAGCGTGGCAGGCTTGAGCGTGCGCGTGGCCGTGTCGCCCTGTAATCCCGGTTCGGTGTACTGCACTTCAAGTACAACATGGGCTGGTGCTTCAGCAGTGATGGGGGCGGTTCCATTCTCAAACGCGATAATCAGCGTGATACCTTCCTTGATATAATTCGCCGACTCGCCGAGTAAACTCTTGTCGAGATAAATCTGGTCGAATGTTTCGTTGTCCATGCACACCAGGCTCGCGCCGTCCTGATACAGGTATTGATATTCTTTGGTTTCTACCCGCAGTAATTCGATTTCGTCACCAGGCCTGAAGCGATTCTCCGCGATCTTTCCGTTGCGCAAGTTGCGCATCTTCACCTGATAGAAAGCGCGCAGGTTACCTGGAGTGCGATGCTGTAATTCTTCCACCTGCATTACCTCGCCGTTATACCGTACGAAATTTCCCTTGCTGAGGTCTGATATCGTTGCCATAAAAAGAAAAGCGACTTTAAGTTACAAATGAATTATGTTTTCACAAGTCAGATCAAGGTCACGCCGGTTTGCGATTAGGACCGTCGTATGCCCATTTCACGTAGATGGCGCCCCATGTGAATCCGCCCCCGAAAGCAGCCAGTATGAGGTTATCACCTTTTTTCAGACGCGACTCATAGTCCCACAACAGCAGCGGAATTGTTCCCGCCGTCGTGTTGCCGTAGCGTTCGATGTTCATCATCACCTTCTCATCCGTGATACCGATACGACTGGCTGCGGCATCGATGATTCGTTTGTTCGCCTGGTGAGGCACAAGCCAATCGATATCGTCGGCGGAAAGATTGTTCTTTTCAGCGATCTCCGCGGAAACGTCGGCCATGTTTGTCACGGCAAACTTGAATACGGCGGCGCCCTCCTGATAAACGTAATGTTCACGCGCATCAACTGTCTGATGTGATGCCGGCTTGCGGCTCCCCCCGGCTTTCATGTGCAGGTACGCTTCGCCGGTGCCATCACTGCGAAGGATCGAATCCATGATCCCGAATTCTTCGGTGGTTGGCTCTAACAGCACGCAACCCGCGCCATCGCCAAAGATGATGCATGTTTTGCGGTCGGTGTAGTCGAGGATCGCCGACATTTTGTCTCCGCCGACGACGATTACCTTCTTGTAACGTCCCGACTCAATGAATGTGGCCCCCGTAGTGAGGGCATAGAGAAATCCCGAACACGCCGCACTCAGGTCGTAGCTGAATGCATTGGTTGCTCCCACGGCTGTGGCCACGATGTTTGCCGTCGCCGGAAAAGTCATGTCGGCGGTTACAGTAGCAAAGATGATCAAGTCGATTTCGCGGGGATCCAGGCCGGTCTTGTTGAGAAGATCTTTCACCGCCTCAATTCCGAGCACAGACACTCCTTTATTTTCGCCCTTAAGAATCCTTCGTTCCTTGATGCCGGTGCGCGTGGTGATCCATTCATCGGTGGTGTCCACCATCGTTTCAAGTTCCTGGTTGGTCAGGACATAATCCGGGACGTAGCCGCCGACACCGGTAATGGCTGCTCTGATTTTCGTCATAGGTTGTTTAGGAAGCGAAAAGGTTTGGATGACATCATGTAGAATAAAAAATGCCCGGCGTTGCAGCCGAGCAAATTTAATAGATCACCAGTAACAGGGTAATGATGTTTCTGAAAATTGCCGGCGTACCGGGAAGATATCCGCGAGCGGCGGGATCACGCCAGGACTTCTTTTTCCATCAACACTTTGCCTTTGAAGTACAATTTTCCTTCATGCCAGAAAGCGCGGTGAGGCAAATGATGTTCACCAGTTGTGGGGCACACAGCCAGCTCTTTCGCCGTAGCTTTGTAGTGTGTTCTGCGTTTATCTCTCCGGGTCTTCGAGGTTTTACGTTTCGGATTTGGCATAACTGCAAAATTTATTTTAGTTTTTTCAATTTATCCCAACGGGGATCAATAGTTTCATCTTTGTCATCGTCGCCCGTATCAGTAGCTGACGAGTAAATGATCTTGCCATCAGAGTCGTCGTCGGGCTCGCCCTGATATCGTGGGTGGAGCTTCTTGATCGGCACGGCCAACGCAATGAACTCGTATATATACTGTCCCAGCTCCAGACTATCAGCGTCGCGTTGGATCATCACGATTTCATCACTCAACTCCTCATCAGCGTTACCAAACTTAAACACGATGTGCTTATCGACAGCAATCGGGTATTGGAACGGGTCCAGGCTGCGGTCGCACACCAGCGTGGCAGTACCTTTAATCTCAAACCGGGCGTCAATGAACGTTTCGCGCTTGTCCAGCGTCACGTCAACGCCGAACGCTCCTTCCGACAGTACCGCAGTGCCGTAGTGGTCAAAGAAAGCGTTACTCACATCGAAATGATAGGAGCGAACGCTGTTGCTCAAACCAACAATATTGACCCTGAATTCCCTCATCGCTGCCTAATAAACCCACCGGGCTATCGAAATAAGTCGGCAAATTTACGAGAATAAACCAAAACAGCAAAGGTAGGGCAATAAAGAACAGAGGCGTGGGAGTGGCCAATAGGAGCCTCAGACGGTGAAATCCTGCAAGACAACCGGCTTGAAGTCGTCGCGAACCTTCTTCCCGTAGTTCTCGATAATGTAATCGATCACATTTTTCTTGAACCCAAGTTTGATTGCAATGTTCTTACAGAACATGATCTCGCTCTCAAAGACGTTATGATCAGCGAAAACCAGTTCCACTGACGACATCAGATAATCGAACTTCTGCTCCTGCGAGAGGGCACCAAGCGTTTCAATCGGTTCGGGGTTGCGGATCAATTCAGTCACCATAGCTTCTGGAAAGTTTCTGTCGCGCGCTATCCTAAAAATCATCTCGCGCTCGACTTTTGCGAAATGTTTGTCGGCTTCCGCCAGTTGAATCAGAATATTCAATTGTTTTTTGGTGACAATGTCCATGATATCAAATTAACAAATTATGCCGTTCAACAGGCATTCCGGCGGTCGAGTGGTCGAAATGCGTAACCAGTGAATGTTATTTTTCTGTGGGCTGTTCGCTGCGTTGCCGGAAGATCGCCGTGGCGGCATAAATGGCTTCGCGCAACGACACTTCGCTTGCCTGATTCTTCCCGGCGATTCCGTACCCCGTGCCGTGATCGGGTGATGTTCTGACCACGGGTAAGCCTGCGGTGAAATTGACCCCTTCCTCGAAGGCGATGGACTTGAATGGTATCAGCCCCTGGTCGTGATACATGGCCAGCACCCCATCGTATTTCAGATGCTGTGCGGAGCCAAAAAATCCGTCGGCGGGGAAGGGGCCGAAAACAAGTTTGGTCTTGTTGCGCTGGTCGTTGATGACAACTTTCAGGATGGCATCGTCTTCACGGCCGATGAGCCCGTTGTCGCCGGCATGCGGGTTTAGCGACAGCACCGCGATACGCGGCTTTGAAATGCCGAAATCAGATTTGAGCGAACGTTCCATAAGCTGCAACTTCGTTTCCACGCGTTCCCTGGTGATCAAACCAGTGACCTCTGCAAGTGGAACGTGTTCGGTGACAAGACCTATACGCAGCTTCTCGCTAACCATGAACATCAGGCTGTCGGCCGCTCCAAAGTACTTCGTTAGAAATTCGGTATGACCGCGAAATGGAAACTCTGCGCTGTGAATGGTATTCTTGTCGATCGGGGCCGTTACCAGCGCGTCGATCATTCCGTCCTTGAGTTCCTCACATGCCGTTTGCAACGCTGTCAACGCGGCCTTGCCCGCTTCCGGCGATGGCTTTCCAGGCACGATCTCAATGGTGTCCTCCCAGCAGTTCACGACATTCATGCTGCGCGGCATGAATTGACCACGACTCTTCACCTGCGAATAATTGAACTCCTCGATCGCCAGCGCCTTTTTATAATATGAGATCACCTTGGACGATCCATAGATAACGGGCGTGATCATCTCCGTCAGGCGATGGTCGGCAAGTGCCTTAATGACGACCTCGGGGCCAACGCCATTCACGTCTCCAAGGGTTATACCTATTCTCGGTTTTTGACTCATGTTTTCTAATCTGTGCGAATTAACAAAAATATCATCAGAAAGCACCGATCTTACAGTGAAGTCCGGGATCAAGGTATTCACAGCGATCATTTAAACCATACCTTTGCGCGATGCGGAACGGGAGCCGCGATAATGAACATCAAAAGGTGAGGGCCAAGAAGTCGCTGGGCCAGCATTTTCTTCACGATCAGAACATCGCCCGGCGCATTGTCAATAGCCTGAGCGAAGGACACAGGCGCGTGCTGGAAATCGGGCCTGGCATGGGCGTGCTTACGCGCTATCTGACGGAGACGGGCCGCGAAATCAAGCTGGTTGAGATCGACCGTGAGGCTGCAGCCTATCTCAGGAAGAATTTCCCAAAACTGGTAGAACATATTATTGAAGCCGACTTTCTCAAACTTGATCTTGGGGCAGTGTTTACAGGTGCGTTTTCCGTGATAGGTAACTTTCCCTATAATATCTCATCCCAGATCTTCTTTCATTTGCTGCGCTACCGCGACCAGGTGGAAGAAGTGGTTTGTATGCTTCAAAAAGAAGTGGCCGACCGTATTGCCTCCCGGCACGGCAGCAAGATTTATGGCATCCTCAGCGTACTGTTGCAGGCCTATTTTGATGTGGAGATGCTGTTCAAGGTTCCACCCGGTGCCTTTAATCCTCCACCAAAGGTGATGTCGGCGGTGATACGACTGAAGCGCAACGGTCGGCAACACCTTGACTGCGACGAGGAGTTGTTTATTCAGGTAGTCAAGCAGGGCTTCAATAACCGGCGCAAGACCTTGCGCAACGCGCTAAAAAAATTAAATTTGACAGCCCGGGTTTCGTCGCTGCCGATGCTGGACAAGCGTGCCGAACAACTCCCGGTCGATGACTTTGTACTTCTCACCCGGTTAATCGAGGAAAGCCGTGCAGAACACGCGAGTTGAATTTGAACTGTCCAGGGAGTTCCGGGATGTTTTTCAGTCGGCGCTCGATAATCGCGACGCAACGTTCATTCGCCAGATCCTTGAAGGTGTAGAGCCTGCCGACATTTCAGCTCTTCTTTACGAATTCAATTCCGAGGAATCCAAGTACGTAATGGATCTCCTGCCGATTGATCTGCAGGCCCAAATCATTAACGATCTCGATTCCGAAACACGCTCAAAGTTCCTGCGCATATATGAGCCCCCCGGGATTATAGCGTTCCTCAACCAGCTTGCCTCCGATGACGCCGCCGACATTCTCCACGAGCTTCCGGTAAAAGAGCGCGAGGTGGTGCTCTCGGGCCTCGAACCCGTCCTCCAGAGTCAGGTTACCGAGTTGCTTCGCTATGAGGCGAACGTTGCTGGAGGTTTGATGGCAAAAGAACTCATGAAGGCGCGCGTCAACTGGTCGGTTGTTCAATGCATTGAGGAAATTCGCAAGCAAGCCGAATATGTTTCAAAGTTCTATACCGTGTATGTAGTTGACGACCATGACCTGCTGATCGGACGCGTGGCACTCCAGGATCTTATCGTTTCCGACGCGCGGACAGTTGTTAGTGATATCTGCGAACACGACATCACAACGGTTGAAACGTTTATGAGCGACCGGGAAGTCGCCGAGATAATGAAGAAATACGATCTTGAGTCGGTACCGGTTGTGAACGTCAAAGGTCAGCTGGTAGGAAGGATCACGATCGACGACGTGGTTGACGTAATCACCGAACAGGCCGAAGAAGAGCGGCAGGCGATGACCGGTATCA
>CAZLWX010000106.1:0-13188 GCA_964563295.1 uncultured Roseivirgaceae bacterium | reverse complement strand
GTCGGTGTTGGATATTCCCGCGAGCTGACCGATCTCGCTGAATGTGCCATCGCCATTGTTGAGGTGGAGCATGTTGCGCATGTACTGCGAATGAAGGCCATTCCTTACCATCTCATTATAGGAATCGTAGCGGTCGGAGCCCATCAGCTGTTTTTGTCTGCGGTTGTCTTCGGGAAGCATATCCAGCGTGCAGATATCCATCAGGCCGTCGCCATTGATGTCGGCGATGTCAGTGCCCATTGTGAATTTCGAGATATGGGAGAACAAGCTGTCGGTAGCATCAAGAAACGATCCTCCATAATTAAGCAGGGCCCGATCCCTGCCTGTATAGTCGCACCCGGTATAGACATCGATCCATCCATCGTTGTTGATGTCGGATAAGCTCAAGCCTAGTCCGTAGTTCGATGCCGGCCCGAACACGCCGACCGAGTCGCTGACGTCGACGAACGTTCCGCGATCATTGCGAAGCAGCTTGTTTCCGACAAGGGGAAAGCGCTCGTCCCTGTTCCGCAAGGAGATGTCAAATGAATTCGAGATCTGCAGCAGTGAGTGGTTGAGGAGGATGACGTCGAGGTCGCCGTCGCGGTCGTAGTCGAAGAACGATGCCTGTGTTGAATAGGAATCGTCGTCGAGCGCGAACTGTGCTGCGCGGTCGACAAAGGTCAGATCGCCGTTGTTGAGCAAAAGAATGTTCTTCCGCAGCTCCGGGTTGCCGAGCGCCGACCGGGAGACGTAGATGTCGAGCCATCCATCGGCATTCACATCGGCCATGGTTACGCCGGTCTTCCATCCATGAGGGCAGGCGGTGCCGGAGGAGGCTGTGATGTCTTCGAATTCCAGGTTGCCCTTATTCAAATAGAGCCTGTTTTCGCCGGCGTTAGACGTAAAATACAGGTCGCGCAGGCCGTCGTTATTGATATCACCGATCGCCACGCCACCGCCGTTGTAGAGATACTCGTAGGTAAAGATGTTGACTTGTTCGGTCTCTTTGTTTTCGTTTACAAAACCTACGCCGGTGTCGTCCGCGGCGAGTAATGTGAATTGTTTACTCCGATCGCCGGAGCACGACATGACAAGCAGTACCACTACAGCCGTCCAATAAGCCGTCCTACAATCGACCATAGTAGCGAGGTACATTCTTTTCATCTTCAAAAAAAGATGATCGTCAACTTTTTTGGTGTCATGATAAGAAAAAAAGGGCTGCCTGAAAGCAGGCAACCCTGGTCAAACTAGTTCACAGTACTATGGTTTCTTATTTCGCCTGGAAGCGAATATTATCAATATAGAGTCCGGTGATATCGGCGGTGCCTGAACCAAGGTTCATACCCCACTCTCCATCGGCCGTGATCGTCGCTGGCAGGTTGCCGAACGTCGACAAGTCGTAGGTGATCGTTATCCAGGTTCCGTTCGGTGTAGAACCGCCCAGGTTGCCGAGCGGAATTCGCGTGCCGTTAAACTCCATTTCGAAATTCGCATCCGCAGGGATTGGCTTCGTGATCTTCACGTCGAGCTTGAACAGGTGATCAGCCGTTGTCACCGAGGCTTTCGGCAGCTGCGAATGGTTACAGCCCCAGATCCACGTCCAGGCTGTGGTGTTGGCATTGGTCCCGTGCAGGTACTTGCCTGAAAGACCGACGGCCGGATCACTGCCCATCTCTACGTTACCGCCCCAGTTATCCCATCCCAGGTCGTGACCCGATTCATCAAAGTCGTTGATGATCAGGCTTGGATCGACGATGGGTTCAACACCGGCGACTTTGAAATTGATCTCCGGAGTCTCGTAGATCTCCTGCTTAAAGGTTACAAACTTGATTTTGCCTACTCCAATTGCCACGTTGGCCGGGACATAAACTTCAACGGTCGTGGCGGTTTTCGCGCCGAAGACTGTCGCCTTGATATTGCCGGGGAAGATCACATCTGCCGGAACATCGAGATTGGTACCGGTAATGGTGATGAAGCCGTCAATGAATGCCTCTGTGGGACCATCAACGTCCGGAACATCGGGAATGATTGTGAGAGGATCTGCGGATTCCACCTCGGTATTGTTGGTGGTGATAAGCTTGAACGCCCCCGTGACGCTTCCCGGAACGACGCCGATTTGTATTTCGGTCGCGGTAGCGCTAACCACCGTCGCTTCCCATCCACCGCCGAAAATGACCTTCGACACCAGGTCGAGGTCTGTGCCGTTGATGGTGATACTCGGAGCATCTTCCGTTTCCACGGTCATTGGGTTAAACGATGTAATCACCGGTTTTACCAGCGCAAGTTCGTCGGGTGAATCAACGGACTTGTTGGCCGCAGTAGAGAACCCAACGGTTCCTTCCTGGGCGTCAGACGGGACTTTCACGGAAATTTGGGTTGCGGTACCTCCCGCTTGAATACTGCCTTGCTTGCCACCTCCAAACCACACTGCCGTGACCAGATCGAGGTTGGTACCAGTCACAGTGATGAAGTTATTGTTCTTGGCCAGGTTGGCGCTCAGGCCCTCGATCCCTGTTATTGTGGGCACCACCATTACGAGTTGGTCTGCCGATTCGGTTCTCACCGAAGATGCGGCGACGAGTTTGATAACGCCGTCGTCGGTATCGGCCGGCACATTCAACACGATCTTGGTAGGAGACACACTTGTGAAGGCGGCGCTTTCAACACGCTGATTACCCGCAAGTTCGACGGCCACCGCCAGATCGAGATTGGTTCCTTTGATCGTCAAAGCGGCTCCGGCTTTCACCGGGTTGGGCGAGATGCTGGTGACGGCCGGAGTGACAACTTCGAGAATCTGTTCGGTTTCGATCTCATTCGGGATCGTTTCATTGTCGAGCAACAGCAGCGAGCCAGATTGGGCATCTACCGGAACCATGACTTCCAGCGACGTCTTCGACTGTGCTTCAAAGTCGGTGACTTTCTTTAGCCCGCCGAATTCCACGGAAGTGATAAGGTTCAGGTAGGTTCCCGCGATCGTTACCTTGGCTCCGGGTTTAACCGGATTCGGCGAGATAGCCGTAATCGTGATCGGCTCCAGGATTGTCAGCGGCGTCTTGGTGGTAATGTCGCCATCGGGCGTCTTGAGAACGACCAGGCCTTCCACCGCTTCTTCGGGCACGCTCAGCGTGATCAACGAAGAAGTCTGTGACGTAAATGCCGATGCGGCAATCTCCACATCGACCGGCAGCACGATGGCCGTAACCCGGTTGAGGTTGTTGCCAATGAACTTGAGCTCACCCCCGCGGAGGACAGCCGGTCCGAAGCTCTTCAGTTCAACGGTGGCACTGGCTTCCTTATCGTCATCGCACGCATTAAACAGGGCCAGGCAAATGACCGGCACCAGCGCCAGGATATTCTTTATAGAAATGTACTTCAACATAATCTTTAAATTTTAGAGACTGTCATTATCACCTTGGCACCACGCGCATGTTATCCATCGCGAAGTCGCCGGTTACCGGATTCGGTCCACTGAAGTGGATCGATGTGCCGTACCCTGAAGGGTTGTAGGTCAACTCGGTGTTGGCCGCGAGCACATCCGCCCATGGAATGGAGATGGTCTCCCACATCCCTTTCGTGTCGACATTCGGCTGCCAGATGTATTTGGCGCTGTGACGGCCCGGCTCGATGGTTGGGCCGAAGTACATATGAATGTACGCCCCCGTGAGCGGCTTCAGCGTGTTCATCTCGAACTTCAGAACATAGTCGTCCGGGTTTGTAAACGCCCCCTCCGGAATGTTCTTTAATTCAAGGGCTACATCGCTCTCCGGCGGTCCTACGTAAAGTTCAAACCAGCCCCATGCTCCCAGGTTGTTCTTCATCCGGATAAACTTGCCATTGATGTTCTCAATGTCGTCATCCGCCGATTTGATGTAAGTTGGTCCCCACCATAGACCGTTAGTGGTACCGTCAAAGCTGGCGATGATATTGCGATCATCGCGGAACCAGAAGCTCGACTCCGTAGAGCCAAAGTTCGTCGTGATAGTCAGCGGGCCGGGCTCGGCTCCGTCCGGGACGACAACCTGGATGGTTTTATCTTCCAGTTCGAGGATTTGACCCTCAACACCGCCCGTAAATGTGACTGTCACCGGCTCATAGAAAAAGTCGCCGACAATGGTGGCTACCTCACCTGTGTTCACGTACTCGCTCATCATGTACGAGATCGCCGGCGCACTGATGTCGACAGCGAAGTCGTACACCAGGGGATCACCGCTTCCAAAATAGATCGTCATCTTGTTGGTGATCTCGGATGGGATTTTGGAAGGCACGCGAGTAATAATAGTTGTGTTGGTGATAAACGTCGGGCTCAACACCGCTTGCTGGTCGTTGATCCACATCTCACGGGCATCGGCGAGGTTCTCACCGACAATAGCGATCATTTGGCCCTGGCCGGCGGACACGACCAACGAGTCGGAGGATGCCGGATCCGTAACACGGACATAGCTAATCATCGGCTTGCCACCGTTGGGCAGGTCGTCCTCAGAGCAACTGAAGACAATTCCCGCAGTCACCGCGGCGATCGCCAGAAATATTGTTGTTCGAAACATTGCTTTCATGATATCTCTCATGTTTTAGTCTTTGAAGTCATAAGGTACCGGCTCTTCCAGCAGGCTTGGTGCCTGGCTGATCTCGGATGCAGGCAATGGAATCAGGAAGTTTCCGGAGTTGGCTTCGGCGAAGCGCTCGGTAAACCACGTGGTCTTGGCAAACGTCCAACCTGTTGGATCAGGGAACCTGTCGGGGTGGACGACGAACAGTCCACGATCCTGGCTGTTGACGATATCATACGCCTTCTGTGCATCATAATAGTGCAGTCGAACGAGATCATACCAGGCCATGCTTTCCATTGCAAATTCCTTGGTCCGCTCTTCGAATATCACTTGCCAGGTCAGTGGATCCTCAAACGCCGCGAGGCCTGCGCGCATATGGACTGCATTGAAGTACTCCACGGCCTTCGCATCGGTAGTCGATGCAGCATTACCAAGGGCTGCCTCGGCGTAGGTCAGGTACATTTCGGCCAGCCTGAGCATGTACGTATTGTTCGGATACCGCTGGGTGGCGGCCTGATTGTCCACATCCTTCGCCTTACCCACAACGTATTTCTTGATGCTCACGAAGCTGTTGTCCGTTGCTGCACCCGGATCCGGGAAAACCAGATCTTGCTCAGACTCATTGCCGTCGGCATCTCTCACGGTCTGAGTAATTTCAGGGTATTTAAAGCCTGGCAGCATGAAGGTTGCCTTGAGCCTCTCGTCCAGTGTGAAGCCGGGAGTTGCGCCGTCGTTTTGCACCAGGCCATCATAGAGGTTGAGCATCCACCATGAAGCACCGATATCACCACCCCAGCCGTCGCCATTAGCGATGTCGTTGCTGTACGTGATCTGCGACACCATCGTGTTGGCGTAGGTATAGTCGGTCGTGTACACCCACTGAAGTTCAAACAACGACTCCTCGTTATTATCGTAAGGGTAAAGGAAGAGATCAGCATAGTCGTTGAGCAACTTCTTTCCGCTCATGGTAATTACGCGATCGGCATATTGTTTGGCCTTGTCCAGGTACTCCTGGTTCCTTGAACCCGGTGCTCCTCCGATGCCCGCCCTGGTCAGCCAGGTACGCGCCAGCATACCTTCAGCAGCCCACTTGGTCAGGCGACCCGGCTCGATAGCTTCTTCCGTCAGATTCTCGGCGGCGAATTCGTAGTCGCGGGTGATGAACTCCCAAACGCTTTCGACTGTGTTGCGCCTTAGGGCCGAGTTGTCGAGGTAATCGAGGTTGTTCTCGATGATCGGAACGGGGCCATAGTTCATAACCAGGTGCGTATACGCCGTTGCCCGCATGAAACGGGCTTCAGCGATCGCATGGTTCTTGATCTTCTCGGATACCTCGGCGCCGGCAAACGTGTTGATGTTGTTGATGGCCATATTCGATTGCCCCACGATTACCCAAAATGCGCGGTAACCTTCCACGTTGTCCTGTGAAACGGAAGTGGTATTGAACAACACGTGATCGCGGTCGTTCCAGGCACGGAACACGGTACCACCACGAAAATCGCCAAGTTTGAAGTTGGCCTTGTCGATATAATCCTTCCACACGGCGCTGTATAATCCAGCGGTTGCCGCCAGCACCTGGGCGTCGTTATTGTAGAAGTTCGCATCTACCAGCGCGTCTTGCGGAGGCCGATTAAGAAAGTCCTCGGAGCACCCCATCACGACAATCAGCGTCGCCAGTAAGAGCCATGTAATATTCCTGTTTTTCATTTTATTCATCTTAAAGAAAAATTAGAAATCAATACCCACGTTGATTGTATAAACCGGCGTGAGCGGGTAACGCCCGTAGTCCACACCGACAGCAGCGTTCGCTGTGCTGGCATTCGGTCCAACATAGGAGCCTACCTCCGGGTCATAGCCCGAATAGTTCGTCAGCGTATAAACATTTTGAGCGCTGACTCCGATGCGTGCAGCTTTCACAAATCCCTGCCTGCTGATGACAGAACCAGGCAGGTTATAGTTCAGTGAAACGTTCTTGACTCTCATGAACGACCCATCTTCGACAAACTTGGTCGTGTGACGGTCAAAGTTGTTGTTCTTGTTTCCGCCTGACATCCGCGCAACATTGGTTCCGGGATTTTCCAGGTAGGGATTGTTCGGATCATCCATGTTGACCCGGGCATAGTCAAAAGCCGTGACGAACATGTTGCGACCCAGGTTAATATTGTTGGGATTGCTGTTCTCACTGCGAATGAAGTTGTAGACGTCGTTACCGTACGTCGCCACCAGCAGAATACTCAGGTCGAATCCTTTGAAGGAAAGTGAGTTGGTGAAGCCCGCATACCATTTTGGCCACGGGTTGCCGATAAATGTCTGATCTTCACCAGTGATGACGCCGTCGCCATTGAGGTCGCGGTATTTGACGTCGCCCACCCAAATACTGTTCTCAGCAATCGGGTACTCAACACCGTTGACGTCGGAGGGTAAAGCGCTTCCTTCAAGGTCCTCGCGGCTTTGGAAGATTCCCTCTTCAACGTATCCCCAGAACATCCATGGAGCCTCGCCGACTACGGACCGCTGCGTCCAGTTTTTCATCCACCAGTTGACCTTGTCGATCTGGGCGGCGGCGGTAGTAAGGGTCTTGATAGTCGTTCTGAACTTGGAGAAGTTCAGGTTCGATTGCCACTTCAGCGAGCCATTATCGATGTTGACGGTATTGAGCGTGAGGCTGATACCCTTGTTTTCAAGGGAACCGATGTTCACCGTCGGAGGAGCGATGCCTCCGTTTCCAATGGTACCCATGTACATCGGATAGGAGTTGTCCATGATCAGGTTACCCGTTCTCTTAATATAGTAGTCGCCTTCCAGTTGAACGCGGTTGTCGAACAGTCCGATGTTCAGGCCGAAGTTGTCGGTGCGGGTGTCCTCCCACTGGAAATTCGGATTCGGGTAGCGGCTAGGCATAAAGCTGGTACCCCACTCGGACGGACCGGCGCGGAGGGTGCCGTAGATCGCGTAACTGCTCCCCTGGTTTCCAGTCAGACCCGTTTCAAAGCGCAGGCGCAAGTCGTTGACGACCGGAAGGTTGAAGAACGATTCTTCCGAAACGCGCCAGGCGGCGGAAACAGAGGGGAAGTACCCCCATTTATTTCCAGGACCAAAGTTTACCGTTCCGTCGGCGCGGAACGCCGCGGTGATGATATAGCGATCGCCATAGTTGTAATTGAGACGACCCAGGTAGGATTCCATAGCCCAGACGCCCTGACCACCGCCATTGTCCATTTGTGTCTCTTCACCGGCCTCCAGGTCGATGACCTCGTTGGTGGTGAAGCCTCTCCTTTCGGCAAAAAGGTTCTTCCACTGCGACAGCTGCGCTTCATGGGTCACCATCGCATGCAGGTGGTGTTTGTTGATCTGCTTCGAGTATTGCACGAGTTGGTTCCATTGCCAGTATGAATTCAGATTGTGCCTGTTGTTGAGCACGGCGGCCGGATTTTGCTGGTAACCGAACTTGTACGTAGGCAGGAAGTAGGTGGAATTGGTAAACCCGACGTCAACGTTGAAGTTAGTTCGGATCTCCAATCCCTCGATGGGCGTAACAGCCACTCTCAGACCACCCAGGAATCCGCGCTTGGTAAGTTCGTTGGTGGTGAGGTTGGCGAGGCCCACTGGGTTCGGGGGAGCGAATTGTTCTGCCGGGTTGGCATCCCGGTCGCCGCCTCCATAGCTACCATCCAGGTTGCGCACCGGGATCTGCGGTCCCAACTGGATGGCGTTCACGATCACGTTTGATTGCGTAGACGTCAATCGGGTATCGGTTTGCGAAATATTCATGTTCACTCCGAGCGAAAGCCAGGTGCGAGGCTTGTTGTCCAGGTTCAACCTCACCGACGTGCGGTCGAAGCCTGAGCCGAGGGCTACACCATCCTGGTTGAGCCGCTCGCCGGACAAGTAATACGTTGTCTTGTCGCTGCCGCCGGACAAACTGAGTTGATGCTTCTGCATGCCAGCCGCGAGGAACAGTTCCTCCTGCCAGTCTGTACCATCTCCCAACAGCGATGGGTCCATGAAATCTTCCCGTATTTCACCGCCGGCGATGGTCTTGTATTCATTCTCCATCTGCGCATACTGGCGCAAGTTCATCACATCCAGCTTTTGCGGTTTGGTCTGAAGGCTGTAGCTATATCCGTACGACACTTTCACTTCGCCGGCCGTGCCGCGCTTGGTTGTGATGAGGATAACGCCATTGGTTCCGCGGGAGCCGTATATCGCGGTAGCGGAAGGGCCCTGCAGGATTTCAATGTTCTCGATGTCGGACGGGTTGATGTTCGACAGGGCGTTTGTGCCGCCCGGGGAGATCGATCCCTGGATCTGTACGCCGTCGATCACGTAGAGAGGTTCATTGGAGCCCGAGATGGTATTGATACCCCGGATGTTCACCGACAATCCGCCGCCAGGTGCCCCGGTGTTCTGCGTGATGTACACGCCAGCCGCACGACCCTGCAAGGCCTGCTCCATCGTGGTGTTCACCGTTCTGGTGAGCTCCTTCGATGAAATTGAGGTCTGCGCGCTGGTGACGTCGCCGCGGCGCATTTCGCCATACCCGACGACCACCACTTCCTGGAGGGTTTCAACATCTTCCTCCATCACGATGTTGATCTGCGTCTGTGCGCCTACCGTGATCTCCTTCGGCATGAACCCGATAAACGACACCACCAGCACGTCAGACTCGCTGGCTTCTATGGTGAATCGTCCGTCGCTGTCCGTGCTCGTTCCAATCGTCGTCCCTTTCTTGATTACGTTCACACCGGGCATCCCGATGTTTGAAGCGTCCGTAATCCTTCCTGTCACCGTTCGCTGTTGTGCATCGGCGCGCACGAACGCGAACAGAAGAAATACGGAAGCCATCAGTGCAAAGCTTCGATAGATTTTTTTCATATCATGGATTTAAAGTTGGGTATGTGGTTTATGTTAACTGAGTTCGTGTTGTCGGGAGCGGGCTTGACGGTGAATTGAAAGGCAGGATGAGCTTGCCGGCTCACCCTGTTTTCTTTCATAAACCCAAAACTTCATAACCCATTTCCGATTTTTCGAAGCTCGGGGCTAGCCCCGGAACCGAATCCAATTTTTTCAAAATTCGAAATCGGTTGCATAAATGTAACCCAACGAGCCGTCCTGACAGGTAGCAAATTGTTCAGGAGTGCATGACCGCGCGTTAAGGCAGGAGATAGAATGTTTCCGAAAGGGGAATCGTTTGTTAACCGGCCGGTCGCCGGTTATTGTCTTTTTTACTATAAGTCATTGATTTGCAACAGCTTGAAAGTTGGTGATCCGGAAAAGAGATGCGGCGCAACAGGAAATTCTACATCACCTCATAAGAGGTTTACGATAAGGATAATCGACGCTGTGATAATAAAGTAGAGAAAGATCTCAATGATCAGGATCAGCCTGCGGTTCTTTTTTGTGTTCTGCCTCAACATCCGTCTCATTACCCAAAACTAACAGGCAGCGAATGGCGGCGAGGTATTAAAATCGTTATAAAAAGGTACGCAATTGTTTTTCCCGATAATGTTGGTCAGGACACACCAAGCTTTTTCTCCAATGCATAGTTGGAAGGCAGGGTCTTGAACTGATCCTTGAAATACTTGGTAAAATATTTCGGATTGTTGAATCCTACCTGGTAGGCGATCTCCGACACCGTCAACTGACTCTTTTCAAGCAACTGAGCGGCGCGCTGTAAACGGATACAGCGAATGAATTCGATCGGTGACTTTCCCGTCAAGGCCAACAATTTCTTATACAGGTGCACGCGACTCATTCCCATTTCGTGGCTGAGTTCCTCTACCGAAAATTCCGGATCGGAAATGTGTTCTTCGACTGTCTGAATTGCTTTCTGAATAAGTTTCTCGTCCAGCGACGTGACGGGAATATCGCTAACTTTGATTTCGAGATGCTTCTGGATCACTTTTTGGAAGGCTTCGCGCTGGGCAATCACATTCTTGATCCTGGCCTGCAGGATCTCGAAATTGAAGGGCTTGGTAATATAATCGCTGGCGCCAGTCTCAAACCCCTCGACTTTCTGTTCGTCCGCCGTCCTGGCTGTGAGCAAAATGACCGGAATGTGCGAGGTGTGAGGGTCGGATTTGATCTTCCGGCAAAGTTCGATACCATTCATCTCGGGCATCATCACATCGGTGACGATCAGATCGGGCAGCGAAGCCAGCGCCTTCTGAAAAGCCTGTTTGCCATTCGCGGCCTCCAAAATAGCATAATGCGCCCGCAGGTTATCCTTGAGATAGAAACGGAAGTCTTCATTGTCTTCCACCAGCAACAATAGCGGCTTGCGGTCGACCTCGAGCGTTGTTGCAACGGATACAGGAACAACCTCTTCTTCTTGCTGACCCTGCCCGTCAAAAAGAATTTCGCGATGAGTGATTTCTTTGGCGGGGAGCAACACCGTAAAACAACTGCCATTGCCAGGCGTACTGTCGACGTGGATCGTGCCGCCATGGAGTTTTACAAACTCACGCGTTATCGACAGCCCTATGCCGCTGCCCTGGTTGACCATGCTCTTCGGGGTTTCTACCTGGAAGAACCGCTCAAAGATTTTTTCCTGCTTGTCGGCCGGGATACCAATGCCGGAGTCTTTCACTTTGATTTCGACAAAGAGTTTGCCTTGCTGCTCCTTGAGGTTCAACGCAACGCCCACTGCGCCATTTTCAGGTGTAAACTTGAAAGCGTTCGACAGCAAATTGAAAAGGATTTTCTCAACCTTATCCTGGTCGAAGAAGGTCTCCATCTGCTGGACGGAAGTGGTGAACGAAAAGGTGATATTTTTCCGTTCCGAAAGGTCGGAAAACGAGTATGACAAGTCCCTGATGAACCGTACGATGTCTCCCTCCGAGGTGTTGAGTTTGATATCCTGTACTTCCATCTTCCGGAAGTCGAGCAATTGATTCACGAGGTTCAGCAGCCGTCGCGCGTTGCGGTGTATTAGCTGGAGTTGGTTTCGCTGATCACTCTCTCCTGTCTGGCTGAGCATTTTTTCAAGCGGCGTGAGAATGAGAGAAAGCGGCGTTCTGAATTCGTGGCTGACGTTGGTAAAGAACCGGATCTTCATCATATCCAGCTCGTGCATGCATGCGATGTTCGAAATCGGCGCGACCTGCGTCGGCACGATCAAGCAGCTCTACGTTCCGGATCGCCCCGTCGCAAAGGGTGAGGAGAAGGGCATGTTCAAGTTCGGCGGTTCGTGCGTCGTCACCGTCTTCGAGCGCGGCCGCGTCCGCTTCGAACGCGATCTCGTCGAGCACAGCGCCCAGCACCGCGAAGTGTACGCGCGCATGGGCGATCGCCTCGCGACGCTCGCCCAATAGGCTGCGCCCTGACGTCCGACGCGCGGAGCTTTGGCGCTGCCTTGAGCTGCCGCTCCGGCGGCGCGCGCCCTCACCGGAAATCTCGTCACGCGGAGCTCGAACGCGCGCGATATCCCATAGCAGCTGGACGGATTCGGTTTTGGAAGGGGCGGCTGTCTCATCCTATGCTGCGACCTTCGCACACCCCACATGGACAGCAGCTTGCGGCCATACTTGTATATCTCACCTGAAATGCTTAATTGGTGTTCATGAACCCGAAATTCGCCGGTTACGCTCATCCTGAAGTTCTGGTGGACGGGGAGTGGCTCCAAGCGCACCTCAATGACCCGTCGATCCGGATCGTGGAGAGCAACGAGGATGTCCTCCTGTACGACACCGGCCACATCCCCGGGGCGGTGCACATCGACTGGCGCGGCGACCTGCAGGACGACACCAGCCGCGACTACGTTTCGCCGGAGGCGTTTGCCGAGGTCTGCCGCCGCAACGGGATCGAGCCGACCACGACGGTCATCTTTTACGGCGACAAGGCCAACTGGTGGGCCTGCTACGCCTTCTGGGCGTTCAAACTCTTCGGCCACGAGAAGTGCAAGGTCCTCGACGGCGGCCGCGACAAGTGGAAGGCGGACGGGCGTCCGCTGACGCGTGACAAGCCGTCGTATCCACGCAGCAGCTACCCGGTGCCCGCGCGCCGCCGCGACGACGAGATCCGCGCGTTCTTCACCGACACGCTCGAGCACAGCCGGAATCGCCGCCCGCTGATCGACGTGCGTTCACCTGGCGAATACCGGGGCGAGATCACGCACATGCCCGAGTACCCGCAGGAGGGTGTGCTTCGGGGCGGCCACGTGCCGGGCGCGCGTTCCGTGCCGTGGAAACTCGCGGCGAACGACGATGGCACGTTCAAGTCCGTGGACGAGCTCTCGAAGCTCTACCGCGATACGCTCGGCTTGAAGAAGGACGATGACATCATCGCCTACTGCCGGATCGGCGAACGCTCGAGTCACACCTGGTTCGTGCTCACGCATCTGCTCGGTTTCGAGAAGGTCCGCAATTACGACGGGTCGTGGACCGAGTGGGGCAACATGGTCCGCTCCCCAATCGCCAAGGGCGACCAGCCGGGGTGATCAATCCGTTGAGTACACCACGAAAAACACGAACCACACGAAAGCCGGGCCGGTTTCGTGTATTTCGTGTGTTTCGTGGTTCCTCTCCAATGTAGTGGTTTTGGCCAACAATGTCCGCCTACCCGCAAAAGCTTGCTGAGATTGTCGACCTGTTCGACGTGCTGCCCGAGGACGAGAAGCGCGAGAACCTGATCTTGTATGCCGATCAGGCGGCCGCCTGCG
>CAZLWX010000105.1:0-13277 GCA_964563295.1 uncultured Roseivirgaceae bacterium | reverse complement strand
CCGACGGCGCAAGCGCACGCGTCGTCGATGTCGACGGTCTCCACCTTGTCGTCGAACCGTCACCGCCGATCACCCTCGAGCCTGGATCATCCGTCGCCGACCCTGGCGACCCGTCCAAAGGAGACTCATGAACGAAGCACTCGTGTTCGGACTCGGCGGCGCTCTCGTCGTCCTCCTGCTGCTGGCGACAGCGGCGATCAAGATCGTCAACGAGGCCTATCACACACTCTCCGACGCCGAAAAAAAACTCCGCTATGATTCCAGGTTCTATTGGGTAAGCGAAGAAACCAACTACGCATACTGGCAGGAACTGAAGCGTCAGCGCTATGAACGGTGGAAACGCTCGCAAGAAAACAAATACCGCTTCGATCGAAACTATTTCAGGATCCAGGGCCTGGCATTTCTCGTTTTCGTGATCATCGCGGGCTTTTGTTTTGGTATCATTCACACCGCCCATTATTATGTCGAACGGGAATACCGTCAAAAGCAGTACGCCAACAGCCAGCTGTTGAAAAAAGTCAACGGACTTTTCGGAGAAGGCAAGTTTGATGACGCCTTTAACATGATCAACGGCTTGCTGGAGCAGGATCCACTCGAATATCGATTCGGGTTCACCCGCGACAGCCTCGTGCACGCGCTTCGGGTGCTTGCCGACAGTGAGTATAAAGCGAAAGATTTCTCCGGGGCCGTCACCCACTACCTCGTCCTCAAGAATTATGAGCATCCCACCCGCTTCGAAACACTCGAAAATCTTTCACTTTGCCAGTATTACCTGGGCAATTACCGGGAGTCGCTTCGGACCATGAAGCAATTGCTGCTTCAACAGCCCGACAACCCGGTACTCATCTATCAGATCGGACACATTAACCTGGAAAAGCTGGATGATCCGGAGGAAGCCCTGCATTATTTCACGATCGGAAAAACCTCCTTCAAGGAGAATCTTGGAAAAGTGTACGGTTCGGCATTCGAAATCGTCATGGACCCGGCCGATGCACCTGATATCTACTACTACATTTTCGAGGGACGCGCGATCACCAACATCAAGCTGAAGAATTACAGCGACGCCGTCACCGATTGCAATTGGGCGATCATGCTTCGACCGCACCAGGGCCAACCCTACTACCTGCGCGCAGAAGCCAACATACGCCAAAAGGCTTTCCGCTATGTGTGCGACGACCTGAACAAAGCGGTGCAATTAGGCATCCAGCACGCGCAAACCTTGCAGCGAAAGCATTGCTATTGATCTGATTCCAATGTATGATTTCACGGTTTTTTAGCCGAATCACCCATGTGTGCCTTATCGCACAACGAGCCCGGTAGTTAGTCGCCCTCCAATTTCCTCCACCCGCAAACGTTTTTTGCAGATAAAGAATGGAACTCAGCGGAAAAAAGAACGGTCGACCGCCCAACTCATTCCATCTGCGCTCAAGCCTTCCGTTGCAAGGGCACAATTGAATACCAATGTAGGATTTTGCCATCGTTTCCGAAGGTCCAGAACCTCGCATCGGCCATCTTTACGGTATGAGTAACTCCGACTTCAGGCAGATTGCGAATGGGCGCATTGCAAACCGGTTCAAACAGGTGTTGATCCTCGTCGGCACGATCATCATCGGAATACTCATTTCAATCCTATAATCAAATCCTCACAGAGTCTGGTGTTCAGGTGTTGAGGTTGGTGCTATTGTTGGCTGTTAGCTGTTGGCTGTTGGCCGTTAGCCTTTGGCCTTTTAGCCTTTGACCTTTTAGCCTTTGGCCTTTGGCCTTTGGCCTTTAGCCTTTGACCTTTAGCCTTTGACCTTTAGCCTTTGGCCTTTAGCCTTTGACCTTTGGCCTTTGGCCTTTACATTCTAGCTTTGCAGGATGAATTTCGACCGGGAAACGTTTTTCAACCACCTGGCACAAACGTCCGCCACTCCCCTTCAGATTCCGGTCGAAAGAGCAGAGGGAATCTACCTGTATACCCCTGACGGTCGTCGATACACCGACCTGATCTCGGGAATCGGCGTCACCAATGCAGGCCATCGCCACCCAAAAATCATAGAGGCTATCCGGGAGCAACTGGACAAACACCTGCACGTCATGGTGTATGGAGAATACGTTCAATCGCCGGTGAACGCTTTGGCGGCTGAATTGGCGAGCACGCTTCCGCGGAAACTCAACTGCACCTATTTCGTGAACTCGGGCACCGAAGCCAATGAAGGCGCCCTTAAGCTGGCCAAACGATTCACTGGTCGCACCGGGATCGTTTCTTGCCGGGGATCGTATCATGGAAGCACCCATGGCTCGCTCAGCGTGTCAGGCAATGAATCAAAAAAGTCTGCCTACAGGCCCCTCCTTCCAGATGTGACCTTTATCGATTTTGACAACCACGACCAACTGGAAAGGATCACTGCTCGCACCGCTGGCGTGATCATGGAAACCGTCCAGGGCGACGCTGGAGTTCGTATTCCAACGCAACAGTATCTGCAGGCCGTCAGGAAGAGATGTACCGAAACCGGAGCCTTGCTTATTCTCGACGAAATCCAATGCGGGATGGGGCGCACTGGCAAACTGTTTGCTTTTGAGCATTTCGACATTGTCCCTGACATTCTAACGGTCGGAAAAGCATTCGGCGGCGGCTTGCCGATCGGCGCGTTTATCACCGATCGCAAGATCATGCATGTAATCACCAACAACCCGCCGCTGGGACACATTACTACTTTTGGAGGAAACCCGGTCTGTTGCGCGTCAGCGTTGGCATCACTGAAGATTATTCGCAACCCGAACCTGCTTGACACCGTCGAATCAAAGGGCCAATTATTCGAGCGCAAACTCGTCCATCCCGATATCCGCGCCACACGAAGGATCGGTCTGATGTTTGCCTTTGATTTCGAATCCGCCGAACGCGTGAACGCCATCGTCAAGAAAGCACTCGAGTACGGCGTTATCACCTATTGGTTCCTCTCCCACCCTTATAGCCTTCGTATCGCTCCACCCCTCACCATCACCGAACAAGAGATCGTCGAATCGTGCGACTCAATTTTAAAGGCGATCAATAATTCTTAATTTAGCTTGCATGGGCTCACCGCATGCTTACTTCGACAGACTCGGTTACGTCTACAAATTGCTGGTTGTAATCGCACTGTCGGTGACCGCGACCATCCTATTAAAGGATATCGTAGTGCCGCTGATGTTCGCTGCGTTGCTCGCGGTGGTCATGCAACCGCTTGTCAAGCGGATAGCGAAGAAGACAGGCTTAACCCTGGCCGTCACCCTTGTGTTGATTGGAACGGTTATCGTGCTGGGTTTGCTGGGCTGGGTGCTGGTGGAGCAGATCATCAGCCTCGTTGATGACCTCCCCAACCTCCAGACGCGGTTTGACCAATTCATAGCCGACGTTACCAGCACCCTTCGCGACAAGTTCAACCTGCAGACATCCGATCTTAATCAGATGGTCCAGGATCTCGTCAAGACAGTCAGCGGTTACCTGGGTGCCTTTCTATTGCTGACGACCAACACCATTTCAACACTTGTCCAGATTCCGATTTACCTGTTTCTGTTGCTGATCTACCAGGAAAAATTTAAACAGTTCTTCATCAGCCTGCTACCTGAAGAAGAGAAAGAACTTTCCTGGAAAAAGGACGTCGAAAAGGTTGTTCATGGATACATCTTCGGACTTCTGTTGGTCACGCTGATCGTCGCCACCCTGAACACCACGGGCTTGCTCTTGCTGGGCATCAAACACGCTATCTTTTTCGGGATACTTTCCGGCGTGCTGACCATCATTCCCTATGTCGGCATTTTTATCGGCGCCCTGCTTCCTCTGATCATGGCGTTGATCACCAAAGACAGTATTTGGTATGCCGTCGGGGTTGTCGTTGTGTTCTCGGTTGTGCAATTCCTGGAAGGCAACTTTATTACGCCGCGTATCACCGGTTCAAAGGTGAGCATCAACGCACTCGCCGCAATTATAGCATTGATTATCGGAGGAAAAATTCTGGGTATAGCCGGGATGATATTAGCCGTGCCTGCCATTGGGCTGCTGAAAATCGTCTTGTCCTACTCCTCGCACCTCAAGCCATTCATTATCCTGCTCGGCGACGACGTGGACGCCAGACGTGTTGCAGACCCGACAGAACATACACCACCGGTCGAAGAGTTGAAGGAAGAAATTCACGACAAAGAAAAGAAGACCGGGGGCTGACGGCCTGCACTTAGAGTTTCTCGATCACCAGGTTGTGATTGGTGTAAATGCAGATATCGGCAGCGATGTTGAGGCTTTCTCTTACCATTTCTTCGGCGGAAAGATGTGGCGCATGTTTCTTTAATGCGAGGGCTGCCGATTGAGCATACATGGCGCCCGACCCAATGGCGGCGACCTGGTTGTCAGGTTCCAGCACATCACCAGTGCCCGACAGCACGAGCATTTCGTCATTCGTAGCAGTGATGAGCATTGCCTCCAGCCGGCGTAGAAAACGGTCCATACGCCAGTCCTTAGCCAGCTCAATGGCGGCGCGCTTCATGTTGCCGCCGTATGCGCCCAATTTCTCTTCAAAACGTTCCAGTAAGGTGAATGCATCGGCCGTGGAACCAGCAAACCCTGCCAACACCTTACCTTCGTGCAGCCGCCGGATCTTGCGAACGTTGCTCTTCGCGACATAGTTTCCCATCGTCGCCTGGCCATCGCCACCGATTGCAACCTGGCCGTTGTGAATGACGGCGATAATAGTCGTTGCATGAATTTTTTCCATGATCAAAAATGAGCTGGGAATGAGCGGGCACCCCGATCAATAAAACAATTTCTATATCAGGATACGGACAGGATCTTCCAGCAGCCCTTTGAATGTTTTCAGGAACGCCGCACCGACGGCGCCATCGACAACACGATGATCACACGACATCGTAACCTTCATCACATTGCCTGGCACCACCTGGCCGTCCCTGATTACGGGTGTTTCCTTGATCCCACCGACAGCGAGGATACAGGCATCCGGCGGATTGATGATAGCCGTAAACTCCTCGATTCCAAACATACCGAGGTTGGAGATAGTAAACGTGCTCCCCTCCCAGTCCGAAGGCTGCAATTTCTTGTCGTGAGCTTTCTGCGCCAGGTCTTTCACCTCCATGGCAATATGGGACAGCGACTTGTTGTCGGCAAAGCGCACAACAGGTACCAGCAACCCTTCCTTGACGGCCACCGCCACACCGATGTGGATGTGGCGATTCTTGCGGATCTTTTCGCCGAGCCACGAAACGTTCACATCGGGGTGTTGACGCAGCGCCGCAGCCGCTGCCTTGATGACCATGTCGTTGTAGGATATCTTAACCGGACTAACCTCGTTGATACTCTTCCGCGCTTCGACTGCCTTGTCCATGTTGATTTCCATGGTGAGGTAGTAATGCGGGGAGCCAAATTTGCTTTCTGAGAGCCGGCGTGCAATGGTCTTGCGCATTTGCGACACAGGCACTTCTTCGAAGCTCTCCTCGCCTACTACCCGAGGCAATACGATTGGCTGACCCGACGGCGCACCTTTCGATGGAGCAGCCTCCGGTTTGAAATTTTCGACGTCGCGTTTGGTAATACGGCCCTGGTCACCGGTACCTTGTATCCTGGCGATGTCGTAACCCTTGTCACGCGCGAGTTTTTTTGCCAACGGCGATGCTTTGATCCTTCCGTTCGCGGAGCTTTCCGCCTGATGAGACTCAGACGGCCTAGCTTCCGGTTGCGCCGGAGCTGCAGGTTTTTCCGGAGCCTTGCCCTGATCGGATTTTGCCTGATGAGCCTTCAGCAGCGTCTGCCAATCAGCGCCCTTCTCGCCGATAATTGCGAGGACGCCATTGATCGGAACGGCCTTGCCGGCTTCTGCGCCGATATACAACAGCGTACCATCATTGTACGATTCGTACTCCATGGTAGCCTTGTCAGTCTCGATTTCGGCGAGCAGTTCACCTGACTTCACCGGGTCTCCAACTTTCTTATGCCACGCCGCGATCACGCCTTCCGTCATCGTGTCACTCATCTTCGGCATAAGCACGATATCGGCCTTGATGCCCGACGTGTCAACGGCCGCGTCCGCCGGAGCAGATTCCTTGGCCGGTGCAGGCTTCCCTTGCTCTTCCTTTTTAGGCTCTGGCTTGGGCTCCGCCTTGCCACCGGAAGCGGCGGACTGGCTTGCTCCTTCCAGCAAGGCCTTGTAGTCCTCGCCCTTCTTACCGACTATAGCCAATACATCATTGATTTTTACAGCCTGACCTTCCTGCGCACCCAGGTAGAGTACCGTCCCTTCGTTAAACGACTCGTAATCCATCGTCGCTTTGTCAGTCTCGATCTCAGCCATCAGCTCTCCCGACTTGACGGTATCGCCCACCTTCTTGTGCCACTTCGCGATAACGCCTTCGGTCATCGTATCGCTCATCTTGGGCATGCGTATGATTTCAGCCATTGTTGCTTTCCGGTTTTTTTACAGCCTTTTTCAAGCCTCCAAAAATAGATTATAAATGGCGATTTTCAAGCAAATTCTGCGGGCAAACGAGCCCTAGAGATTAAATGTGCCGATCAACACCTCGAACTCGCTGGTGACCGGAGTCAGTCCGCGCGTAAAGCGCACGCCAATATCAAACTGCGGGTAGAAGCGCATAATGTTCAGATCGAGTTTAAACTCCACGCCGGTTGACATATACGTCATCGCAATGGGTTCAGGGGGAAGGTTCGTACTTCCAAAACCATAGTCGAAGAAAACGTTGCCGCGCAAACGCTGAAAGTTGACGATCGGCCCAAGCGCTATATCCGGGTACCAGATCGGCATCGTATAGTTTCCAGACATGCTGTAAAAGTTCTGAAACCTTCTGTGTGAATGGCCGCGAGGTAATGGTATCATGTTCCTGAAAATATAATTCTTCAGACCTTCACCCGATGGCGCATCGATCTTCGTCTTCTGGTATGCCCAATATCCCCACAGAGAGTGATGCTTGAACAGTCCCGGGAAATATCCAATGCCGTAGAATGAAAACTGTCGAGCATAGTAATCGCTGCCGGGAGGCGTGCTCAGTACATTCAGGTTCAATACCTGTCCCCACTTGCTGTTGATGTCGCGCCGCGACTGCTTTAACAGCCGGGAGATTTCGATGGCGAATTGGTTGTGAAGGAACGTGCCTTCGTCGAGATAGTTTCTGAAGATGTAACCACCGAAATCCGTTGTGATAATCCGGCCTTCTCCATCAATGCTGTTTCGGAAGCTGGAAATCTGCGTTAGGGAAAAGTGATCCGACAAAGTTATCCTTCCAGAATAACGCCCGTTAATGGCAAGTAAGGGCAACCTCAACCCCGCGCGAATGATCCGCTCCTGCCAATCGAAGTGAAGGTTATCCATGGTCAGAACCGTATCGGAACCGACTTTCTTATAGTAACTGAGATTGCCCTCATTCACCGAGCGGTTTGCCAGCGATCCGGAAACATCAATAATTGGATAAAGTCCCTGATAGCTCAACTCCGCAGTCCAGGCACCGGTCCGTTCATTGATATCAACTGTGTACCCCGCCCGAATCTCCGTCGTGCTCAGCAGATCGCGTGAAGATATTCCGACGGTCGCTTCCGTCAGGTCGCTGTCGACATTCAGCCCCCAGATGTACGGGTTAAACACACCTTTTAGCTTCGGATATTTCTTCACCGGATATTCCTTGTCGGGAACAGTCTTCAACAGGTTTGGATTGGCTTCCTGCTCGACCAGGTGTGCATAAGCAGCATGCGTCACTGTATCACCAGGATACGGTCTCCATCGCGACGGATCGAATTCGGTCCTGACGACATCCAACCCATTTTTCGTTTGGTCATTGTAATACAGCGTTGCGCCGTCCGGAGAAAGGGACGGGTTGTACGCCCCGTAACGGCTGGTAGTGACCACAAACCGTTCACCCGTGGATACCTTTAATGCATGTATGTTATCAATCCCGCCTGCGGGTGAATTAAAAAGAAGGTAGTCGCCGGCCAGCAACGGATGACCCACGTTTTCATTCGATCGGGGCAGCACATCCTTGCCCAATCCTGTGGCCACATCCATAAGTGAGATCGTTCTTCCCTTGTCGCTGGTTTTCAGCACGGCAATCTTGCTTCCATCGGTAGACCACCGCGGCATCGAATAAAACTCATTATCCGGATTGGAGAACACCCGCACGGACTGACCTGATTCATAGTCAAGGACGACAAGCTGGTTTTTGTAATCCTCGGTTGTCTGAACGGTGGCTATCCGGGTGCCATCCGGCGATAGCGCCGCGCTCCCAAACCGCGCGTGTGGGGGACCGATTATCCGGGGGGCCAATCGTGTGGACCTGTCGAATACCTTGACCTGCGAATAGGTTCGCATCCGCCAACGGCCATCGAACCCATACTCATTCCAGGCGACTTTGCCGCCGGCAGCAGAAAGCATACCGGAGTCGTTGACAAAACCGGGAGTGAATACATGATGTTCTTCCCCATCACGCAGCACCACAAACCGTTGGATATCTCCGATCCCTGTTTTCATCGCGAGCACGCTTCCGTCTGAAAGGGCCTGGGGATAGAGGTAGTCGGTATATGCTTTCGACTTCCGCGGCGTGATGGTTTCAAACGGTGTAAGCGTCATACCGTCCATCCGCTCCCTCCAGGTAGCCTGAAGATCGTCTGCCATTTCCCGGTAGAGGCCGGTGACGTAAACCCCGGTTTCCTTCTTGATCGCATTGGAAAACGCAAAAGGAATAAACGGAATCTTCCATGAACGCGCGGTAATTTTTCCCCAGATATCGGGATCGCCGGTGCGTTTTCGCAGGTAGCTCACCATGTGGTAGCCGAGCACATATTCATCGGGGATGTTGTGCTTGTACGAGCGTAAAACCTGCTTATGGTAGTTGAACTCGCGCCCTTCCAGCAGATTCGTTCTGAAAACCAGGCTAAAATTA
Source organism: uncultured Roseivirgaceae bacterium (assembly GCA_964563295.1). GTDB lineage: Bacteria > Bacteroidota > Bacteroidia > Cytophagales > Cyclobacteriaceae > Chryseosolibacter. The sequence continues at coordinate 4,367 of CAZLWX010000105.1, read as the reverse complement.
GGAATCCGCCCGCGCCCGCCAGGCGTGAAAGCAGTTTCGGTGGCTACCGCATCTCCTTCCCAAAACCAGTCGGGGGCTGCTGCGCCGGCCATGGCGGCAAAGGTAGCCCCTCCAAAAACATAGTACAGCAGGCCCGTGAACCCGCGACGCGCATGTTGATACTGAACGATATGGCGGTATTCGTGCGAGACGAGCATGTTCAGCCAGTCGTTGGTCCCGGTGAAATTGTAATCCTGCGGCGGCGTCATGAAGAATTCTGTGCGGCGTGGTAACACCGAAACAAAACCGTTTGAGATGGCCGTTTGATTCTGAAGGATTACCGGGATCCGTCGCGGAACAGAGCCGCCCAGCGATTCGGCCTCGGGTGTACGAATATGTTCCAGCGTGTTGGCTACCCGTTGCGCCTCTTCTTCCAGGCCACGCGGAAAGAGCACCCGAAAATTCGGGGTACTGATTTCGTACCACTTTAATGAAAACGGATTGTTTTCAAGCACCGACTGGCCACATGCCGGACGAGGGAAAGCCATTCCAGTTCCGAACGCTATTGCACTGAGCAACGCAAATCTTAAGGCCGGTCGAAGTCTCACCATGAAGGAAAAACCTTTGAAATATTCAATTCCATTTGCTCAAAACCAAATAATAAAGGCCATCAAGTTGCAAGTTACAGGTCATAAGTTGCACGTGGGGGCTCGTTGTCAGGAGAAGCGGAGTCCTTGATTGACGGCTGTCGACCTGGAACTTCTACCTGGAACCTGTAACTTGCAACTTGTAACTTGTCCGTCGATGTTTAAGTGGTTCAGAGACCTCTATCAGCAATACAAACCGTACATACGGGTGGACCTGATCATGTACGCGGTGCTGATATTGCTGATTATTATCTACTTCATTATCAGCGTGGCCCTTTAATAATTTAGAGCAGTATTTCCCGGACATTGTCGCGGATCTTTCTCGCGAGCTCATCTGTGGGAAGGTCATTCAAGTCACGGCCAAATGGATCTTCGATCTCCTCGGCGATAAGTTCCACACTCATCAGCACAAAAGTGATCAGGACTACGATCAGGATTGTCATGTAGCCCGACTGGGTGACGAAACCGAATGGAAGCGTGATGATGTACAGGAATATGAACTTCTTGATATACATCATATAGGAATAAGGGATGGGCGTGTTCCGAATGCGTTCACAGGCACCCATGATGTCTATAAAGTCCTTCATCTCCTTGTCGAGATTGATGAGCTGGTCGCCGGTAACCGTTCCATTCTTATAGAGACCATTAATGCGCCGGTACATCATAGCCCCAATCCAGTTGGGTTTGTGGTCGTAACGGCCGAACTGGTCGGCAAAGTCAGCGCCCACCGGTTCCAGTTCCGCGAGCTGAACTCCCTTGCGAAGACCTTCCTTGGTGGCAACCACAAAATTGGAAATCATTTTGGCGAACCAGTCGCGGTCTTCCTTGTTCTCTAAAGAAAGGTAAGCATCGAGTTTTACGGCAAAGTTCCGGGTGCTGTTAACGAGCGCGCCCCACAACTTTCGACCCTCCCACCATCGGTCATACGCGGTATTGGTGCGAAATACGAGAAACAAACCCAACACAATACCCAACAGCGAATGCATCGCAATGGTCGGATGAAAATCTGTTTCCCGTATCTCCAGGTAGTCGATGATCAGATAACAACACAGGGCGGAATAGACCACCATAATCAGCAGGGTCGGCAAGAGCGTTTTCATCACCTGCCTGCTATAGGTGTGGAAGATCAGTGTGAACCAGGTCTTGGGGTTGTAGCTTACCATAGAAAAAAATCGGGTCAAATTACGCTAAAAAAAGAAAACAGCGCGTAACCCTCCGCCAATGCCTTGCGTATTAATATTTGAAATGATACATTTATGATATCATTTTGATATTACACGAAAATTTAATCAATAACCCTATGAACCACGAGAAAAACTATTCACCGGTATCAGGCTACCCGATGCTTGCGGTCGTCATAATCCTGTTCTTCGGGAGCCTGGCAGGCCTGATCCTGCTCCAGAATGCCTACTTCGTCATCTCTCTGCTGTTGTCGATCTTCATGATGCCAGGGTTTTTCTACCTCAACCCGAACAACTCGATCGTACTGGTCCTCTTCGGCAGCTACAAGGGCACGGTAAAAACCAATGGCTTCTACTGGGTCAATCCTTTCTTCAGCAAGAAAGCTATCTCCCTGCGCGCCCGAAACTTCGACAGCGACAAGATCAAGGTTAACGACAAGGTGGGTAACCCCATACAAATCGGCGTAATCCTCGTCTGGCAAGTAAAAAATACCTACAAAGCCGCCTTCGATGTGGATAACTACGAGACCTTTGTCAAGATTCAGACTGACTCCGCCGTTCGTATCCTGGCTGGTCAGTACCCCTACGACAACTTTGACGCCGACGCGGAAATCACGTTGCGATCGGCACACGATGAAGTGAACCATGCCCTCGAAGAAAACCTCAGGCACCGTCTTGAGATTGCGGGCATAGAAGTCATCGAAGCCCGTATCGGCCACCTGGCGTATGCGCCCGAAATTGCAGGCGCCATGCTCCGTCGTCAGCAGGCCACCGCTGTTGTCGCGGCACGCCATAAGATCGTGGAAGGCGCGGTCAGTATGGTACAGATGGCGCTCGACCACTTATCGAAACAACAGATCATTGAGCTCGATGAAGAACGCAAGGCCGCCATGGTCAGCAACCTCATGGTCGTGCTGTGCGCCGATAAGGACGTAGGGCCCGTTATCAATACTGGCACCTTAACGCCGTAACCATGAAGGCCGACTATTTTGAAGAGACGCAGCGACTTCGCGATAGCCAGTGGGCGTGGGCACTGGCGATCGTGATCTTCCTGAGCGCCATCCTCCCGTTGCTCTATGGAATGTACTGGCAAATCGGGCAAGGCCAGCCCTGGGGCGACCGCCCGATGAGCGACGAACAACTCATCCTCGTTTTCACCCTGGTAACGACATGCTGCGGTATCGGAATGACCGCATTTCTGTCACTCACGCTCCAGGTGCGCATCGATGCGTCCGGCGTACACTACCGGTGTATTCCTCACATCTGGAAGTGGCGCTTCATCAGCAGGGAAGAAATAAAAGACTTTGCTACCACTCCCACGCTGAAATGGTACGAAGGCATGGGCCTCGGCTACCGCCGCAACCGGTTCACCAGGCTGCGTTCATTCCGTATCAGCAGTGGGAAGCATGTGACGTTCACACTGAAAAACGGCGAGCGATTCGTGTTCGGTACACGAAACGCCCAGTCCATGGAGTGGGCCGTAAACAAGATGATGTCAAAAATCGAAACGATCTGAAATGCCCCAAAAAAAACCATTTGTGCTCCGCCTCGAACCTGAACTACTAAGAGCTGTCGAGAAATGGGCTGCCGACGAGTTTCGAAGCACCAACGGACAAATCGAGTGGATCATCAGCCAGGCACTCAAGGATTCCAACAGGCTGAAGACAAAAGGAAACAAACCAAGTAAACACGAACCGCAATGAGAACCTTCTGCATCATACCCCTCCTGATCCTGCTCCTGATGATGCTCGTCTATAGCTGCAGCCACGGGTAAACCCGCAGTGACTGGCGTTGCATGCGGAAACTACTACCGGGCCCGGATAGCAACCTTGATGCGGGTACGGTTCAATATGACGAGAAAGACACTGCATACGAGAACCACCAGCGCGAGAAAGAACAGGTAGCCGCCGTCGCCGCGCACCTCGATGCCAAGCAAAGTGACGTGCATCCCGATGGCACCCACCATCAATCCAGCCGCAAGTAAGGCGCCAATCCACACGGTCGCATTGATGAGGAGCAAGACTGACGCGACCAACTCGAGAACGCCGACACCAATGCGTCCCCACGGCTCCATCCCTACCGTTGAAAAGATCTCGACCGACTCAGGGTTCGCCGTAAACTTGAAGTACAAAGTCTGCAACATGATGGCGGCGGCGATCAGTCGCGCCGCCCAGGAGAGGATAATAGGAAGTTTCATGGTTCACAATATTATGGAGTGTGCTTTACGGGATTTGTCAGCAGGGTGACGAATCAATATTTTATACTAATTTAAGCAGTATGAATCACTTTCATATCAATCCTGATATTGCCCGTGCCACTACAATTCCCACTGAATTTTACCTCGATCCACGGTGGTACGAGACGTCGAAGGAGAAAATCTTTGCGCGATCGTGGCAATTTGCCGGCGATACTGACCACGTGAAAGAACCCGGATGGGTAACTCCCCTGCATCTGCTGGAGAATTTTCTTGACGAACCACTATTCTTGTCGCGCGACACCGACAATCGCCTCCTCTGCCTTTCCAACACATGTACCCACCGCGGAAACCTGTTGGTGGAAA
>CAZLWX010000104.1:0-13284 GCA_964563295.1 uncultured Roseivirgaceae bacterium | reverse complement strand
ATTTTGGAGGAGTTGTCGAAGAAGTAGTAACACGGGAAGAATTTCCCATGGAGAAAGCCCTGGAAATTCTCAAGGACGAAACCATCGCTATCATCGGCTATGGCGTTCAAGGACCAGCGCAAGCGCTCAACCTTCGCGACAATGGTTTCAACGTCATCGTGGGGCAACGTAAGGGCTCCCGGACCTGGGACAAGGCCGTCGAGCACGGCTGGGTGCCCGGAGAATCGCTTTTTGAGATTGAAGAAGCTGCAAAACGCGGCACCATCATCGAATTCCTGCTTTCCGACGCGGGACAAATCTCCCTGTGGCCCACCATAAAGCCCCATCTGACGAAAGGAAAGACGCTTTACTTTTCTCATGGGTTTGGAATAACGTTCAAGGAACAGACCGGCATTGTTCCCCCGGCCGACGTTGATGTGGTGCTCGCTGCCCCAAAAGGATCAGGCACCTCGGTGCGACGTCTTTTCTTGCAGGGAAAGGGAATCAACTCCAGTTACGCCGTCTTCCAGGATGCAACGGGCAACGCGAAACAGAAGGCCATTGCACTGGGCATTGGCGTCGGGTCCGGATATCTGTTCGAGACCGATTTCAAAAAAGAAGTGTTCTCCGACCTGACCGGCGAGCGCGGAACATTGATGGGTGCTATCGCGGGTATTTTCGAGGCACAATATGAAGTGCTGCGCGCCAACGGACACTCTCCTTCGGAGGCATTCAATGAAACTGTCGAAGAACTCACTCAATCGCTCATGCCGTTGGTAGCCGAAAACGGGATGGATTGGATGTACGCCAACTGCTCCACTACCGCTCAACGTGGCGCCCTCGACTGGAAAAACAAATTCAAGGCCGCCACACTTCCTGTCTTCCAGGAATTGTACAAGAGCGTAGCTTCCGGTCAGGAGGCAAAGCGCACAATCGAAAGTTGCAGCAAGCCCGACTATCGCGAAAAGCTCGCAGAAGAGCTTAAAGAACTGCGCGAAAGCGAACTGTGGCAGGCAGGAGCTGCCGTTCGAAGGCTAAGACCGGAAAAGCAACAGGTCGAGGCCAGCATGATCAACTGAGTCTGTAAATAAGATATTCTCAATGGTGACAACGAAAACATCCGCGCTCAATATTAATGCCGCTTACTACACGCTGAAGCCGGTTGTGATTAAAACGCCATTGCAATATCACAGCAAGCTGTCGGAGAAATTCGGCGCCGAGATCTATCTAAAAAGGGAAGACCTGCAAGTCGTGCGTTCTTACAAGTTGAGGGGAGCCTACAATCTCATCCACAGCCTCACCAACGCACAACGACAAAAGGGGGTGGTATGCGCCAGTGCTGGCAACCACGCACAGGGTGTGGCGTTTTCCTGCAAGGCGCTCAATATCCGAGGCGTGATCTACATGCCGGCGATCACTCCAAAACAAAAGATCAATCAGGTGAAAATGTTCGGCGGCGATCTTATCCAGATCGTGTTAACAGGCGACACCTTTGATGAATGTCAGAAACATGCCCTGGCATTCGCCGATGAGAACGACATGATCTTCATTCCTCCGTTCGATCATCCCAAAGTGATTGAAGGCCAGGGTACCGTCGGCAAGGAAATTCTGGATGACCTTTCCAATATCGACTACATCTTTGTACCGGTCGGAGGAGGGGGACTGTGCGCCGGAGTGAGCGAGTACTTCAGAACATACTCACCCCAAACGAAGCTTATTGGGGTTGAGCCGGCCGGAGCTCCTTCCATGAAAGAAGCGCTCAAAGCAGGAAAGCCGGTCAAGCTGGAAAAAATTCAACGCTTTGTCGACGGCGCGTCCGTACAACGCGTAGGTGACCTGACATACGAAATATGCAAGGATACGATTCTTGATATGCTGCTCGTTCCCGAAGGAAAAGTGAGTTCAGCTATCCTTCAACTGTATAATGAAGACGCCATTGTAGCCGAGCCCGCAGGCGCACTGTCCATCGCAGCCCTCGACCAATGCGCCGACATGATTAAAGGGAAGCGAGTCATTTGCATCCTCAGCGGCGGCAACAACGATATTGACCGGATGCAGGAGATCAAAGAGCGATCCATGCTCTTTGAAGGCCTCAAACACTACTTCATCGTCCGGTTTGCACAGCGGCCTGGAGCCTTGAAGGAATTTGTCAACTTTATCCTTGGTCCAAACGACGACATTGTCCGCTTTGAGTTCATTCAAAAGCACAACAAGGAAACGGGCCCTGCGCTCATCGGTATCGAAGTCAAATCACGCGAAGACTTTAACGCTTTGATACAACGAATGGACGAGCACAACCTCAATTACACCCTCGTCAATCAGAACGAGAATTTGTTCGAGTACCTCGTATGATAAACCGGCGGGAGCGTTAGGCTAGATCAGGTTGTTCGCATACGCGAACTTGATCAGGCCCACCAGGGAGCTTGTCCCCGTTTTTCTAAAGATATTTTTCCGGTGGGTTTCAACGGTGCGTTCGCTGATGAATAGCTCCTCGGCGATCTGCTTGTTCGAATATTCCTTCGCGATTAGCTTGAGGATTTCACGTTCGCGGTCCGTCAGTAGCCGGCCTTCGTCCGGGTTGTTGAGGTTGCTGATTAGTATCTTGTTGACATCGCTGCTCAGGTACACGCGCCCATGCTGCACCTCCCGAATAGCTTTTAGCAATTCCTTATGTGTATCTTTCTTCAACACATACCCGTTAACACCGGCGCGGAGTATCTCTTTGACGAGATGTGTTTCGTCATGCATACTTAATATGATCGTTCTGACCGACGGCTGTAGTCGCTTGATCGTGTGAACGAGAGACAGACCATCCATACCGGGCATGTGAAAGTCCGTGACAACAATGTCAACGTCGTTCGTCTTCAGAAATTCCAGGGCTTCTTCAGCACTTTGCGTCGCGCCAGCTACAACCATACCCTCTTCTTTTTCGAGGAGGTTTTTTATCCCGTCGAGCAGGATAGCGTGATCATCCACCAACAGAATACGCATTTGCGAATTGCGAATAGACTTGGGTCTAAAAAAGCTAAATATACCGGAATCATTCATTGTCCCCAAAATACCGAGACTTTACGGTATGGGGTATCCGTGCTGGGTGGTATTTGAGGGTACCGGTGCCTCCGAAACGACGGCTTTGGTAAGGGGCACCCGAACCATGAGTGTCGTGCCTTTTCTTCCTTGCAGGGAGTCGATGTCGAGCGATGCCTTGACCAGGTTGATACGCGACCGGATATTCTTCCAACCGTTGCCAGCCGCGTTTTCCAGTACCGTGGCATCGAATCCATTTCCATCATCTTCGATGGTGACATTGATCTCATCCTGATATCCGACAAGTTGCACTTCAATAACGGACGCTTCGGCATACTTGACAATATTGTTCACCCATTCCTGGATAACCCGGTACAAAGAAATTTCGAGCAAACCGTCAAGTCGATCGGGCACATCAAAGCTGGTAATCCGCAGGGCGATGCGGCCTGAGTCATTGATCCGAGTACTCATTTCCTTCAGCGCCGGAACAAGACCGTGCTGCACAAGCGTTTGCGGCATCAGGTTAAACGCGATCGTGCGGATCTCTTTGTGCATGTCGTTCAGCAATCCCTCAGCACGCGAAGCAATGTTGACCCGTTCCTCCAGTGGCGTATCCGAATGTATCCTGTGAAGCGCCAATCGCAGAGCCGAAATAAGTTGTCCCATGCCATCGTGGAGGTCCTGCGCAAACCGGCGACGTTCTGTCTCCTGTGACTCGATGGTTGCCTGTATCTGCGCCTCCCGGAGAGAAAGTTCGCGCTTCCGGCGCTGGCGGCTTCGCAACAACAGAAAAATGACAATGATAAGAACGATCGTAGTCGTGAGTGCTCCAATAATAGTATAGGTCTGATCCAGCCGGGCCGATTGTTCCGAAAGCTGGGCGTTCTTTAACGCTATTTGTTGTTCCTTCTTCTCCGTGTTGTATCGGGTTTGCATTTCAGCAATCGCATCGGCACTGGCATGCTTGTACATGGTGTCCTTGGCAACCGCCCACATCCTGTAATACTTGCTTGCATTTCGGAAGTCGCCCATTCCTTCATAGTTTTCCGCCAACGACAAGTAGGTCCAGTCATACTTCATCTGGAGATTGTATTTCTCCGCGAGCGCCAATGCCTCTTTAGCAGTTTCGATCCCTTTCCTGTAATCCCGTTTTTTTGCATACAAGTCTGCCAGGGTGTACAGATCTGAAACAATGAAAACAGGATTGCCCACTTTTTCACGGAAGGGCCGAGCTTTTAGATATTGTTCAATCGCCAGATCGTACTTGCCGGCCTCGGAATAGATCGTACCCAAAATGAAATAGGCATTGGCCAGCGATTGGTAGTCGTTGTTTCGGGTAGCAGTGCGAATGCCCTTCTCAATATAAAAGCGCGCCGAATCCAGTTTGCCGCTGGCCCCATAACAAACGGCAATATTATTATAGGTGTACATCGCCACCCACTCGTACTCCGTTCCTTCCATCACCCTGATGTTGTAAAGTCCCTGGCGGATGCAGTCATCGAACTGCTTCAATTCCAGGTATGCCCACGCAATGTTCGTATGGAACCTCATCTCAAGTTCCTTGTCGGGAAACACCTTCTCGACGATTCGCAATCCCTCGAACATGTGGTCGAGCCCCTGTTTCGGCTTCCCGCTGAATACATACGACGTTCCCAGGCCTGAGTGCGCGCGTACAAGCGCATGATTAGAACCTACCTGAGTTGCATGTTCCTGTGCCCGTTCAAAATAATAAATCGAACTGTCGATTTTTCCGGTGCGTCCAAAATAGACTCCGTATGCAAGTTCGAGATAAGCTAATGTTTCGGTGTCCGTCTCTCGTCCAGCCCACTCTCTGACATAGACCATTTTTTCCTCAGCTTTGCGTGCATCACTCCTTATATAGGTGGATATAAGCTCATTTAGCGCCCGAGCTTTCCGCGCGCCATGTTCTGAAGCAAACTGTTGCTCAAGTGAATCGGTCGATATGGTCTGTGCTGCGAGGTCCGGCAATAGGCCGCAGACAAAAAGAAACACGCCGAACGCTATCCAGCGCTGCCAATATGATCGCGTAGGTCTTTTTCGCATGCTCATCTCAACAAAGATAACGATTACTGGTCCAGGACGCCTTCGCAAACAGCAACAACCAGCCGGGCATGCCCGCGCAAAGAGTGGGGTTCTTAACTACAGACATGCTTGTAAGGTATGAACATTGTTTCAAAAAAAACGATTTGGGCACTACCAAACAGTTGTCAGTTTTTAAAAAAATTAACGGATTTTCATTGATGTAGGTATCAGGATTTATCATCTTCGTGACTGACTCTATCAATGAGCATTGATGGTACACATCAATCGTTGCAGGCAAAGATTTTAAGCCGCCCCGACCGATCGGGGCGGTTTCATTTTATAAGATCCGGTGCGAACTAACACTTGTTACCGGCAAGGGAGGGAATGTTAGAAACGATGGCCAATTCACCAAAAACATTATTTGACAAGATCTGGGATGCTCACGTGGTGAACCAAAGCGAGGGCTATCCCGATGCCTTATTCATCGACCGACATTTTATTCACGAGGTCACCAGCCCCCAGGCCTTTGATGGACTTCGAAAACGTAACATTCCCGTCTTTAACCGCAGCCGCACCACCGCCACCGCCGACCACAATGTGCCAACCAGGCAACAGCATCTTCCAATACGAGAGGCTTTGTCGCGACACCAGGTGGAAACGCTGCGAAAAAATTGCACAGAGTTTGGAATCGAACTGTACGACCTAGGCCATCCTTTTCAGGGAATTGTGCACATCATCGGGCCGGAACTGGGATTAACCCTACCGGGAATGACCATCGTCTGTGGAGACAGTCATACATCCACACATGGAGCTTTTGGCAATATCGCCTTTGGCATTGGTACGAGTGAAGTGGAGCAAGTACTCGCAACGCAATGTATCCTCCAATACAAGCCGCGGCGGATGAAGATCGAGATCAATGGGAAGCTGGCAAAAGGAGTCGTCGCCAAAGACATCATCCTTTACATCATATCGAAAATCACTGCGAGCGGTGCCACCGGATATTTCGTCGAGTACGCGGGCGACACCATCCGCTCACTTTCCATGGAAGCGCGGATGACGATTTGCAACATGAGCATCGAGATGGGAGCGCGCGGTGGCCTGATCGCACCCGATGAAACCACGTTTGAATATATCCGCGGTCGCAAATTCGCACCGAAAGGTGAACACTTCGACCGCCTCGTGGAGCAATGGCGTCAACTCAAATCCGATGAAGGGGCGGTTTACGATAGTGTGCTCTCGTTTGACGCAAGTGACATTGCGCCGATGATCACGTACGGCACCAACCCCGGCATGGGCATCAAGGTGACCGATCGCATTCCAACAATTGAAGAACTCCGCGATATCAGTGAACAGTCTTCCTTCGCAAAGTCCCTCGACTACATGGGATTGAAACCCGGCAGTCAACTGCTGGGCAAGCAAGTTGACTATGTTTTCATTGGAAGCTGCACGAATGCCCGCATTGAAGACTTGAGGCTTGTCGCCAAAATGGTAAAGGGAAAGAAGAAAGCTTCTAATGTGGAGGTGTGGGTTGTACCTGGTTCCAAGCAGGTCGAACAGCAAGCAAGACGGGAAGGGCTCGACAAGATCTTTGAAGAAGCTGGCTTCGAATTGCGCGAACCCGGATGCTCGGCTTGCCTCGGGATGAATGAAGATAAGATCCCTGCCGGGAAGTATTGCATTTCAACATCGAACCGAAACTTTGAAGGAAGGCAGGGGCCTCAATCGCGGACGTTCCTGGCGAGTCCACTGAGCGCCGCCGCCGCGGCCATCACAGGCAAAGTCACGGACGTCAGAGAATTAGTCGACTAAGAAGCCAATGAGCAAAGAAAAATTCACGATACTAACCAGCACAGCGGTTCCGCTCCCGATCGAAAATATCGACACCGACCAGATCATCCCGGCACGTTTTCTCAAAGCGACGACAAGGGAAGGATTTGGTGAAAACCTGTTCCGCGACTGGCGTTATGACGGCAACGGTAATCCCCGGCCCGACTTTGTGCTAAATGACCCGACATACTCGGGAAAAATTTTGGTTGCCGGCAAAAACTTTGGATGCGGTAGTAGCCGGGAACACGCGGCGTGGGCCATCTATGACTACGGCTTCCAGGTAGTCATCTCCAGTTTCTTCGCTGACATCTTCCGCAACAATGCCCTCAACAATGCCCTGCTACCGGTATTGGTCTCAGATACTTTCCTTAAGAAAATCTTTGCCGCCGTGGAGGCAAATCCCTCCACGTCGATCACGGTTGACCTTCCGGCGCAGACCGTAAAACTGGCAGGCGGTTCTACCGAATCTTTTGACATCAACGCATACAAGAAGACATGCCTGATGAATGGCTACGACGACATCGATTACCTGCTGAGCCTGCGGGACGAAATCAAACAGTTTGATCTTGTGCACTGACGAATGAAAAAAAAGATAGTCATATTGCCCGGCGACGGGATTGGAAAAGAGGTGACTGCTTGCGGCAGGCACGTGCTGGAGCAGATCGCCGAGTGTTTCTCACACGAATTCATTTTCGATTCTGCCCGCATTGGCCATGACGCCATTGAAGCGACCGGCTCACCGCTGCCCGATGAAACGCTGACTAAGTTAAGAAGTGCGGATGCCATCCTGTTTGGAGCGGTCGGCCATCCGAAATACGATAACGACCCTACGCTCGCGGTTCGGCCAGAGCAAGGATTGCTCAAAATGCGAAAGGAACTTGGACTCTACGCCAACCTGAGGCCCATTCGCCTTTTTGACGAGCTCCTCGGTGCATCCAGCATCAAACCTGAGATATTGAAAGGCGCAGACATCTTGTTCTTCCGCGAACTGACGGGCGACGTGTACTTCGGCGAACGCGGTCGCAAGAACAACAACGACACGGCGTTCGACACGATGATCTATTCGCGCTTCGAGGTCGAACGCATCGCGCATAAAGCGTTTCAGGCTGCCATGACGCGTCGCAAGAAGGTAACTTCCGTCGACAAGGCGAACGTTTTGGAAAGTTCACGATTGTGGAGATCGGTCGTTCAGGATGTCGCCAGGGAATACCCGGAAGTGACATTGGAACACATGTTCGTCGATGCAGCGGCCATGAAGCTGATTCAGGCTCCGCGGAGTTTCGACGTCGTGCTCACAGGAAATCTCTTCGGAGATATCCTCACCGATGAGGCTTCCCAGATCGCCGGGTCGATGGGTATGCTCGCATCGGCTTCAGTCGGAGAGCATGTCGGACTCTACGAACCCATCCATGGCTCCGCACATGACATCACCGGCAAAGGTATTGCGAATCCACTGGCCTCCATTCTTTCCGTCGCATTGATGCTGGACATTTCCTTCCATCTGCAGGAAGAGGCAGGGGTGGTCATAAGGGCTGTAGAAAAAACGCTGAAGGACGGCTATCGAACAAAGGACATTGCTGATGCTGACACAGCTCACGAAAAAATACTGGGCACGACGGTCATGGGCAATGTGGTCTGCAACAATATCCGAATAATGGCTACTGCGCCAGTTGAAAAATAGTTTCCCAACCAAATAATGAAGCAATCATGAGCCAAAAAATTCAAATCTTCGACACCACGCTGCGGGACGGCGAACAGGTGCCGGGATGTCAACTCTCGACTGACGAGAAGGTTATCATCGCACGCGAGCTCGAGTTGTTGGGAGCAGATGTCATCGAGGCGGGCTTCCCGATCTCAAGCCCGGGAGACTTTCTGTCAGTGATTGAAATATCGAAGGCGGTCACTGCCCCGGTGGTTTGCGCCCTGACGCGCGCCAAGAAAGACGACATCGACGTCGCTTCGGAGGCATTGCGATACGCAAAACGTGGACGTATCCACACCGGTATCGGATCATCCGATATCCATATCAAGCACAAGTTCAACAGTACGCGGGAAAAAGTGCTGGAACAAGGCGTCTGGGCGGTAAAATTCGCAAAGTCGAAGGGTACCGAAGTTGAATTTTTTGCCGAAGATTCCGGGCGCGCCGATCTCGCGTTCCTGGCCTCAATGATCGAAGCAGTTATTGCCGCTGGTGCCGACGTTGTCAATATCCCTGACACCACGGGCTATTGTCTGCCGCATTTGTATGGGAAAAGAATTCAATACCTGTTCGAGCATGTCAGCAATATTCACAAGGCCGTCGTCTCCGTGCACTGCCACAACGACTTGGGCCTTGCTACCGCCAACACCATCGCCGGATTGATGAACGGCGCACGCCAGGCGGAAGTCACCATCAACGGTATCGGCGAGCGCGCCGGCAACACCTCACTCGAGGAAGTGGCTATGATCGTGCGCACGCATCGCGATCTCGACTTTCACACCGACATCAAGGCGGAGAAAATCTACGAAATCAGTCATCTTGTTTCAGACATGATGCGCATGCCCGTACAGCCTAACAAGGCCATAGTAGGCGCCAATGCCTTCGCTCATTCTTCAGGAATCCATCAGGATGGCTTCCTTAAGAATGCTGAAAACTATGAGATCATTAGCCCCGAACAAGTAGGGGTGCCTTGTTCCTCAATCGTCTTGACGGCAAGAAGTGGTCGCGCGGCGCTGAAACATCGTCTTGAACTCCTGGGCTATCAGCCGGGCAAAGCTGAATTGGATGTTTTGTACGAAAATTTCCTCATTCTCGCGGACGAAAAGAAGCAAGTAGAAAATGAAGACCTGATCACCTTGGCATCGAACATGCCGATCTTGGTCAAATAGCAACCTGTTTAGGTTAATTGAGTGACGGGTGCCCGAGGAATCGGGCATTCGTTTTTTGCACAGCCCCATGTTGTCTTGTACCTTTGGTCAAAGATCGATTGTCATGAGACCGCTTTCATTGATTCTGCTGGCGATTGTATTGTTGACCAGTCTCAGTTGCCGTAATAAGGTTAGTAAAAACCAGCAGCTCTACGACGAGGTGATGTCCATTCACGACGAGGTGATGCCAAAGATGGATAATTTGTATCGGAAAAAAATGGCACTGAAGGAAAAGCTGGCCAACAATCCCGATTTGTCCGATGAAGAAAAACAGCAGACCAATGCCCTGATTGCACGGCTTGACTCCGCAGGTGAGGGAATGATGGCCTGGATGCGCGAATTTGAACCCATCCCCGACAGCGAGGGCGAAGACAAGGCGCGCGAGTACCTTGAAAACGAAATGGTCAAGATCAAGAAGGTACGAGACGATATTAATTCTATCCTCAGCGAAGCGAGCCGGGAATAGCATTTTCCGATTACCTTTATAGCAATTAATCCCACAAGCTGACCGTTAGAAATATGTCCTAAACCGGTAGCTTGATGTTCTCAAGGGTTCTTTCGGCGATATGTGTGCTCCTGTGCCTGTCAGTCTCACAGGCGGGCGCGACGCATCTCATGGCTGGAGAGATTCATGTCTCTCAGGAAGACTGCAGTAGTCTTGAAGTTCAAATCACATTAATTGTCTATGTCAACCTCAGTTCGACGGTCGTAGTTGGTGGTATTCAGACCTGGCTGGACTTCGGAGATGGCACCGGCACGGAACTGCCGGAACTGGCGGACATAAACGTACTCGACAATGAAACCGGCATTGGGGTAGTAACATTCACGACTACACACGTGTACACCGCAGTCGGAAAGTATACGATCGTATATACCGAACCCAACAGGAACGAGGGCGTTGTCAACATTGAGAATTCACCCCAAACACCGTTCAGGCTTGAAGCACAAATGTCCATCGACAGCAGTCGCTGCAATTCCGGACCGTCCCTCCTGGTGCCACCGATTGACCGGGCTTGCTCGGGATCGATATTCTTTCACAATCCCGGCGCGGTCGACAGCGACGGCGACAGCCTCTCCTTCGAATTGATCATGACCCCTGGAGTAACGAATTATCGATTTCCCAATCACGAAAATTTTTACACGAACTTTGAAACGGGCAACGAGGCGGCTACTGGTCCCCCAGTATTTTTGGTGGATCCAGTAACGGGAACGATCAAATGGGATGCGCCAGGAATGATGGGTTCCTACGCCATTGCCTTAAAAATTGTTGAATGGCGATTTCAGGAAAGCGACAGCACGTGGCAATCCATCGGTTATGTTATCAGAGACATGCAGGTGATCGTTGACAACTGCAGCGACAACCAAAGGCCGTTGCTGGAGCCCCAGGAAGACTTGTGTGTTACCGCCGGCGAGACGATCCAGTTCACCTTGACAGCTACGGACCCCAATGGCGACCTTGTCTTCGTCGAAGCGTTCTCCGATGCTTTTTTCGTTGCTGGAAATAGCCCAACTACGTCGCCGTCGAATGGCACACCCCAGGCAACAGCATCTCCTAACGACACTGCGAAGTTCAGTTTTTTTTGGGTTACTGCCTGTGATCATGTTCGGGACCGCCCATACCAATTTGTATTTAAGATCTCGGACAAGCCGGAAAACGGCCCCAGGCAGGTACAATTTCAAACCGTCAACATCAAAATCATCGCGCCTGAGCCCGTATACGATGACGTTAATGTCAATCCAATCACCAAATCGGTAACCCTTGGCTGGGATGGATATCCTTGCGAAAATGTCGAGGCCTTTCAAATTTGGCGACGCGTTTCGATGTATCCCTATCAACAACCCGAATGCGAAAATGGAATGCCATATTTTCTGCACTATCAGCTACTGACCGTTGTGCCGGGGAACCAGTTCGAATACACCGATGAAGGCTTATCTCATGGTGCCTTATATTGTTATAGGATCGTGGCACTGGTCGGTGCGGCCAGGACCCCGAGCCGGATGTCGTTGGATACGTGCCTCATTCCAAAGCCGGCGGAAGCACCCGTGATCACAAACGTTTCTATCACAGACACCGACCAGCAAGATGGAGCCATGACGATTCGTTGGACCCATCCCTTCGACATTGATAAGATTCAATATCCGTCGCCCTATCAATACAGAGTCTTTCGCAAGGAGGACGGAGAGAGTGACAACATGTTTTTGCCCGTATCTCCCCTGGTGTCTGACACGGTGTTCGAAGATCACGGAATTAATTCCGCAGAAAGATCTTTCCGGTACCGTGTGGAGCTTTATGTACCGGCGCTAACGAATCTGCCAGTCGATACATCATCACAGGCATCGTCGGCTTACCTGTCAGCAACGCCCCAGCTCACGTCAATTGCGCTGGATTGGGAAGCAAACACTCCCTGGTACAATTACGCTCTTGATTACCCTTATCACCTGGTCTTTCGTAAAACCGGCCAATCAAGCGATTTCATGCTCATCGACAGCGTCGACGTGAACCTGCATGGATTTCACTACGTGGACAGTGGACAATTCGCCAATACGCCACTTCAGCCATATGTCGATTATTATTATAAGGTGTTGACTCGGGGCACGTATGGTAATCCCTCCATCATTGCACCCATCGAAAACTTTTCCCAAATCACGGTGGCTCAGTTGCTCGACATAATTCCTCCTTGCTCTCCCAGTCTGTCCATCGCCGCCATTGACTGCCAGGAGTTACCGTGCAGGCACGACGCCTACTATAATCTACTGGAATGGGAAAACCCAGGCGCCGATTGTGCCTCCGATGTAGTAGCATATGAGATCCTGGTTTCTCAAGACCAGGGCCACACATTTGAGAAACTTGCGACGCTGACTGGCTACAGCTTTCAACACGACAACCTCACCTCCCGGGAACTATGCTATCGCGTAATCAGCATTGACGTCGCCGGCAACAGAAGTGACTCAAGCGGTATGGTTTGCGGAAGCAACTGTGTCAATTTCAGACTGCCTAATGTGATTACACCGGGAAATGATGACGGCAAGAATGACAACCTTGAGGCGTATTCATCATCATCCAGCTCGGAAGATTGCCCCAGGTCAGTTCAGCGGGTTGGACTATCAATTTTCAACCGATTGGGCAAAGAAGTGTTCACGACCTCCGCGTTTGACTCCGACCAACTTATATTTTGGGACGGACGAAGTAATTCCGGATCCGAAGTTGCAGCCGGTGTATACTTTTATTCCGCAACGGTCTTGTATAACACAACCGACCCTGTCAAAAAGGTTCAGGACGTGAAAGGATGGATACACGTCATCCGGTAAATTTCTCCCTCTACTTTTTCAGAATTCTCTTACCTTTGAGGCCGCATCCCCTTAGCGGGAAATAATTCAATCTCCATGGAAGTGAAGCAGATCCCTTTGAATGATGTTCATGTCAAACTGGGCGGCAAGATGGTGCCCTTTGCCGGATTTAATATGCCGATCAGTTATTCAGGAATAAATGACGAACACCAG
>CAZLWX010000103.1:0-13696 GCA_964563295.1 uncultured Roseivirgaceae bacterium | reverse complement strand
ACATTTCGGGTGACGGAGATATTGTCATTTCGGTAGGGCAAAATCTTAACGATCTCGCGGGTAATATGATGGCCGCAGTGGAGGGTCCTTCCGACGCATTCACGATCGACAACATTGCTCCAATAATTATTGTATTTTCAGACGCTAACTCCGCAGGGACACTCAAGATTGGTGATCAAATCAAGTTTACAGCTGACGTGTCAATCACCGAGACTGGAATTACCATCACCCCGTTACTTTACAATGGTGGAGCCCTTGTGTGGAGCACATCCGATGGTGGGAGCACCTATACCGCGACCTACACGGTAGAAGAAGGTCAATCCGATCGAACAAGCGCATTGCAACTGACCGGCGTTGTGGCCACGGATGCCGCCGGCAATGCTTCCTCCCCGGCAAGCACAGTCAATGTATTTAAGACAATCGACGCCAATAGTCCCGCGGCCTTCACGACCGGTACGCTTACCCCTACGGGTGGCACAGTTGTGGCAGGTTTTTGGAACGCTACCAACACAGGGTTGAACGTCGCCGTTCCGATTCCCGCCAACGTTGGTGGAGAGTTCTCGCTTGAAGGTGGAATTATCCAGCTTCAGGCACGCGTGGGTTCCGATGCATTCGTCAACCTCGGCGGCACTTTCAGCATCAATCCCGGCGAGCCCGGCACCACCAAGACAGTTTCTATATCAGCCGCAACGTTCGAATCCATTGCGAATTTCGCCGACGGGAAAACGGCCCAGATTCGTGCAGTGATCACGGATCCCGCCGGAAACAGCACAACGGGCACCGAAAGCGCTACTGACATATTCATCGATCAGACTCCTCCAACAACGCAAACGGTCGGGTCATTGACAACCACCGGCGGTCGTGTTGTTGCCGGGTACTGGAATAGCCATAACACAGGACTTGATGTCGTGGTGCCGTTGGAGAATTCGGATGCGACTCTGGATAATGGTACGGTACGAATCCAGGTACAGAATACACAGACCTTAACATGGGTTAATGTGACCGGCACAGGTCAGTCGACCATTTCGAGCGGTCAGCGTTCTGGTGGTTCGAAGACCGTTTCAATCACCGCCGCAGACCTCGAAGCAGCCTCGAGCTTTGTAGAAGGTGTGGCCGGAGGCGCTTCAACCTCTGAAACGCGATTCGTCCAGGTGCGCGCGCAGGTTACCGATGTTGCAGGTAATAGCACGTTCTGGAACAAGAGTACGACCGATATCGACGTCGACCAGACTCCCCCTGGCATCACCGGCCCGATCAACCTGTACACCGATGCTGGTTTAGGTTCCGGAGATGGCAGCCACGAAGTTATTCAGCTGGAATTGAATGAGGATATCACGCTCGCCGATGCCACAAATGTGTTGTCGACAAACACGGACGGGAACCCGGGCTTCTACGTAGGTGGTGTGCTCGAGACCGCAGAATCAATGTATGAGAGCGACGGGCAACCCAACGTGGATGTCGCCTATAACGGGAAGCGGGCCATTTATCTTGAAAGCAATACAAACAGCTCGGGCTGGACTGTAGGAGTTACATCCGTTGTTTACACTCGGCAGTCCACCTTCCCCGGATCCGGCAATTTTGTGAAAGACGCCGCTGGAAATGAGATGGGCGCCTTTTCCAATGTCATCACAGGAACGGGAACCACCACTACGATTGGCGCCGCGGCCGTCGGTGTTGCGGCGAATCCACTCGTCGCCGGGACCACCAACCAGGCCGTGCTAGGCTTTTCACTAACGTCATCAATTAGTCTGGATCTGACCTCTGTTACCATCGCGACAACCGCAGATCCCAACACACTCCTGAAGAACTTCCGTTTATTCGCGAGCGTAGGGAGTGATAATTTTGGCTCGGCCTCCAACCTGAGTTTGCCCGCAACGGTAGCTGCCGGGTCGGTCAGTTTCAATGCGATCACGACCGTGTCGCTCTCCTCAACACCCACGTATTTCTACCTCGTCGCTGATGTAGAACCGTACTTCTTCTCGGCGGCGCCCCAGATCCAGTTTTCGCTGGCGACGACGGGTATTACGGTGTCGACCGGTAGCCGTACTGGATCGCGTACGGGTACCAATTACACGTTGGACGACAATACACCACCAACTTTTACGGTCACAAATGCTGTTGACCCCATCTACCTGGGTGCGTTGACTCAAACCATCACTTTTCTGTTCAACGAGCCGATGAACAATACCACCGACGCGGCGCCCGGAAAAATCGCTGTCCAGAATGGCATCACCACTAATTGGGGAAACCATGCTGGAGGCACGTGGAGCACGACGAACCTCACGAATGATACCTACACGGTGACGATCACGCATAATGGTGCGCCAGAAACGTACAACGCCGTGTCAGGCATGTTTAACAACGCCGGGATTACCGATTGGGGCGGAAATCCTAATCCTGGCCAGGGGGCCGCCACGACTTTTGTGGTCGATACTCAACGTCCGACGGTTGCGCAGATGACTCCCGATATCTCTGCGGTAACCATCGACAACAATAAGGTTCGCATCTCGGTACGCTATAGCGAAACGATGAATACCGCGGTAGCTCCCACCGTTACGATCTCCGATGGAACATTTGACGCTGGAACCCCGGTGTCAGGCGTTGGCTACACCAACGGATGGAAGACGGGAGTCGCAACCAATGATACCTATGAGATCGACTTTGTCAATAACACCACCAACGAAGAGTTCGCCGGTGTAACGGCAAGTGCAACCGGCGCCATTGACTTCAACGGCAATCAGCAGAATGTTGCGGGAACTTCATCGGCATTTACGATCGACACAAAACGACCAACCGTAGTGTCGATTAGCCGGGCGAGTGGTACACCGACCAATGCGACGTCGGTGACTTATGTCGTGAAATTTTCAGAGAAGGTCACCAATGTTGGCACAAATGATTTTTCGCCTAAACTCGTCAGCACGGCCAGCGGAACGCCCTCTGCGGGTTTTGTGAGCGGTGTGTCCAACCCTTCAGCTGATGGAATCACCTATAATGTAACGGTGAGCGGTGTCGTTGGGGATGGCGACATTCGCCTGGATGTCGATGGCGCAACGGCCACGATCACCGACCAATTTGGCAACGCCTTGAATACCGGCAGGACCGGTGATGAGATCTACACGATCGACCAAACCGTTCCGTTGGTTACCTCCATTGCGGTGACCACACCCCCCACTCCCAATGCCTGGAGCACGACAAATGGAACATCTGCTTCCGATGTGAATTTCCTCGTAACATTTAGCGAGGATGTCTTTAATGTCGACGCGGCTGATTTTGCCGTCGGCGTATCGGGTACTGTGAATGCAAGCATCACTAATGTGGTTGTCAATGGCGATAAAGCCACGGTAACCGTGCACATCAACAGCGGGAATGGTAGGGTACGGATTGACTTTCTGGACAACAACTCGGTAACCGATCTTGCGGGCAACCCGCAGGGAGGTGCCGGAACCCAAAACGTACTTACTGCATTTACTACTGTCAGCCAGTATTACTCGATCGTATTACCACAACCATCGAACCCGGTTGCGAATTTCACGGTCAGCAGCCTCAATGAATATGATCTATTCTTGAAGATCGATCACGCTATTGGGGGACAGGAACCTACACATTACCTCATCATGGTCCGTGAATCACTGGGGTCGACTGCATTTCCGAACGTTACCGACGGTCAGTTCATTGCCAATGACCCTAATGATGGGACGGCCGGCCACTTCGACGGCGATGGTCTCTTCATTCAAAACGTGGTTAAATCAGGCGCGACGTCACAGGCGGTGGAATTTTGGCCATTAAAGACGGGTATGGACTACGATTTCATCGTTTACCCCTACACGCTGGGCAATTACTCGAATGACAATATCGACTACGGAACGCCGACATCGATTCTGAATTACTTTAATCCCCCGTCCAGTACTAGCACGCTCTCTTCGACACCAGTATCAAAAACAGTATCGTCAACGGTTATATCCTCTCCCGGTGACAATGTCTTTACATTCACTGTGACCGACGAATGGGGAGTGACCGGCGGAGAGATTTCGCCAACCAAATTCACAGGTCTTACGATAAGGGAACTTGTGGGTGTGGATCAGGTGACAGACTGGTCTGCTATTATCGTGGGAGCCGAGCTGTACGATATCTCGTCGCCGACCACATTCGTGTCAGCATCGTCCATTACTGCGAATGAGATTGTCTTTACCAATATTCCCTCGAAGAACATTGGGGATCTTGGCTTTGTGCCTGCCAGGGAAGGTTATCTCGTCGGCAATCCATCGTTCAAGAACTACGGCTTGCGGATCTTCTTTGACAACACACCGGGGGCTTTGACCGGGCATGATAACCTTGCGCTCGCCTTTCGCGTCACTGACACCGACTTTGTTTTAGATGACGGAGCGGGTACCCCTACCGACCACCAGGAAAGCTCACGCTTCGTGCCAGGCGCGGCTGCGCAATCCGGCAGCAACACGATCGATATCCGCGCAACCAAGCTGGTCTTTGTCACCAACCCTCAAAACCAGATCGGCGTCGCTACACCTTTTGGTTCGTCATCACAAGCCCAACCTGAAGTCCATGCGCTCGACCCGACGGATAACCTCGACACAGACTATGCGGCGTCATTCAACGTGATTACAACAACCGGATTCACCCCGGTACATACCAATTTTACTTCGGGAATCCTTGTCCTAAGCAATTCGTATTTCACCACTGCAGGCACCAGTACGATCACCATACAGGGTAATGCAACGGGCTCTCCATTCTCGTACCCTGCGCTCTCGGGTCCGGGAGTTGAGGCGGTGAGCACGGCAGTAACGTCGGTGATCTCCAACCAGACCACCATCTCGGAAGCTACAGCCCCAGCCTCCGAACTTGCCAGCTTTCCTTCAATCACTAACGCATCGCCGGCATTCTACAACTTTGACTTCACCATCACCGACGACGTCGGCGTGGATGCTGTTGACTTTATTGACAACGACGGCCTACCTACATTGATTCAGAATATCACCATCAACCAGGGAAGTGACAACGGTGACAACGGTGGAGGCAGCGATGCGTCAACATTCGATGACTGGACGCTGTCCATTGGCGGTGCTGAATTAATTCGGCTGGGTTTCCCCGATGTTGTCAGCGGAACCGTTGGCGCCAACTCGATCAGCTTCGCTATCCCGGCTGGAAGCTCACTGCAAAATGTGGCTGACGACGACCTCAACACCTATCGACTGCGGATCTGGCTCAAGAATCCAGTCGATCTGGCTTTGCGAGACATACTCGACAATAAAGATTTCGTCTTCACGATCAATGAAAATGACATCGATATTGGCGCGGCCAACACGACCAGTGAGTTGACGGCCAGCAGCGCGAGCACAGCCGATGGAAGAAACGTCGTAACGGTCACGGCGACTCAACTTGACTTCGTAACACAACCTCCAACTGATCAAAGTTACGACGCAGACCTTACCCAGACGCCCGTCCTTAAAGCCCGCGATGCAAACGGGAACCTGGACCTCGACTACAATTCAGACGCCGTCCTGAGTCCCGTCTTTGTACCGACTCCGCCCGACAACACGGTAGCGCATGCCTATCCGCTTACCACGACGGACTTTACTTTTGCCAATGGCATTCTGAGTCTGGATAACGTGGCAGTCAGCAGCTCCGGCAACGGCGTCCATAACGATGTAATTCAATTAAGCGTGGTTGAAGATCCAGACCAACCATCCGTAAGTCCGGGGCTTAGCGACCCAATCACCTTGAAGTTCTCCGGCACCAGCGACATTATCCGGGATCCTGCGTTTGTCAAGGCGACCAATATTGTGACGATCAGCAACAGGGAGAAAGCGAACCTCACCGCCGCCAACAGCATCGCTCTTGATCGATTTGTGTTGCGCGATGGTGGCGCCTCAAACGACACGGACGGAACCAGCACAAAACTGCAGGCGATCACATTCAATGTTTCCAATTTCCAAAACATCGCCCGCATCGGCATCTATGATGAAAGCGGTGTGGAAATCCAGGAACTGGATTCGACAGCCTTCACTCCCACCGGGGACATCACGTTCAATGCATTTGTCAATGTATTTGAAGCTGACGACGACGATCGCACTTCCAAGCTGCTGTACGTCAGGGCAAGTTTCCGCAATGATGTGACCGACAACCAACAGATGAATGTGAGTGTGCTCAGTGCTTTCACCGAGGGCGTCAGTTCTCAGCTCATCTCGATCAATATCCCTCCGGATAACCTGGGTACCGATAAGAATAAGGTTGAAGTCGTGGCGACACAAATCGACTTTACTACCGTGCCCGCGTCGGCATCCATCAACGTCAGCTTCGCAGTCGTGGCGGAGGCCAGAGACATGTTTGGCAACCTTGATGAAGACTACAACGGTGCGGTTAGCTTCACCAACAACGGTAACACCGCCGGATATGACGTGGCTAACCTTCCGACGGGTGCCTTCGTTGGAGGTATCCTGACATATCCTGCCGACGATGTGCTGACGCCCGCCGTGGATGAAGGGTTCCAGTTCACTTCGGGTGACAATGTTACTCAACTGACCATCAATGGAGGAGCAGCCAGCACAGCCGAAAGTGTCGATGCCGCCGCTATCACCGGCACTTCAACAAACATTATCGTGACGACCTCACAGGATTCATGGGTTTATTTCGACCCGTCCTTCCCGTATACGACACGAATTGATTTTGTAAACAAGCAGGAAACCACGCTGACAGCTACAAGCCAGGCTCTTGCGCTCGTTGTGTTGAGCGATGGCGGAGCACCCGGCAGTGCGGTCTCTGCGTCCAATCCCACGCCCGGCGTGAAGAACCTGCCCATTGGTCAACACAGCGACATCGACGGCGCCAGCACGAAGATCAGCGAGCTGACGATATCTATTACGAACTCGGGGGATATCCGAAAGATTGCCCTCTTTGACTTTTCTGGCAACATGATAACCGGAACGGAACAGGATGCTGCGCCGACGGTTACATTCACGGGTCTCGAAGCTTTCCCGGCATTGATTGCGGCCGATAACGATGTGGCTAAATTCTACATCCGCGCGAGCTTCAATGAAACCGTGGGATCCGATCTCGATCAGATCACGATCCAGATTATGGACGTCGTGTGGCAGTCCGGTTCCCAGTTCCCGCCGACTGACGGCACGTCGACGGTTGGTGGCGTAGATGGCATTGACGCCGGAGGAGATTCCACCGATCCGACACAGAACATGGTGGACGTAATTGCGACAAGCCTCGACTTTGTCGTTCAGGCGTCAACCTACGCGGGTATTGATGAGCCTATCGGTCCTTCCTACACGACCGCACCACAGCCATCGACCAGTGCGGCTGTCGTTCATGCGCGAGACAAGTTTGAGAACCTCGACCTGGATTTTGACGTACCTGCCTCGAACATCACGGTGACAGGAGGAGGTGCGGTTTCCACCAAGGACTTCATTGATGGTGTCCTCGACCTGGACGGCATGATCTATACCATCCCGGGAGACGGAACGTTAACGATCGAAGCCAATGGGCTTAATAGTTCAACTCCGGGTCCTGAAAATATCGGGAACTCCATCCCCGGCGAGACCGTCAACGTTGTGCACGTCACCGCGAAGAAGGTAATCAATGGTGTTCTTTCGACTCCTAACATCAAAGGTGGGACACCAAACAGCGTAATCTTCGGTGTGGCGTTCTACCCTACTTTCAATACCAATTCCCAACCATCACTCAAGCGGTTCACCTTCTCGTTCGACAATCCCTACGCCACGGCAACCGAAACGATACTCAAGGGGTTCAAGGTATTTCAGGATGTCGACTCGACTTTTGCAGGGTCCATACAGGTTGATCCGTCACAGGTCACAACGGCCTCTTCGACAGGCGACAGCAACCTTGACCAGGTCGTGGTTGACTTGAGCAATAACCCGGTGCCCCTTTTCAATGCCATTAATGGGCAAAGCGCATTTAAGACCTTCTACCTGGTCGCCGATGTGGATGTCACCGCCAACATCAACTCCAGCCAGTTAACGCCGCAATTAATTGACAGTGGTTACAATCATGTCACGGACGACCATATTGTGCTGACGCGGGGTACTGCCTTTGCATCGGTTGTTGGTCAGAAATATCAGTTTGCGACTACACGGCCCCCCGTGCTGCTGTCGCAAGAATGTGAACCTTTCAACGGTCAATTGAACGTCGACGCCAATCTGCAGCAAATCAAGTTGAAATTCGACGTGCAGGTGTGGTCACTCGACGGCGCTGCGGAACTATTTGACCGAGCGACCAACGAAAAGGTAGCCGACCTGGTCGCTGTCGATGGTAACTTCCAGACGAATGGTGCCCAGACGCCGACAGCAAACCCGCTGACTTTTGATATCGTATTCCTCCCCGGCTATTCCTTCGAAGCAGACAAGGTGTACTACGTCACCGTCAAGAAGGGCGCTCTCGACAACATCAACAATATTCAGGCTGGGATTTCCGACAACGGATTCAATTTCTTCGGAGGTATTTCTTCCAACGCGACGATGTACTTCAAAATCTCGAGTGAGAATGCCCCGGTACTGAGCGACGCCAAGGCTTACTTCAGTAACCTCATATCAGCTTCATTCAGTACGAAGTTTGACCAGCGCGGGACGGCCTTCTACCTGGTGTTGGATCACACGGCTTATGTGAATAATGGGTCTGTTGCGCCATCCAATGCCGATATCCTCTCACCTGCCGCCTACGCTTTGGCCAACCCAGGTTCCGTACTGAAGTCCGGCAGCTATATGATCAATAGGGTTAATGAGCATCAAACGATAAGCTTCGGCGCAGATATGACCGCGTCAACCACCTACGATGTTTGGATCTATGCCCAGAACGATGCTAATCCGACTCCAATTGTGACGACTGCTCCATACGGAGCGGGGCCGACCTTTGCAGTCGGCGGTGCCGGTCCGACTATGAGCTTCACTGTCCCTCCGGTCAGCAACCTGCAAACCAGCCACCAGCCCACGTACCTGCTCTGCCCTGATAGTTATATAACGGTTACTGAGCCGATCATTATCGGGGAGGTCAACACATCAGACTTCCAGGGAGCCGGTGTGCAGGACTTCAACCTGCTGTTGCCAACAGGATACCAGTTTGATGTTTCCAGTTTGCCGAACGTCGAACTGAATGGGGATGATTTTGATCAAGCTTCCTTGTCGGTGAACTTCATCAATAACACCCTTATTAACATCTCTTATAAGAATACTTCGGCGACGGATCTCGACAACATAATCATCAGCGATTTTAGATTGTTCGGAGTGGAAGGCACAAACCCTGGTTCGATCAAGCGTTTCTCGGGAAATGCCTCATTGGGTGGCATTGTCGATCTGGCCGCGCTCACCGTTGTGCCTCCCGCCAACCAGGTGTTTACCAACAGCTATTCCATAGATAACGATTTTACCCCGTTTGGTTTCCTTCCCAGCGATATCATCACGGCGATCCCCGATAATTATATAGACCAGGATGGAAGTATCTCGGGTGGTGTCCGACTGATTCCGCTGATCACACCAGCCAATGATTACGGCGCGAGCTTGTTCAGTGGCAATGGTGTGACAAACGATGTGCTACGGTTAAGCGCGGTGGCTCTGAACTCCGCCTTTGACGTAACGATGATCCACGCGGACGTAAACGGTTGCGTGTCCGAAGATGCGGTTCAGTATGTTGTGTATGACCACAGGAGTCCTATCTCTCAAAAATTGGGTAGTGCCCAGGGCGGAACTCAGCAGGCGCTTTACAACCTCAACTTCCCGCAAAAAGCTGACACTGTAATATTTCCGAATGCGGGCCTTGAAAGGATCAACTATCCCGACCTGGCGGGTTATAACCTGATAAACCTGTATTGTGATATCCCGACTTCGGTTCAGAGCGTTAATGATCAAATCATTTTCGGACCGGCCTGGCAAGCGCAGGTGTCAGAGATACCTGTTCCGGTCGACAGCGTTGCCACGTCTCTCATTCCAACGGCTGTAAAAGGTTCTGGCTTTTATCGCTCCTTCCAGTGGGATTACAATCGCATTTTGAATGCGGTATCGGAATCAAACGGGGCCATTACAACCAACCCGTATGATAACTTCAGATTACCAACTCCTAACGGAGCCACCTACTGGACCGGTGGCTTCCTGGGGAATGTGGAGTTTACGGGTGTATTCCAGAGTACGGCCGACCTCACGGTTATTGTGCCATTCAGGCAACAAGTAGCACTGTTCGTTCCACCGATCCCTGTTGTTGAAGTCGACGACTCCAATCAACCTGAGCCCGGGGTGACAATTTACTGCGAGTCCGGAGGTCCGATCACTATCAACGGATACCCGGCCGCGGCGGCTGGTTCATCTGTTGGTGTGTTCCGAATCTATGATAAGGATACGAACATTGAAATTCAGCCTTCGGCACCGAATTCGGCGTTCGTCGACAACGGCAATGGTACGGCTACCCTGTACCCGATGCTGCTCGACAACAACAATAACAATATCGGTATAACGAACGGGTACAAGGAAATCCTGATTACCTACACGTACCGGGAGAATATTTCACCTGCATTGGGCGTGGGCTCCATTGTCATCCAAATTACCCCTAACCCGGTTGCAGACTTTACAGTCAGCCCTTACACTTGCGCAGGTACCGAGATTGATTTCCAGGCAACACCATCAATCGCGGCGCCATTTAATGCAGCCGCCGATATCACTCGTTTCGAATGGACATTCGACGACTCAAACGAAAATGAGTCTGACGCGCCCGCTCCCAGCCATACTTATCAGGTGCCGGATATCTATTCAGTTTCACTAACGGTGACCTCTGATTTCGGTTGCTCGTCACCGCCAGAGACGAAACCCGTGACAGTAGGCGCCGTGCCAGAGGTCAAGTTCACCTTCACGGGAACCTCTGTCAACGATGGTATTCAATTCACAAGTCAGTCAAACGTAGCTGGACCTAACCCTGGAATTGCGGAAGAAGAATACATTTTCTTCGACTCAGAGGACGACATGCTTGGTCCCGGTGAAGATCCGAGTGATGCGCCTGGTGTTTACCGCGTGAAACTTGTCGTTACCAGCAACGTCGGTTGCATCGACAGCCTGAGCCAACGCATCGTTGTGGTGCCGAATGAGACGGCAACTGATGCCCTCCCATTTGAGGAAACATTTGCCAACGGCGATGGTGGCTGGCAGGTCTGGAACCTTGACAAAACCAATCCCCCGGTGCCCACATCGTGGGGATTCGGCAAGCCCACGGGCCAGGTAATTACCGGACCGGACGATGCCTGGACCACGACTAATGTCAATAACGAGGGCGGTGCCAACCCGAGATTCAGTTACTACGGAAGAGAGCATTCCGCGCTCTACACGCCCGTGTTTGATATCGGCGGACTTGCGCGACCGATGATTTCTTTCAATAGCTTCGTGCAGCTGGAGAATAGTGATGGCGTGGTGCTGCAATATTCAACAGACGACCTAAATATTGCCGACGAAAACAAAGTATGGAAAACGCTGGGATCTGTGGCCAACGGCGTCTCCACCGGAGTTGACTGGTACAATGGTGTAAATCTCGCCTCACAACCCGGAAATCAGAATGTGAACATTTACGGCTGGACTCAGACGCCCGATCCGGATAACGACGGAACATTCGAATGGCTTGAGTCCAAGCATTCTCTTGATGACATACCTGTGAACGAGCGAGGCCACGTGGCCTTCCGGTTCGCGCTGGCCTCTGCGAACGCATCTCCGGGACTTGAGGGATTTGCGGTCGATAACCTGAGGATTGGTAACCGGACCAGGATTGTGTTGGTTGAGAATTTTACCAACCTGGGCAATAGTGCTAATCACCCGAATGGTGGCGGGAACGTGGAAACCGTTGAGAACACTTCTATCAAAACTTTCGTCGACAACGGTGCGAGTGGATCCGTGGTGGTCATCAACTACCACGTCGGCTTCCCTAAGAAGGATCCGTTTAACCTGGACAACACCCAAGACCCGGCGGCCCGCGCCCTGTATTACAATATTTCGAAAACGCCGCGTGTAAGAATGGACGGCGCTCCACCTGATGATCCGGACGCCCTGTTCTCCGAATGGGGAGTCACGGCCTATAACCGAAGGAGCCTCAAGTTGGCCGATGCCCAGATCTCCGTTACTCCAGGTATCGTCGATGGAATGATGCAAGTCACGGTCAATGTCACCGCGTTGCGTGACCTGAACGAAAACACAATTCTGAACATCGCACTTCTTGAAAAATCGATCGCAACGGCTACATTGTCAGATCCAATGAAAGCTCTGATCGCCGACGGCGGCGTGAGCGAGGTGAACTACGTTCTGAAGAAGCTCGTGCCGAGTCCGACAGGAACCCGGTTCGGCGCACCACTGGCGAATGGTGAACAACGCTCATTCGGACCGTTCCCACTCGATGACCATCTCAGACTCTATACCCCTGACGATGACCTGGCGCTCGTGGTGTTCCTGCAGAATGAACTGCAAGATGGAAACGGAGAACGTGAAGTTTACCAGACCGAGATCATCAACCTGTCCGATCCTCCGGTGATCACCGGACTCGGGGAGAATCTCAACCGGTTCTTCTATGCTTACCCGAACCCGGCCGATAAGGAGATGATCGTTGAGCTTCCGATACGCGTGACCCGGGCCTCGACCCTGAGGTTGTATGACGCAATGGGGCATACCGTTCATCAATCCGTCTTCGACATCGGCGAGAGTACGCGGTCAATTGACACCAGCGAAATGGCCGCGGGCGTTTACCTGATCCAGGTAGAGACCGAGAAAGGCATTCTGACCAGGAAGGTGATGATTGTCCACAGGAATTGACACCCGTTGTTGATGCTGATAAGAGAAAACCACGCCCTGCCAGCGTGGTTTTTTCATCCTGGACATCCTCACATACGAAGGGATGGGAGGTAGCATCATATCATGCGTTGCCAACTGGACCGAGCGGTGGCCTTAGGGTCAAATCTCCTTGCATTTTTGGGGATGTGCATACCTTACTTCGGTTCATGAAAGGTGGCCGGGAAGGGATGCAGTACCCGCTATTCTTGCTCGATTCAGGTCCTTTTCTGGCCTCGATAACAGCGGGAATACGGGTTGAAAAAATCTGGAATATTTCGTATCTTGATAGGTTTGGCGGACCCGCGCCCGAGCCCGAAAACAGGGCGGTTATTCGTTCACGCCGGCTTGTACGAAAGGCTGACTTCCCCTATTTTTAGCGACCAAACAATCCGTAAACCCTGCCCATGGAAATGTTCCTGCAGCCGGAGACCTGGCTTGCTTTGATGACCCTTACCTTTTTTGAGGTCGTCCTGGGCATTGACAACATCATCTTCATCTCGATCGTCTCCAACCGGTTGCCCATTGAAATTCGGGCTCGTACCAGAAACATGGGCCTTTTGCTGGCAATGGGTGTTCGGATCCTTCTCCTGCTCACCATCACCTGGGTAATGAAATTCAAAGACCCGCTTTTCGGAGTGCCGCATTGGATTAGTTCCGACATGAGCATCAGCGGTCGGGACCTGATCCTCATTTTTGGAGGGATGTTCCTCATCGCGAAAAGCACGCGCGAAATCAATCATCAGACAGAAGGCGAAGATGAAGCCATCGGCCTCGATGGCGCCAAGAAGATCAACGTCACCGGCGTCATCGTACAAATTGTCGTTCTCGATATCATATTTTCCTTCGACTCGATCCTCACAGCCGTGGACCTG
>CAZLWX010000102.1:0-13828 GCA_964563295.1 uncultured Roseivirgaceae bacterium | reverse complement strand
TCCTGCGGATGAGTCTCCGCCTCCACCTCGACCATCGTTATTATCTCTGCCATCTCCACCGGTTCCACCAGCGAAAGATGGCGGTGAGTTGTTTGGAGTACTGGCAGCCACAGTTCCACCGGCTCCACCAGGTCCTCCGGTATTGGGGGCGCCATCGCCCCCGCCCGTGCCACCTGCGGCCACCACAAGGGTGCCGCCAAAAGTGGTATTATTTCCATTCGCTCCTCCATCCGAGTCACCGGCCTTACCTTGGGCGACTGCGACCGCAATGACACCACTGACTGGAATCGTTGCCTTTGCGTATGCGCCGCCACCACCGCCGCCTCCACCATCAGCATTCGTAGTATTACCACCCCCTGCACCGCCACCGCCCCACGCCTGCACCGTTGCTGAGCTGATACCTGCTGGAGTTGTCCAGTTCGTGCTCGACAAGAAGTACCGCAGGTAAATTGGATTGCTCCCGGTCGTGACAAAACTGTAAGTAGTCGTGCCCCCACTGCCGGTGTATTCATAAACCTGAATGACATACTCCTTATTCCCGCTGAGCCCTCCCACCGTTACGGTTGTGCCATTACCATCCGTCGAGGAATTAAAAACACAGGCTGCGATCTCCCCCGTGCCATTATCCAGGTCGTTCCCGGTATTATTCGCAGGAAAAGTGGTGGTTGACGATGGCGCGGCGGTTGAGTTGGACGGAACATATGCACTTGCGGATGTCTTGAGAATAACAATTCTATTGGTGCCATCGCCATTCGTCCAATCGAACCGCATGGATGTCGTCGAAGCTTCGACCGGCGTAATCGTTATTCCGGTGGCCTGGGTTGTTGGCTGCGCCTGCGCGATCCATGAAAAAAGCAGAAAAGAAATAAGTGGCGTAAAAATTCTCTTCATAGCCGGGGGTAGTTAGGTCATTTGGAGTTGGTCAGCGACTCCTGGTTATTATTATTCCGTTGGTCTCTATGTTTTAGTAAGCCGGGTCTTAAGCTTACAGTTGTCCGTTACTATTCACTTTCAACACCATCAACTTCTTGTCATCTTTAAAGTAGGTCGTGCCGAAGATCAGGTAGGACCCATCGGATGTCCGACGGATGGAAGCGGCCTCCTGCGTTTCGGAATTTCCGAAAGTGAAGAAGCCGGGGTCACCCCATCCAGGGCTTCCGTCAAGATTGAATTTTGAGATGAACAGGTCCTGGCCGTTGTCAGCGGTGCTCACGTTGCCCAACATGACATATCCGCCGTCACTCGCCGTGCAGACCGAAACACCGCGGTCGTTGGCGTCTGGAAACGCCGTCAGCACCTGCTGGAATACCAACTGCGATGAGTTGGTCACTTTCATGATGTACGAATCCTCATTTCCCGATGCGGAAGTGTAGCCTGTGATAACCCATCCGGTGTTGATCTTGCAAAGGTCCATCGCCACCTGATTAAGGGTAGGATCACCGATGCTCGGTCCCAGGAGAGGGGTCTCCGAGTTTTCGGGAACAGCGATCACGCGCGGCTTCTGGTTGTTGGTCGAGGGATCACGCCACGACGTGCCCCAAAGAAACTCGGTGTCGCCGTTGGCATAGAGCCGGTTCAGCACATTATTGTTGCCAGCGCCGTCGCCATAACCCTTGCGCCACTCTTCGTCGAGCGTGCTCCCGTCAAGTTTTGCTGCAAACATGTCCTCGGAAGGGTTGCCGACGATGCTGCCGAGGACGATAAAGTCACCGGTTGAGGTCTGGGTGACGGCATGGCCGTGTAGAGAGTAATTGTTCTGGCCCGATATGATTTTTTCCTGTACCAAGGTTCCTCTATCGTCAGTGACCAATACCTGGATGGCCGTGGTGCCATCTTCCTCTATACGGTCGCCAATAATTAAGTAACCTGAGTTAGATAATTGCATGAAAGATGACGCCTTCATGTCGATATGCGGCTGGTCAAAGGCGGGGTAGCTCTGTTCCCAAACCAGATTGCCATACTGGTCAAGGCGGCTCAGACGGATCTTGTAGTCGGCCTGCGCCGAGCCCAGGAGAATTTCCGTGGTACTTAACAACGTAAATCCGTCTCCGGCTTCGATGCCGAGGACAGCCAGGTTATTGTTTTCTGATCCCAGAAAGCGAATGAAAGTTTTTTCGGCGGCGGGACCTGCGTCCTCCTCCGTGCGGCAGCCGGAAAAGACCATGACTGCCGCCATTAGCAGGGTTGATATTTTTTTCATGGTGTTACCGGATGTTTTTTATCGGGTTGAAACGGGGTACAATGATTCCAATGTTGAACATACTCTGGCTTATGGTATAATCATTATCAACATATCCAAAATGCAGTTGTTCTTTCGTGTTCCCGTCCCACCGGAATCGTTTTTTCTCGTTGACGACGTTCATCAGTCCGTACTGGAACCGCACATCGCCGGTGATGTAGACTTCTCCAACGCGGAACTTGATACCGGCGGTGGCCAGCACGGACACAATAATGGGTTTGTAGTTTACGTGGGTGTCGATCGTTGATCCCGTTATTTCGGATCCCACGTTGGTGAGTCCGTCGAACGACGACGTCAGCAAGTAGGAGACCGCGGGCCCGATTGCCACATAGGGCGTGAACTTGTCTGCAAGTGTGATTTCGTCCTCGATCTTATACTGCAACAGCAGATTCGCCTGCACCTTCGTTTGTGAAAGGTCGTGTTCGAGTTTGCCCTCCTGCGTTTGGTCCACGGCCAGCGGATCATTGTTCAAATAGGTGAACGAATACGAGGAGTAGAATAACTCGGGATTGAAAGTCAGCTTGTTCTTCAAATACTTCAGATCTTTTTCAAACAGAAGCCCGAACTGAATGCCGGCGTGAGTTTGGTACCGGCCCTTGCCCATGGAGTTGCCGAAGATGTAATGGTTCTTAAGCACCGAGACGTGGTCAAAATTGGGACCGACGCGCAGGCCATAACGAAATACCGGATCGTGTCTGAACTTCTGGTAGAGATTTTTGAATTCAACCGGATCTAACGCCTCATTCACCTGAAAAAAGTGATCGGTGTTCAACAGGTTGATCATCTGGAGATCTGCGCTGTCGGGTTCTTCCAGGTAGATGTACGTCTGGATCAATAGCTTGTAAGCTTCAACTTTTTCGCTTTGCGAGAAGCCACTATTCAGACAGTGGGCGAGGATACCAGGCAATTCATGCAGTCGACCCTGATCGTAAAGACTTCTGGCATTTCGCAGTTGTTGAGTACAGTCTTGCCCATACCCATTTATCGACAGTAAGGCCAGCGCAACAACCGCGCACCCGATGGCTTTTTTCATGTGGCTTATTTTTTCTGATGTTCGGGACAAGTAATCTCGTAGTCAAGGCCGGGCGCATAGGTAGCCCATTCGTCCTCGGTCAGGTTTCGCGTAACCTCACTGCAAAGCAGGCCCGACATCGTTTCAATTCTCGTCGGCCATGCGTGAATGGTTTCAGCGCTATTTTCGACGTTACCATGCATCCCAGCCAGCAATTGTTCATCGTCAGCGGAGAACACAGCAGTCTGAACCCAATCGGCGTGGCCGCTCAGAACAATAGGCTGTTCCGTAAGCACATCGTAATTCCACAAGCGAACCGATTTGTCGGAACTGGCGGTCGCCATGAATTTCCTGGCATGGTCAAACACAATTTGTTGTATGCTGGACGTATGGCCCGACAAGGTCCTTTGCGAATTGACATTGTCCAACGAAATGATCCGGACCAGTCCCTTGCGATCGCCAATGATTACTTTCTTGTCGTGGCTGAATGCAACCGCGGTGAGGCCATCAGCATTCTTAAAGAATACAGTCTCCTTGAAATTGTTGCGCATATCCCACAGCAGGAGAGACCCATCATCAGCTGCTCCTGCGATCAGGGTCTCGTCGTCATTCATAGCAATGCTGTTGATTTTCTGGCGGGTGCTGACCACTTCGCGTACCGTTGACAGGTCGGAATACTTGATGCTTCGGCCCGCATTGTCACGTGCGTAGAAACCTTTTCCGTCTTTGGTAAACATCACGTTTTCGACACCGTATTTAAATCCACTGATCTGCCGCGCCGGGGATCCGGGTTTTCGAAGATCATAGACCTCGACGTAGTTGTTTGTTGCGTCGCCGCCCGTAAGACCACCAGCGACGAGCATGTTGCCATCTTCGCTAACGGCGATCGAGTAAACAAGGTAAGAGTTCCGCTCGCCTACAATAGAGTCGGCTTTCCATTGTTCGTTCCGATATACCCAGCGCAGAATTCTACCGTCCGTTCCACCGGAGTAAAGTGTGCGGCTTGGTGTGTGAATCACCAGCGACCGGCACGCACCGCCGTCATGGCCCTTGAGGTTCGCGGTGAGCGGATGGTCGTATTTCTTCAGCGCCGCGTGAAGTCCATTGTATATGGCGTCGTCGTAAGCGTATCCCTCGTACTTGGCATTGAAGATGTAAGCCTGCTGTGCAAGCAAGGCCTGCAGTTCACGGTCGTTCAACTCCTTGGATTTGATGGCCATGGCCTTTCCGAAGGCGATATACTTCTGCCGCTTGGATTCTTCTGCGTTCTTGTCAGCCTGCTCTCGCGCTTCCTGCGCGCGCTGCTCATTTAGTCTGGCTTCTTTCTCCTTCTCTTGCGCTATTCTTGCATTTTCCTGAGCCTGAAGTTGGCTCTGGCGAGCAAGCTCCCTCTGTCTTTCGGCTTCGCGTTGCTGTCGTTCGGCCTCTGCCTGGGCGTCGCGTGCGGAGTCGCGCGCGGCCAATGCAAATTCCCTTTGCTTGTCGGCCTCCTCCTTGGCAGCGGTGGCTTGCCGGGCATTCTCATCCGCTTTCACCCGTTGAGCCTCCGCGTCCTCACGGGCCTTCTGCGCGGCCGTCATTTGCACAAACGCGAACACCAGGAATATCAACGAGATCACGGTTGCAGATGCCAGCACCAGGGCAACAATTCTCGCGCGCTGGAGTTTGCGCTTCTGTTCCAGTTCCTTGATGCGCTGCTCGGTCTCCCATTCTTTCTTCGAGTACTCGAGGAAGATCATGGTCCGCTCAAAGGCGGGATGGTACCGCTGACCCCAGACCAGGGTGGGCTTGTGTTTCGCTTGCCAGTTCAAGGCCAGCTGAAGATCCGGTGGCCTCCACAGACCGGCCTTACCGACCTGGTACATCGACGCGGCTTCCGCCAGACGCGTGTACATCTGCACGGCGTCAGCTTCATCGTCGACCCAGTTCTTCAGGCGGACCCAGATCCTCATCAAGCTTTCATGCGAAATATCGATGATCGACTTCGAAGTCAAAGGAATTCCGTGCGCGGGCGTAAGCAGCGATCGTCCCTGCTCGCGGAATTTTTCGATCACAGCCGCGACATCATCTTCCGAAACGTCGGCGATGGCTGCAATCTCGTTCAGTTTGGTCGGCCGACGAATACCGAAGTTCTCACCGCGCTTTTCAGTGATCGCCTTGAACATCACCTCGCAAATTCGCTTTTGCTCTTCGGTCAATTCGTCATAGGCTTCATTGGCGTGCATCGACAACGCCTCCGACATCGTTCCGATCGACTCATAGTGTTTCAGGTCGACGGGCTCCTCCTCGTAGTCCTTGTATTGTGTCCAGTAGCTCCAGGTACGCATCAGCGCGTGCTGGAGGATTGGCAACTGATCCGGGTTGTCGCCAAGGTCATTAAGCAGTTGTTGCGTGAGGCGTGGAGAGATTCTCGCGCCGCCAACGGCGACCGGACCTTCGATAGCCCGGCGTTTCTGGTCGCGCGTAAGCTGCGGAATCAGGTAGTGACTGTCGTTGATCTTCCTGGTCAGGTCGGGAAACTGCGCGCAATCACCGATAAAGTCGGATCGCATGGTGATGGCGACGTAGATCGGCGCGTCCGGGTAGTTGACGGCTTCGATCAACAAGTTCACGAAGGCCAGCGTCTCGTTAACGGAGTTGGCATCGTGGCTGTCGCGGAAGCGGAAAAGTTCCTCGAATTGGTCGACGAGCACCAGGTAGTTGACGTCTTTCTTCCGGCGCCCTTGTTCGATAGCCTCCACCAGTCCGAGTGAACTGCTTCGGAGCAGGGTCGAGAAAATAGTTTTCTTAATTTTCTTTTCTTCGGGATCCGCTGCCTGATAGTCGGGCTGGTTTTTCAGCAGCGACTCTGCAAGATTGTCGATAGGTCCCGCTCCCGGTCGGGTGACCACTACTTCCCAGTCGGGGCTGGCGTCTGTGAGAAAGCCCCCATAAAGAATGGGGAGCACACCACAATAGATGAATGACGATTTACCACTTCCGGAAGGACCGATGACACCTACGAACCTGCTTTTGGAGAGCTTCAGCAGCACCTCGTCACTTTGTCCTTCCCGACCGAAGAAAAGGTGACTTTCTTCAATCTTGAACGGTCGCAACCCCGGGAATGGGTTGGCGGTGGTTACCTGTTGGTCAAGTTGTTGAGCCATAGGGTTTAGGCATTAAATTCTGCTATGAATGATTTTAATGAATCAGCCGAACGTTGAGGGTCTGCTTCGATCACGCGGAGGTTTTGGCTTTTGAACCCCTCCATATTAAGATTCGAACCGCGCTGCGTAATGATCGCTTTTCCGATGATCGGTTTTTTTCTTCCGAAACCCGGCGCCTTCAGGAGGTCAAGGGCTTTCATTCGAACCCACTGGTCGTTTACTTTCCCTTTATAAATGATGGCGGCGTCGAAGGTTCGCAAGTTGTCGATGTGGTTCTTGCGTACATCGAGCAGTTCACCTTCGAACTGAGGAACGAGCACACGAAAACCGGATTTCTCGAGCACTTCCTTGAGTGGCTGTACATCGCCGACATCGATACGGTCGTGCATCAGGTATACTGACCGCCCGTCGATATCCTCCATCGCTTTCCTGTCGCCAGCGTCGACAAGTTCTTCACGCATAATATTCTTGAAATCTTCCAGGGGGGTCTGCAGTATTTCCGCACCTTCCTGGGCTTCCACATCGCGCTTAATGTTTTCGATGAACGCCTTTTGTTTTTCACTGGCGTTGTTGAGCACAGGGGAAATCCAGATCAACCGGGTAAAATCTTCCTTGCTTTCTTTTGCGCGCGCGCTTTTCTCCGCGGCGAGCTTGTTCTGAATATCAACCACGGAACGATCACCGCCCGTTGGTATATCGCCGTACGCGCTGCCAATGAGGTGGATAGATAACTGGGACTCATCGAGGTCGCGGCGCACCAGCTTTTCGAGGTCTGCCAGGTTTCCCGGCAGTGTCTGGTTGGGAAGGACGAGGTAACCGTGACGTTGAAGCTCGCGCTTGATGATATTGCGTTGTACCGAAAGATCATGGCCGGTCTCCGCCAGGTAGATCGTTTTGCGACGGAAAATATTCTTAACCTCTCGCGCCGACGACGCATCCCTCAGTTGAAGGAGAGTGTCGTACAGGTCGTAGGCGAGATCGACCATCTTCATCCAGTATTGACGTTCCGCTTCTGTGCTGAAATAATCGGTATACTCGCGGATCTCTCCCGTGTCGGAGTCGAGCTGGTACATGTCATAACCGATCAGGTCGCGTAGTACATCCGGCTGTTCTTCGAGGGTCAGCGGACTCTTGAAGACTTTGAATATGCGATTCCTGATGCCGGCCTTGTCGAGGCCCTTGCAGAATTTCTCCACGTTTTCCAGGCAGCCTGGTGATTGGATGAATTCGGCTGAAAGGACGGGGACCAGCAGACCGACATTGGCCATCTCGGGAGCGGTGATGGTGTCATAATCGCTTTTCGCCATGATGCGCGATTTCTCACCGAGCACCTGGTTGAGCATGAGTTCCAGGAACTTCTTAAACTGGGACGCCCAGCCCGGCTCGTTCTTCGTGCCCTCGTTATCCTTCTCGGCGAACACAATCAATACATCGATATCGAATGCCATAGTGTTGGGGTTATGACTTGAGTTGAGACTGCAATTTGCTTTCCGTTATATTCTTGATCAATCCCTGAACAAGGTCATGATGATTTGCCATTACGAAATAGAAGTCGACAAGGTTTATTCTGAAGACGACACTCCTGGCGGATGCTTCCAGTGCATTCGCTGCCGGCGCGGGCCCATCCTGGAACAGGTCACCATACACGCTGCCGCGCTTCAGGTTCATAATCACGGAGTCGTTGTTTTTCAGCTTGACTTCGCCATGGGCGACAATGAAAATCGGGCTGTTGACATCCTCCGAGTTAAACTTGTGGATTTCTCCCAACTCCAGTTCCAGCGGCGCGATCCGGTCGCTGAGGTCGGCCAGGAGGCTTCCATGAATGTCGCGAAATACCGGAAGTTCCTTCATGAACATCACCATCTCGATGCCGAGGAAGAAACCGTCGTCAAGACCTTCCAGCAGTTCGTTATTCTCGATTGCGGAGTCGACAAATTTCTTATCGCGCTGGGGTAACCTGTCGCGAATGGCCACATAGGCTTTCTTGTCCTTATTATATATGACCCATGCGGATGTTTCCTGCAATAGCCGGTCATTGTTAAAGACCTGGGCGATCAACCCGCGACTGATCCTGAAATCAGGCAGATACGCGGCAGCGTGAATGGCGCACACCTTAGTCCATCGGTTGTTTTGATTGAAGTCCCGGTTAAGGATATAGTTGATCACCTGAATTGGCGTATAGCTCTCCCGTGGAAAGAAAACCTGCAGCTGCGTAAGTTTTTCTTCCGTTGGCGAATCGTCCAGCAGGGGAAACAACTTGGGTTTTAGCTCTTGTGAAATGAAGAGGTCCATGAGTTCCATGGCGAACGCGATATTATCCGGATCGCCAGACTCCATGTTCTCCCGAACAAGCTGTACGGACTGCGGGTCGTACAGGATCGACAACAGGATCGTTATTTGATCGAAGTTCTGCTGGACTTCCTCGCGGAGCGCCTCTCGCAGGTATTGGAAGTGGTCAAGGTGGGGAAGTTCAGAGATCGCCGCCATATTCCAGATCGCTTTTCCGATCTCGGTTTCGAGGAGGTCTAGTACTTCGCGGGCTTCACGACCCTGTGCCTGGTAATTGATGTATCGCAGCGAATACAGAATTTGACGCACAATGCGCTTATCGGGGAAGTCAGCCTTTTTCCACATGATCTGGAGAGCCTGGTCGCCTCCGATGCGTCCGATGATCTGGATGATACGCAACATGACCAGGTCGGTCTGGCCTGACTTGTGGAACGCGGCGTCGAGAGTGGGCAAGACAATTTCGCCGGCTTCCTTAAGAGCCGCCGCGGCATGATGACCATAGGATGGCGATGAGAGCATCTCAATCAATACCGGCCATGTCTCGGAGCGCTTGACTTTCCGGGCCGTCAATAATGCTTCAAACCTTACTTTAGGATCCACGTCACGAAGCAGTTCAAGTAAGATGAAGATGGTGCGCTGGCTGATGAGTTTTCGAAGGAGTTTTGCCGCCAGAATCCGGTCATTAGGCTTAATCGATTTGCTCAGCTTCATCAGCTTGTCCACCGAAATGGAGAGCAGGTCGCTGTCCTGTGATTCTCCAAACGCCTGTTGTGCCAGGGATTTGATGTCGCTGCGCGCCGGGTCTTTTTCAATCCCGAGCGACTGAATTTTTTCTTCGGCGAACTTTCGCAGCCTGCGATTTTCGCTGTCGGCAAGCGGGATGATGGCGCTTTCAAACAACGCGGGCTCAAGCTTCTCCATCAGCTTAAGCCCGTATATTACTTTTTCCTCAGCGGTGCTGCTCACCTCTTTTTCGAGCACTCCGTTGATCGTGTACTCTTTTTCGTCGCCCTGATCGGTTTTCTGCTTGTTCTTGACGAGCGTGTTCTGAAGCGTTTCACGATAATTCCGGTGCATTCTGTTGACGGCGAGAAACCACAGGAACAGGGCGGGTAGTGTGAATATGGTGATGTAAATCAGGTTGAACCATCCGGATTTGGTAATAATGACGATCAACGCGCCAGCCACGAGCGCCGCGAAGGCCGTAACGATACCCTCGATCTTTGTCTGCACGTCGATGCGGATCTCGCCGTCGATTGGTAGCAGGTATAGTTTGAACGTCGGCTCGTCGAGCGCCTGGCGCAGTGAGCCGATAAAGAGCTTACTCAAGGCGATGGAAATGAAGAAGACCACGAACAAGTCCGCGCCTTCGGAGAAACCGAATACGATTCCCAATACCAGGGCAGCCGCGGTCGCAATCAACATCACAAACGGGTTCACCAGAAGCGCCACCCGCATGCCGTAGTCGGAATGAATGCGATCTGTCGCAAACACATCGAACAGGAAGGTGAATATTACGATAGTACCCTCAAACAGCGAAATGAAGTTGGCGAGCTGTTCAGGTTCCGTTGCATAGTACAATGTGGCCACGTTGAGGAATGAGAAATCCACGAAAGTGACGGCCACCATAGAAAAGATAACGAAGAGTGACATGTACAGGATGTAGCGGTTCTTGACGAAGTCCGCAAACTGCAACTTCTTGTACATGGCCTTCTCCTGGCTGAAGGTAATGGTCTTGTTGAGGTGCGCGATGCCGAGATAAACGGTGAGGCACAAGAGCACCGCGATACTGACAAGGCTGATCGTGAACAGGGTGTCAGGACCAATGTCCAAAACCTCCATGATGACCGGGATGGAAAAAAAGGCGAGAATGGTCGTCAACATGGCGCCGATGTCTACCGTGCCCACAAGTCGCTTGGCCTGGCGCAAGTTGAACAACCGGCCGAACGATCCCCAGAATACCAGGTTGATGATAAACGAGAACGGCAGGATCTGAGTGAACCCGAACATGTACATCGTGTTCGGATCGTCAAAGAATCCTTCGCCGTATTCAATAAAGGCTGTGATGCCCACGACGGTCAGCAGGCTTAGCGCCGCGAGGACAGGGAAGGGGATACGGTTTTGAAGAAAATTGTACGCAATCGTTGCCGCCAGGCCGAACGCTCCCGAGTAAAAAAGCGCCAACGGCAGGTGTTCCGTCTCGCTAAAGTGCTGGAGAAAAAGAGTTTGCGACGCCACACTCATCGTAGCGATAAACAAACCCATGAAGATACCCATGATGAAGAGCAAGCCTACGCGGCCGGCCTCCTCAGGTTGCACGTGCATGAACCGTAACAGTCGATCCTTCATACATTTCGCCTAATGACCTTAAAAATCGTTATAAGCACCCAAATTTCCTATGCAACAAGCGTGTGCAAGAAGGTGTATTCCAGCATTTTATTGCATGTTATTGGAATACAGTTCTTTACAGTTAGCGCGCATGGTCGGTCGCCCGCGATCTGAAAAAACGTGCAGAATTAGCCCAAAATGAAGGTTTTTAATCAGTGGCAGTTGTTTGATGATGATCGACTCGACAGAAATGAGAGGCCAGGGGTGATCCTACGCGCTCCAATCACTTTGGAGTGATAAGTCAGATATTAACACGTAACTATCTAATTATCAACGATATATAAATTTTCTTCTACGGACTTTTTTTCGTTTATCCCGGGATTAAAAGGGAGCTGTCGCCATAACTCAGGAAACGGTAATCATTTTCCAGCGCCTCCCTGTAAACTGTTTGCCAATCATCGCCGACAAATGCGGCAACCAGCAGGATCAGTGTCGAGGCTGGCTGGTGGTAATTGGTGATCAGACCATCGGTGATGCGGAATTTATACCCGGGCCGGATGAAGATGCTGGTCTGCCCGACAATCCGATCCTGTTGACAGTCCGACATGTGGGCGAGCACTGCCTGAAGGGCGTCCGTGAAGTCTGGCGTGACCTTCCTCGAATAGGGCTCATCCTGCCCGATGTCGAAATCTGCGTTGGGGTCATCCAGAAGACGGGCGCCAAACCAGTAGAGACTTTCCAGCGTGCGCATGGACGTCGTGCCAACGCTGACAATGAAATTTTCTTTGAGCAGGTTTTCAATGTTTTGCCGCGAGACGACGATCTGTTCGGCATGCATGACGTGATCTTCAATTTTTTCTGATTTGATGGGCATAAACGTGCCCGCGCTGACGTGAAGTGTCACGAAGTCATGTCCGACATGGTTTCTTTCCAGCGACTCGAGTACATTGTTGGTGAAGTGGAGGCCGGCGGTTGGGGCGGCAACAGCTCCTTCCCAATGGGAGTAGATGGTTTGATATCGTGTCCGGTCGTCAGCGACCGCCGCGCGCCTGATGTACGGAGGCAAGGGTGTTTCGCCTACAGTCTGCACGACTTCGGCGAAGGGCGCACCGGTATCCCACGAAAAGTCGACCACCCCACTTCTGTCGCGGAGCGTTGCGCGCAGCTGGCCTTGCGGGATGGGTAGCAGAAGCGAAGTGTCTATTTTCCATCGCTTGAGATTCCCAATCGCACATGTCCACGTGCATGCTGACGTGCTCTGCATTACTTCAGAAAACAACGACGAAGGTTTTACCGGCGACAGGAGGAAGACCTCGATGGCGGCACCGCTATCTTTCCTGAACATCATCCTCGCCGGGATGACTTTCGTATCATTAAAAAAGAGGAAAGACTTTTCCGGAAGAAAATCTGCGAGTTGCCGGAAGTGCGAGTGCGTGATGACTCCATTTTTATATATCAGCAATTTTGAGTCATCGCGGTTGGGAAGCGGATAAATGGCGATCTTCTCAGGCGGCAGATCGTAGTAATAGTCGGTGATATCGGACATTTTTCCGTTGTAAATGGCAAAAGTAAATAACTTCGCCAATCCGCGTCTTTGAATTATTTTTAATCTTTAATTGTCGCAATGCCCTTACTTGCCAGCTACTTCCCCAAGGTATTTCAGTTCAATTTCAAAGCGCGGACATCGCGGGGACTGATGAAGGATAAGACTTCCTGGTTCATCAGGGTTTGGGAATCGCAGACGCCGGAAATTGCCGGCTGGGGTGAATGCGGTCCATTGCCGGGATTGAGTATGGATCACAAGCCGGATTACGAAGCGACCCTTGACAGCGTCATCCGTAATTTTAACAGCAGAGAAATCAACAACGCCTCCGCGGCAGCTTCGCTCGATTTTATTCCGGGTGGATATCCCTCCATTCGATTCGGCTTCGAAATGGCTTTGGCCGATCTCGTTCATGGAGGCAAGCGCGTTGTGTTTGACACGAGCTTTGTCATCGGCAAACCGATTCCGATTAATGGATTGATTTGGATGGGTGATATGGATTTCATGATGGGACAGGTTAACATCAAGATCGGCGACGGTTTCCGGTGCATCAAGTTGAA
The DNA here is from genome assembly GCA_964563295.1 of uncultured Roseivirgaceae bacterium. Classification (GTDB taxonomy): domain Bacteria; phylum Bacteroidota; class Bacteroidia; order Cytophagales; family Cyclobacteriaceae; genus Chryseosolibacter. Next base: position 711 of record CAZLWX010000102.1, on the reverse strand, counting down.
AGTTGGAGGACTTGATTTCGAGCGGGAGTGCGATGTGCTGCATTATATCCGGAAGCGATACTATCGCGAGGACATTACGCTTCGACTGGATGCTAATGGCGCTTTCAAGCTGGATGATGCGATGTACAAATTGGAGCAGCTTGCCCGGTTTAATGTGCATTCCATCGAGCAACCGATAAAGGTGAGTCAGTCTGAAATGACGGAGCTATGCCGCAAGTCGCCCATACCCATTGCGTTAGACGAGGAACTGATCGGGAAGGAATCGCTTGAAGAAAAAGAGAGGCTCCTGGAGACGATCCGGCCGGCGTTCATTGTACTCAAGCCGATGTTTCACGGTTTTGAAGGTTGTCGTCAGTGGATCTCGATTGCAAATAAGTTAGGCATTGGGTGGTGGATAACATCGGCCCTCGAGTCGACACTCGGTCTCAGCGCGATTTGTCAATTCACATCGGCGTACGACCCGGAAATACCCCAGGGACTGGGTACGGGAACGATTTACGAGAACAATTTTGAGTCTCCCCTTGAGGTTAAGAACGGTCAGATCTTTCACAATCCGCGGTGGGGGTGGGACGAGCAACTGAGTTCCAAGTTCGAACAAGTTTGAAGTTTGAACACGGCAAGTTTGGAGTTTGGAGTTTGAAGTTTGAAGTTGTTTGAAGTTTGGAGTTTGGAGTTTTGGAGTTGGTTCTGGAAAGGTGAAAGACTGCCTGC
>CAZLWX010000101.1:0-13836 GCA_964563295.1 uncultured Roseivirgaceae bacterium | reverse complement strand
CCAGGCGCTCCTTATTGAACGAGATGGTCATCGTCCGCTCGAGGAATGGCACCGTTTGGCCAACGGCTCCCTTTATCGACGCCGAAAGCAAGATTGCCAGCCCGTAGATCAACCGCTTATTCACAGCCCTGTCCCTCCAGTTTGATTTCGTTGGGGCCAGCCTCGATTTGCAGGCCCAGCGTCTCGGCCAGTATTATCGCGATCTCTTCAATTTTTTCGTTTTGGAATGAAACCGTAACGTGGCAGTTGTGGAGGTGCGCGGGGATCACAATCTTCGTGTCATACACGCTGTTCAAATCGTCGACAACCGTTCTCAGATCGGAATTGTTGAACACAAACACCCGGTCCTTGTACGCCGTGACATTCGGAGGGATCACACTCCGGCTGAAAGTGTTTGATGTCCGGTCGTAAACTCCCTGTTCGCCAGCAACCAAATGAATCCCCGGTTGATCATGAGTGAAGAACATTACTTCACCCTCTTCGACGCTAACTTCGACAAGTTTTTGATCGGCGTATGCCTTCACATTAAAAGCTGTACCGATATCCCGAATGATGACACCATTTGCCTCGACGATAAAGGTTTTGCCTATGTCCGGCTTGATGTCGAAGAAAGCCTCCCCGGCTAACCTGACGGTGTGTGTCTCACGCTGCGGATCAAACGCGTATTCAACTTCTGTTTGCTTGTTAAGGACGATTCGCGTCCCATCGGGGAGCGAGTCGGCAGTGGTTGTATTGGATGCAACCAGTTGAACGGGCCTACCTTCTTCAGAAGAGAGTAATCGATAGGACAGGTATCCGACGGCGGTGATTAAGGTGATACTGGCGGCGATCCTAAGCCAGAAAACCGGATTGGCGATTTGCGAACGCAGGTGCACCGTTCTGCCTTCCGGCTTTTTCGCCAGTTGCGCTTTTACTTTCGTCCAGGCTTTATCCGTATCATATTGTTGGAGTCCCCTGGCGGCAGCTGCTGTTTCAAAAATCGTTTGCAACTGCCGGAAATGACGGCGGTTTTGCTCGTGTTCATCGATCCACGATTCTACTTCCAGCCTCTCCTGGCCGGAAGCTTCACCGGCGAGATACCGGGCGATCAGTTCATCAATATCGTTGTAGGTATTCTTCAAATCATCCAAAAAAACCGGGCAACAGCAGAATAATTGACGGCAAATAGTCTTTTAGTTGTTCGCGCATCAGTTTAAGGGCCTTGCCCATGTGATTCTCGACAGTTTTTATTGAAATGCTAAGCTGCTCGGCGATTTCTGCATACTTCAATTCTTCGAACCGGCTCAGCTTGAATACGAGGCGGCATTGTTCAGGCAATCGATTGATCGCCTCTTGTACTCTTACTTCGAGTTCGGATCCCTCCATGGCGTCTACTATGGCATCGTGTTCGGGAGGAGTAAGCGCTGCATGTTCCACGGCGTGCCGTTGCTTTACCTTTTGATGCTTGAGCACATTCAGGCAGGCATTGCGCACCATGGCAAACAGGTAGGGTTTAACAGCCGTGTGAATCGAGATGCCCTCCCGCTTCTCCCAGACCGACAAAAAGGTGCTCTGGACAGTCTCTTCCGCCTCTTCGCGGTCGCGCAGGAAGGTATAGGCGTAGTTGCAAAGGGGTTGGTAAAAAGTCCTGAATAACATTTCAAAAGCAGTTTCATCGCCTGCCACCAGCGCTTTAAGTTGCTGTTGATCTGGTAAATTCACCGCTTGCTTTGAAATCGGTGTAATTTACGGTTTTGAGGCAGCATGGTTATGACAATTTTCCCGGCGATAACCCCTATTTGGACTTTGGATATCGGATCAGGGCGGCGATTTCGACCTAATTGCTGCAGTTTTTGATAATTTCGCACCAACTAACCTGACACAATCCAACACGGATGATCTTATCAGCAGAGCCATGTTATGTCATCTTTCAGCGAGGCATCGACGATTACCACCGCTATAACAGCGTAGATGCGCCGATGGAAAACCCGTACCCGGCTGGGAGCATTGAGGCGTTGCTGTACCACAAAAACTGGATCGACAACGTTCAATGGCACCTTGAGGACATCATTCGCAATCCGTCAATCGATCCTAAAGAAGGAATTCGCATTAAAAGGCGAATCGACAGCTCCAACCAGGATCGCACCAACGTTGTGGAAATGATCGATGACAAGATTCTGGCGATGTTCAGCCATGTGAACACGCATGTCGAAGCTCGACTGAACTCTGAAACGCCTGCCTGGCTACTCGACCGGATGAGCATCTTAATGCTCAAGATTTATCACATGAAAGAGCAAACCGAACGGACGGATGCCGACAAGGTTCATATAGCGAAATGCCGAAGCCGGCTGGCCGTGCTCATGGAGCAGCGCAATGATATGAAGGTAGCATTTGACGAACTGATAGAAGATATACAGGCGGGAACGCGGAGGTTCAAAGTTTACCGTCAGATGAAAATGTACAATGACCCGGACCTCAACCCGATGTTGAACGCCAAAAAATAACCTGGCAGGCAAACTCCCACCTTACGAACAGGAACGTGTCACCGAGAAAAATTCTGGTTTTGCGATTTTCGGCCATGGGCGATGTTGCCTTGCTGGTGCCGGTGCTACGGTCCCTTGTTGCCAGCTATCCTGCCATGGAGGTAACCGTCGCCACAAGGCCGAGGTTCGCACCGCTTTTCGAGGCGATAGAGCGTGTGCACGTTTTTGAGGCCGACGTCGACCTTGAATACAACGGCCTGTTCGGGCTTTACAAGCTCCTTCGGGCGCTCCGTCAGCGTGCTTCATATGAAATGATTGTCGATGTGCACGACAACCTGCGAACAAAGTTTATCCGATCGTTCTTCCGTTTACGAGGTACGCCCGTCACAGTCTTCAACAAAGGCCGTCGGGAAAAACGAGCGTTCACAAGAAGGCGAAATAAGATCGTCGCGCCATTGCCCCATACGGTTGAGCGATACAAGGGCGCATTCGAAAATGCGAAGTTGCCATTTCAGATGCTGTCGTCACCGCATCTTGAAGTTACCCCTTCGGCAGTTGGAGCGGCTACCGCCTGGCTGCAAAAAGCCGGACTTGGAAAGAAGGAAAAGTGGATTGGCGTTGCTCCCTTTGCGATGCATCAGTCTAAGGTCTGGCCGCTTGACAACTACCGATCGCTGTTGTCAACCTTGAGTTTATCGATGCACGTTCGCGTTTTCCTTTTTGGAGGAGGAAAAGCCGAGATTCAGTCACTTGAACGCCTCCGCCAGGAATTCCCCGCAGTGTGCACAGTCGTCGCTGGCCAAATGGCACTCGCAGCAGAGATCGCCTTGATTAAACAATTGGACCTCATGGTGTGTACTGATTCCGCGAATATGCATTTAGCCGCGTTGGCCGGCACTCCTGTGCTTTCCATTTGGGGTGGAACGCATCCCGATGTTGGGTTTGGCCCTTACCAGGCAGGAAAGGAAAGTATTATTCAGATTGACCGGGAACAGTTGCCGTGCCGTCCCTGTTCCGTCTACGGCAGAGAGGATTGCTATGTTGGCGGATTTCCATGCCTCCATCAAATAACCCCGGCTGTCGTTGCCCAACGAATTGTAGAACGAATTCACTAACCATGCCCGAAACCAAAATTGAGAACATTATCTTCGATCTCGGCGGTGTCCTGATTGATTGGAATCCCCGTTACCTATACAGGAAGGTCTTCGACGACGAGGAGCGTATGGAGTGGTTCCTTTGCAATATCTGCACGCCCGAATGGAATGATCAGCAGGACGCGGGCAGATCGTTCGCTGAAGCCACCCGGGAACTGGTGGAACGGCATCCCGAATGGAAGGAACCCATTGAAGCCTGGTATTCGCGGTGGACGGAAACGATTGGAGGACCCATTCGCCCAACGGTGGAAATTCTGAGCGATCTGAAGAATTCCGGGTCGTTGAGATTGTACGCGTTAACGAACTGGTCGGCGGAGACTTTTCCCTGGGCGCTTGAGAACTTTCCCTTTCTTCAATGGTTCGACGGAATCGTGGTCTCCGGCGTAGAAAGGACACGCAAGCCGTTTCCTGAGATCTACCGTATTCTGCTCCAACGTTTCAGCATAGAACCGCGTCAGTCACTCTTTATCGATGATAATTCAAAGAATGTGATGGGGGCAAGGGAGTTGGGAATCCAGGCCATTCATTTTAAGGATCCAGAAACTCTGCGTCAAGATCTCACGAGCTTTGGGGTATTTCAGTCCGGACATAACAGCTCGATCCCAAGTTCTTTTTAATTTCATTTCTGTAACCGCCCGCCAGATTGCCCGGTAATCCCCGTGCAACTTCCCGTTCAGGGTCTTTAGCGCGTGCATTAATTCGTCGACGTTATGCTGAAAAATTTCTTTACAGTCGCCATCCGGAATTTTTTAAGGCAACGCCTTTACTCATTTATCAACGTGATTGGCCTGGCATCGGGTCTGACCTGTGCGCTGTTCATTTATTTATGGGTCGACGACGAGGTCAGCAAGGACAAATTTCACAATGACAGCGATCGGATATTCCGGATCGTTTCGAACCTCCAGTTGAAGGAGGGCGAAACGCTCACATGGGACGTCACACCAGGACCGCTGGGGGACGACATCCGTGACAACATTCCTGAAGTTGAACAGGTGGTCCGTCTACAGGGTGCTGGTTCACAGCTATTTCAGCATGGAGATCGGCGATTTATGGAAAGTGGATATTATGCTGACCCCGGCTTTTTTGACCTTTTTAGTTTTCAAATTCTTAAAGGAATACCGAGTACGGATACTGCCGACATTTCTTCGGTTTCGATCTCCGAACGCCTGGCTACAAAACTCTTTGCCGACGACGATCCGATCGGCAAGACAATAAGAGTGAACAACCAGAAGGATTACACAGTGGCTGCCGTATTCCAGGATACCGACAGCCGTTCCTCGTTGCAGTTTGATTATATCCTTCCCTTTGAGGTTTACAAGAAGAACCGGGGCAATGGATTCAATTGGGGGAACTACGATCACCCGTTGTACATCAAGCTTTACGACCCATCACAAGTTCCACAGGTAATCGAAAAAATCAATAAACGCCGGGCGGCTTTGGCGGATCAATGGTCTATAGCGGAGTTCTATATTCAACCGTTAACGGAGTCCTACCTCAACGCTCATTTTGAAAATGGAGTGCCTGCAGGCGGACGAATTAAATACGTGAGAATATTTTCCGTCGTCGCGGTTTTCATCCTCGTTATTGCCTGTATAAACTTCATGAATATGGCCACGGCAAAAGCCGCCGGACGTGCCAGGGAGGTTGGAGTGCGAAAAGTTGTCGGCGCCCAACGCCAATCACTGATTGTTCAGTTCATCGCCGAGTCGACGTTGATTGCTGTGGTCGCTATGTTGCTGGCCCTCGCGATGGTGTACCTTCTGTTGCCGATGTTCAACGTGTTGGTAGCGAAGAGCATCGTTCTCAGCTTTAGTGATCCCAGCTTAATCGGGGTTGTTGTTGCCATCACGTTGATTACAGGCTTTCTTGCCGGCAGCTATCCAGCTTTGTTTCTGTCGTCGTATCAGCCGGCCGCTGTGCTTAAAAGCGGCAACACTTCCCGCATGAGTGGCGGCTCTTTGCGTCAGGGGCTCGTGGTATTCCAGTTCACGCTTACAGTCATACTCATCGCGAGCTCCCTGGTAGTCTACAACCAAATCAGGTTCATTATGAGCAAGGAGGTCGGATACGATCGGGAAGGAGTTGTGACATTCACGCTGCAGGGCGACCTCTGGAAAACGTACGAGAGTTTCAAGAATGCGCTGCTGCAAATCAATGGGATACAGTCTGTGTCGCGCGCGGATAATAGTCTTGTCCAGGTAAATAATCAAAATGGGTCGGTTGAATGGCCGGGTAAGCCCGACAACAGTGCGATATTTTTCCGGACCGTCACGGCGGACTATGACTTCCCTGAAACGATGGGGCTCGAACTGGTTGAGGGTCGTTTTTTTAAGAAGGAACTAAATGACACAAACACGTTTATCCTGACGGAACGGTCCGTTGAGATCATGGGGCTGGCAGAACCGATAGGGACCAGGATCGTGCAATGGGGAATACCGGGCGAGGTGATCGGAGTGGTGAAAGATTTTCACAGCCGGTCCATGCATGAACAGATCGATCCAATTGTGGTGATGTTGCATCCGAATTGGGCATGGCGGGTGTTCGTGCGTCTTAAAGGGAACCAGATGACGGACGCCTTGCAGAACATCGAGGCGGTGCACAAGAAATATGTGCCCGAATATCCATTTGCATACTCATTCCTCGACGACGACTTTGAAAGGTTGTACAACAATGAACGAGTCATTGGCTCTCTGGCCCTTGGATTTACCGTCATGGCGATTATTATTTCCGCGCTCGGACTGCTTGGCCTGGCCGCATATACAGCGGAACGGAAACGGAAGGAGATCAGTATTCGCAAAACGATGGGGGCTTCCGTTTCGGGAATCGTATCGATGATGTCGAAGGATTTTATACGGCTCAGCCTTATAGCCGCGTTGGTGGGTTGCCCGGTTGCCTATCTGCTGATGAAAGAATTTCTCGAGGGTTATGCTTATCACACGACTCTCGATTGGGGGCTTTTTATTACAACCGCAGTCGCAGTGCTTTTGATTTCTTTGCTGACAGTGATTTTTCAGGTGCTGCGCGCTGCATTCGAGAATCCAGTCGAAGCCCTGAGAAACGAATGAAACATCCTATCGGGATTGGAATTTCCTCTCAGCGTCGAGTATACTCAACGATCGCCTTCTCGATGATGTCACAACACTCATGAATCTGCTCCTCGTTAATTACCAATGGGGGTGCCAGGCGTATGATGTTTCCATGAGTGGGTTTAGCCAACAATCCTCCTTTGGCAAAGGCCAGGCAAAGGTTCCATGCGGTTTCACTTTGAGGGGTATCGTTAATTACGATTGCATTCAACAAGCCCTTGCCCCTCACCAGGGATATCAACGCGCTCTTTTTGATTAACGCGTTCATGCGCTCGCGAAAGACGACGCCAAGCTTTGCGGCATTGTCAGCCAGTTTTTCGTCTTTGACCACATCGAGTGAGGCCATGCACACTGCGGCAGCCAGCGGATTGCCTCCGAAGGTTGATCCGTGTTCACCAGCTTTGATCAACAGCATCACAGAGTCGTCGGCCAGCACACACGAAATGGGCATCGTTCCGCCCGAGAGTGCTTTTCCGAGAATCAACAGGTCGGGTCTCACATTCTCGTACTCTGATGCGAGCATTTTTCCTGTTCGCGCGATCCCTGTCTGGATCTCGTCCATCATCAGCAGGACATTGTTTTGTTTGGCGAGCCTTGCGGCGGCTTTCAAATAGCCGTCGTGGGGCACATAGACGCCGGCTTCGCCCTGAATGGGTTCAAGCCAAAGCCCGCACACGTCTGGATTGGCCAACGCTTTCTCCAACGCAGCGATGTCATCGAACGGAACAATTTCAAACCCAGGCATAAAAGGTCCAAAATCATTGCGCGCTGAAGGATCAGTCGACGCCGAAATAATTGTCGTTGTTCGTCCATGGAAGTTGTTCGTTGCGGCAACGATAACAGCCTTGTTTTCGACGATGCCCTTTTTAAGATATCCCCATTTGCGCGCCAGTTTGATCGCTGTCTCGTTGGCTTCCGCGCCACTGTTCATAAACAGCGCTTTTTGATAACCAAATGTTTCACAGACATATTTCTCGGCGAGGCCGAGCTTGTCGTTGTAAAACGCGCGTGAAGTCAGCGTGAGCTCGCGGGCCTGGGCGATCATCGCATTAATGATGCGGGGATGACAGTGACCTTGATTGACCGCGCTGTAGGCCGAAAGAAAATCGTAATAGCGCTTGCCCTCGATATCCCAGAGATAGACGCCTTCGCCCCTGGACAATACCACCGGCAATGGGTGATAATTGTGCGCGCCGTACTGTTCTTCCAGCGCCATAGCCCGGGCTGATGACATCGTCTCTGTTCTCATAACCTTGGAATTAGAGGTGCAAAGTTATCCAAAATAGGCACGTAAAGCCAATGATGTCTTTTGACAATAGTTGTCAATACGAATCATTACCATTGCCGGTAGAAGCATCTTTTCACCTAACTTTGTTGCTATGGAGCATGTGACAGAAGGCCTCCGGAAATTTCTCACCGAACTGCGATCGCTCACCCTTTGGGCTCGAATTTTTCGCTGGAGTAAAGTCAAGGAGCTATCGATTGCCGCGATGGCGGATCTTCAGGCCGTTGTGCAGGAGAACAAGTCGATGGAAAACTCCCTGGCAGAGTTGAGAATGGTTCGCGCTGAAAAAGAAAACTTACTGAAGGAGAAAGCGGCTACCGAAAGCAAGTGCGATAATTATTTCAAACGCGGCATCGAACTTTCTAACGAGGTAAGCTTGTGTAGGCAAAAGCTCGAAGCGATGGAGACTCAGCTGAAAAGCGTTGTTGAGGAGAATACCCGTTTCAAAACGCAGGAGGATCAGCGGCGCCGGAACTTCGAACATTCGGTAGCCAATCTGAACGACACGATCAATCGACTGAAGAACGAGCGGGAGACCGAGAAGCAGGCGGCGCATGAAGAGGAGATCGCCCGCCTTGTCAGGATGAAAGAAACATGGTCGAACCACGAGGAGATCGTGCGGAACCGGATCCGGGCGATCTGTCAAAAGCACGGCGTGGAATTCGTCAACACCGTACCATTCAAAGGAAAGCCCGATGTAACCCTCCGCATCAACTCGGAGTACGTTATTTTTGACGCCAAGAGTCCCGCCGGCGATGACTTAAGCAATTTTCCGCTTTATCTCAAGGGACAATCGGAAAATCTTGCCAAATATGTTCGCGAACAGGATGTTCGCCGTGAAATATTTCTTGTCGTCCCAGCCAACACGCTGGAGCATCTTGACATGTTCGAATACAGGCTCGTTGACTACACCGTTTACATCGTGTCCGTGGACTCACTTGAACCGATCATACTGGCCTTGCGGCGTATCGAAGACTATGAATTTGCGCAGCAGATGAGCCCTGAGGAGCGCGAGAATATTTGTCGCGTAATCGGCAAGTTTGTTCACCTCTCGAAAAGACGGATTCAGATTGACGGTTTTTTTGCGAACCAGTTCTTCGAAATCCTTTACCGGAGCGAGGCTGATCTTCCGGTTGATATACAGCAAGCTGTAGATGAATTTGAACGAGCCGAGAAATTGAATCCGCCATTGGAGAAACGCGCGCGGCAAATCAGTATTAAAGAGCTGGAAGCGGATGCCGCCAGGATAAAGAGTGACGCGGCGCAAAAGGGAATTTATACCGATGAGTCGTTCCTGATGAAGAACATCAACAAGCTGCCGCTCTACACCAGGGACCCACAAAAGCCGTCCTCTGGTGAAAAAGATCTTTTTTCCGACCAGGAATCAGGCCGTCAGGCGGGTTAGTAGATCCTCCCAATGTTTCTGCCACCATGCGCTTGACCTCGAGCGGGTCGATCTGCATGAATCGACTGAATTACTTTAGTCGTCAACTTCCTTTTATGTCAATGTTTTTGTGCGACATTTGCAATTCTAAATCGAAAGCTGGATGAAAATTACTGCTGATAACAAGCTGAAGAATTTGATCGTCGTCGGCGACCGCGTGTTGATTCAGCCTGTGAAAAAATCCGATAAGACCGACAGTGGTCTGTATTTGCCTCCGGGAGTTCAGGAGAAAGAAAAGATCCAGAGTGGCTATGTCATCAAGGTCGGTCCGGGCTATCCGTTGCCTCTGCCGGCTGAAAGCGAAGAATCCTGGAAAACCCGGGAGGAACAGGTGAAGTACCTGCCGTTGCAGGCTCAGGAAGGCGACCTGGCCATTTTCCTTCAAAAGGGCGCCATCGAGGTGATGTACGAAAATCAAAAGTATTTCATTGTTCCGCAGGCATCGATTTTGATGCTGGAGCGCGAGGAGGATCTGTAACGCAGTACCAGGAACTGAAGACTAATGGCCGGCCTTTCTTTTGATGTGCTGAGAACGGGAAAAAAGTATCGCCTCGTAAACTTTGGCGAAAAGCATGAATTTCAGGTAGAGAACGTTCTGGCAAACGGTGACTTCAAGGTGAAGGACCTTCTGACCCTCGAGCGTTATAAATTAAAGGACTTGATTTCATACGGCAAGGGAAAGGATTTCCTGCTGGAGGAAATCGAGGAATTATGATCACCGCGGATCATGCGCTTGCCTTCGCCGGTATCGTGTTTGGATCACCCACGTTTCGCACCGCTGTTTTCATTCCGAAAAGGAACCGCATGAAGCGCCACGGCCTGATCACCAGGAAATAGGTCACCAGACAAATAAGAAGGGTGATCAATGCAACCGCCCAGAATTTTGCGAAGATACTCCATGATGCCCGGGTGATGTAATAACCGATAGCAATGATCACGGTCTGATGAAGAATATAGAACGGGTACAGCCCCTCGTTGAAGTGCCGAAGCCAGCGGTGCGGCTTGTTGAGGTAAAATTGTCCGAACGCAATCACGGTGATAACAGTAAACCAGCTTACCAGGATTGCTGCGATTGAGAAGAGGGTATCGACAGTGTCGTCTGACCACGGAAAATGCAAGAATCCCCTGAGATGGAAGTAGAACGCATAGAAAGGGACCAGTATCATGAGCGCGCTCGCGAGAAAGAACTTCCTGTTGGTGCCGAGCGAAGACCACAGTCGTGGCTCCGAATAGAACGACATTCCCGCAAGGAAGAAAAGAAAGTAGAACGTAAAGTACGCCCAATCGTCGACAAGCGCGTGTGTTTCGTCAGGAAAAAAAGGTCGCAACAGGGCTTGTGACAATACCATGAGTAGTGATGGCGCCAGCAAGGCCACCAGCGGTTTCGACAACATAGAAGAAATTTTTCCTCTGAGTCCTTCCGATCGCGCCGATCGAATGAACAGTAAGAATGGCAAGGCGATGAGAGAATATAGAAAGAGATAGGCGATGAACCACAGGTGATGCCAACTCAGGCTTCCCTTCGGGTACGGGACAAAGTCAAACACGGTCCGGTAAAATTGGCCGTAATTTTGATAGTCGTTAATGTGTTCGAAGTAGATTTGTGGCGGAACGATTACGAACATTCCGAAAATCAGCGGGATGACCAGCCTGATAAAACGCTCTGTCACATATTGACCGGGAGTTCGTTTGCCAAGAGCCATATAGGTGCCGGCGCCGGAGATGAAGAGCAACAACGGCATTCGCCACTCGTGTAACCACAGCATCCAGTAGCGAAAACTTTCATGGGTTTGCGGGTTCTTGATATGCCATCCCCAACTGTTGAACAACATGCCGGTGTGAAAAAAAAGAAGGATAAGGATGGCGATGAATCTCAGCCAGTCGAGGTCGTGTCGCCGCTCACCAGTGCGTGGTTTCATACTCATGATTTGGTGTGTCCTTCGTGGGGCCTGCTGTAGATTGTTGAAGAGCTGCCTGCCGTTCCGTTGATCCTGAAAATCTGCGTTAAATCAGCGATTTCGTGCCGTAAATAAAGTGAAATACAGCGATTGCACAATTTTTGCGAGATTAGCCTCAAAATTTTGAGATATGAAACGACTCCTGATCATCATTGCAGGTTTTTTGTCTACGATGGCTCTTGCACAATCGCAGGAAGACCTTCCGGGTGATTTCCTGTCGAAAGAATTTCACCGGGCACGGCGGGCGGCGGTGCGCGAAAAGTTGCCGCCGAATTCAGTTGCCGTCTTCTTTGCCAATCCAGTGCGCAACAGGGCCAATGACGTCGATTACCTTTATCACCAGGATCCTGACTTCTATTATCTCACCGGTTACAAGGAGCCAAATTCAGTACTATTCATCTTCAAGGATAAGCAGACGGCCAGCAACAATACCCAGTATGATGAGATTATTTTCGTTCAGTCACGCAATCCATACGCAGAAATGTGGAATGGGCGCCGGCTTGGAGTGGACGGTGTCAAAACGCGCCTCGGTTTAAACCAGGCATTCAACGGCGCGGAGTTCAAGAAATACAATCTCGATTTCACGAAGTTCGACCAGATCCTGTTTTTTGATTTTGAAAACGACGTACGCAATGAGCAACGCGACTCTGCCGATCTATACGACCTCATCGAACAGTTCAAGGCGAAAGTAAATTATCCCACCACGAAATCAGGTTTGACTCTTGAGCCTGAACCTGCGAAGAACAACCTTAACACGGCAGACCTTTCCCGCATTATGAACGACCTGCGCGGTGTAAAAACTAAGGAGGAGCTCGACCTTATTCGCAAGGCCGTTCAAATTTCCTGCGTTGGCCAGGCAGAAGTCATGAAGGCTATGCGCCCCGGGATGTCTGAGCGGGAAATTCAGGGCATACAGGAGTACGTATTCAAAAAATATCAGGCCGAAGATCTCGGTTACAATTCGATCGTGGGTGCGGGCCACAATGGTTGCATCCTTCACTACATTGAGAATTATAAGCCCAGTGTTTCCAACAAGGAACTCATTCTCATGGACCTGGGCGCAGAATATCATGGCTATACGGCCGATATTACACGGACGATTCCCGTATCCGGAAAATTTACACCCGAGCAACGGCAGATCTACGAAATCGTTCTCCGCGCACAGGAAGAGGCCATGAAGGTCTGTAAACCTGGCGTTTCTATCCGCGAGCTCACCGAGACCACGAGACGTGTTGTCGATGCAGGGCTGGTCCAACTCGGCATTATCAAGGAGGGCGAGCAACATTTGTATTATCCGCATGGGTGCTGTCACCATATCGGCCTGGATGTTCATGACCGCGGCAGCCGAGGCAAGTTGGAGGAGAACATGGTAATTACAATTGAACCCGGGATCTACATACCCGACGGTGCCAAATGCGACAAAAAATGGTGGGGAATCGCTGTGCGGATTGAAGATGACTACCTGATCACTAAGGACGGAATTGAGCATCTGTCGACCATGGCACCCCGCGATCCGGATGAAATTGAGGCTATGATGAAATTGCCGAGCCCCCTCGACGATTTCGAGCTTCCAGAACTGGAAAAAACTTCGAACTAAACAGAAAAGAACCCGGGTTATCCCGGGTTTTTTCATACCGCAATTCCCTGATATTCGGGATTTACTTCAAAATCCCGACTGGGATCATTGCCAATTTTTTTTCAATTGGGTATTTTAACACCCTGCACAAAAAATTCTGCAGTCATGGGCATTTCTGATATACTCAACCTGTTTCGCCAGGGCAAGGGCACCGCAAGAAGTCATATGAAGAACCTCATCGAAATGGCCGCCGTGGACGGCAATTTTGATACGACGGAACACGAACTTCTGAAGAAAATCGCCCGGCGGAATAACATCAGCGAGTCTCGGCTGAAGGCGATTCAACAAGATCCCGAAAAGGTCAAATTCATGGTGCCGGAAGAGAAGAAGGAGAAATTTCAACAGTTATACGAACTTGTGCTGATGATGTCTATTGACGATTCGGTGCATGATGAGGAGATGAAACTGTGCAATCTCTACGCCGTTAAATTCGGAGTCCCGCGTGAAACTTCGGCGGAACTTATCCGAAGCATCCAGAGTAATATCAAGAACGCCCAGCCACAGCAAGAGACTTATAAGCGGTTGGAGTGGATGCTGAGTTGAGCGCTCGCACTTCAAAATTCCTTCAAATAGCGGGTTAACTTTGCAACACTTATGAAAGTGTTGATCATCGAGGATAACCGGCAGCTGGCGCAGAATATCCAGGATTTTCTTGAAGGTGAGGACTTCATATGTGAAAATGCCGCCACTGTGGAGGAGGCGCAGGACAAGCTGAGCACATTCCAGTACGACTGTGTTGTGCTTGATATCATGCTTCCTGATGGCAGTGTGCAGCAGCAATGGGCCACGACGGAAGGACTTCCGAGTTCTG
>CAZLWX010000100.1:0-13973 GCA_964563295.1 uncultured Roseivirgaceae bacterium | reverse complement strand
CCTGAAGTGGAAAGGAGACTGTATCGGGATTATTTTCTTGCGAAGTATTTGTAATCGTCATCGTAGAATCGTTGATCGAGGGTTTAAACAGAGCCAGTTGCGGCAGCGAGCGCTGGGTCATAAATCTCCCGTGTGCGTCCACCAGCATCCACCGGCGATCGTGGCGAATTCCCTTTTCAAGAATGGTAGCGGAGGTCAACGCAATCCCGCCCAACGACTTAACGGGGTAAAACCAGATCTCGCTCAACCTAAACTCTTTCTCCAAAATGAACTAATCGTTAACTTTTGACATTAAAATTCCTATGTCCAACCCCGCCGCCCTCTGGTATTTTGAATGCGTCAACCTGTACAGGATCCTTTGCCCGCACAAAGTAAAGGCAATGGAAGGACGCCACCAATTCCAGATGTTTAAAAGAGACGAGTTTATTTACTTTCCGGACGATCACGCACACCACATTTATATGGTGGCGTCGGGCAGGGTGCGGATAGGGAATTACCTTGACAACGGAGAAATTGCTGTCAAATCAATCCTGACAATGGGCGAAATATTTGGTGAACTTGCTCTGGCAGGGGAGGAAAGGAGAAGTGATTTTGCGCAAGCTATGGAGGACACTACGATCTGCCCATTGCGCATTGATGAGTTGCGCGAGCTGATGTGGGATGACAAGGAATTGAGCTTCAGGCTGCTTAAGTTGGTGGGATTGCGTTTGATGAAGCTTGAACGCAAACTGGAGCTGCTCGTTTTCAAGGATGCGCGCACCAGAGTTATTGAATTCCTCAAAGATGCGGCGTCGTGGAAAGGAAAGCGGGTGGGTTATGAAACGCTTATCCAAACCAGGCTGACACACAGTGACATCGCCGCGCTGACCGGGACTTCACGTCAGACAGTAACGACTATCTTAAATGACCTCAAAGAAGAAAATCTCATCGCTTTTGACCGGAGGAGAATTCTAATCCGCGACCTTGCCCGATTGACGTAGGAACTAGCCCACGAGGGCTTGTCTTTTTCCTGTTGGTTTCCGCTGAGAGTTGTGCTCCTCCTCAAACAAGTAAAGCTTTTGATAATATTCGTCGGCCATGCGCGACGCGTCGAAGTATGGGAGGACGCCGCGCATGCTGGCCTTCATTATTCGGAGCCAATCCTCATGTTTGTCGTAATACATGGGAATAACCTCATGTTCGAGAAGGTCAAGCAGATTCTCAGCTTCCTTTTCGTCTCTTGCGTCAGCCGACAACGACTCATCGGCGGTAGGAATGATGAAACTATTCTGTTTGTCTTTGGCGAACTCCGCGACCCATCCGTCCGGAATGGAGAGGTTGATGGACCCATTCATCGCGGCGGTCATGCCCGATGTTCCAGACGCCTCGTGATAGAGTTTTGGATTGTTCAGCCATAAGTCCGATCCTTTCTTCAAACGGCCAGAGAGCCACAACTCATAGCCGGTGACGACGGTGCAGTTAGGCAAGTCTTTCGTCTTCCAATATATCTCGTTGAATAAATTGATGGCACCAAAGTCTTCAGGGTAGGGCTTGCCGGCCCAGATCATTTGGATCGGGTACTTCTTATTCCTGGCAATCGTGAGGAAGCGATTGAAATCGGAAAGGATCAGATTGGCGCGCTTATAAGAGGCAAATCTCCTGGCCCACACAATAGTGAGAATGTTTTCATCGAAGATCTTGCCGGTCTGGTCGGCGACGACCGAGAACAGCTTTTTCTTGAGCGCTTTCTTTTGCGATGTCAGGGCGACATCGTCGTTCTTTTCAAGGGCGGCATCAAGTACGGGGTCACGCCAATAGTTTCGGTTTTGGGCATTAGTGATCGCTGTAATCTCGCAAATACCATCGTATGAAGACCACATCTTCCTGGAGACTTCTCCGTGCAATTGTGAGACGCCGTTCGCCCGCTTCGAAAGCCGCAACGCGGTCAACGTGTAGTTGAGGACATTGTGTTCGGGGCTCGCGTATTCCTGAACCTGTTGCGTTGTCAGCCCGTTGAAAAATGTCATGTTATTGAGCAGCGGAATGCTGTGCTCTTCGTTGCCGGCTTTCTCAGGCGTGTGTGTGGTGAAAACTACACGCTTCCTGACTTCATTGATATCCTTATACTTGTCGAGCAGGTAGAAGCACAGCGGTAAGGCATGACCCTCATTCATGTGGTAGATCTCCGTCTCCCGCCCAAGGATGTCAAGCAGCTTTGCTCCTCCCGCCCCAAGCAGGATTGACTGTGCGATCCGCGTGGTTTCATTCGGATCGTACAGACGATGACTAATGGTCTGTGCCAGGTAGTCATTTTCAGGAATGTCAGTTGTCAGAAGGAACAGCGGAACGGTGTTGAATACCTCTGGTTTGAGAAGGAATACCTTTACGTAAACGCGGGCGCCGTGGATCGTGATGGGAAAAAGTATCTTTGTGTCTGTCAAGAAATAGTAGTCCTTATCGCGAAAACTCACCCTCAGCGTCTGATCCTGATTTCTCTCCTGGTCGTAATATCCCTTCTTCCAAAGGATACCGATGCCCACAAGATTTTGACGAAGCTCGTAGGCGCTCCTCAGGTGAGATCCGGCGAGAAAACCGAGCCCTCCACTGTATATTTTTAGTGGTTGATCAACGGCGAATTCCATTGAGAAATAGGCGACAGGTTTGGAATACCTGCTGTCAAATTCATAGGGAAAGAGGCCCGAAAGGTCGAACATGAAAAAATAATGGTTGTTTGTGTGTGCAAACTAACAAATGTGTGCCAAATGAATCTGTAAACAGGCCATAAATCTTACAGGAGCACAGATGCAAACGATTGATTAAAGCGAGTTGATCAACTTCTCAATGGTTGCGCAGGTGTAGTGTTCGCCGCGCCTGTCGACACGCCAATGCGGTAAGTTTCCTTCTTTGATAATGGACACCGTGACGTCTCCCGCCTCGTCTGAGATGCCGAATCCTTTTCGCTGCAGTGCGTTCCTCGTCCACAGATATTCAAAGCCTTCTCCATCGATAACAACAGTGTCTTGTCGCGTTACGGGGTGTTGTATTTTTCCGGTTCTCAGGTCGAACCCTTTCAACTGAAATACTTCATCAAAGGCACCATTTAGAACAAGATCCTCCGGGCAACCTGTCCGGATATTTTTATCCTGACCGGCCAGCCAAATTTGGTCGGCCATCTGCAAAGCAAGGTCTAATTCATGTGTAGCGATGAGGACAGCCTTTTTCATTTTTTCAGATAGCGATCGCAGCAGCCTCATGATCTCGACCCGGTTGTTGAGGTCGAGGTGTGCAGTGGGTTCGTCCAGCATGATGATCGGCGTATCCTGAGCCAATGCCCGGGCGATCATCGTCATCTGCAGTTGGCCATCGCTCAACGAGTTAATGTTCTGGTCAGCCAGGTGGCCAATATGGACCATGTCGATAGCCCTGTCAATCACTTCGCGGTCGGCAGGGCCCAGGGAAATATTCCAGTTTAGGTATGGATACCGGCCAAATGCCACAACGTCGCGGACGGACATGTTCGTTCCGGCGACTTTGTCGGTGAGGACGACTGCAATTTGCCTGGGGAGATCTGTGATGCCATGCAACGTAGTGTAGCCATGGAGTTGTGTCTGAAGACCGGATAAGGTCCTGATCAATGACGATTTTCCGACACCGTTCGGTCCCATGAAACACACTAACTGACCCGGGTAAAGAGACAAATCCAGATTCTCAAACAGACGTGACGCTCCCTTCCGCGTCGTGAACCCGACCGCGAGCTTTGTCGTCGTTAGAAGAGCCTCCTCTTTCATTCCTATGATCTAACAAAGCGTTGTCTGATAATCACCCAAATCACTACCGGCGCGCCAATCAATGCGGTGATGGCATTAATCGGGAGAACATGAGTGCCGCCCGGCGTCTGTGTCAGTATATCGCAACCTAACATGAGTGCCGCGCCGCCGGCCAGTGAACCTGGAACAGTAAGCTTGTGGTCGTTGGTTTTCAACAGCAGTTTGACCAGGTGCGGCACAGCAATGCCGACAAAAGCAATCGGTCCGCAAAAAGCGGTGACACCTCCGGTCAGCAGCGAGGTTGAAAAAATGGAGAGTAACCGGGCTCTCGACAAGTTGATGCCGAGGCTCCGCGCGTACAGGTCGCCGAGCAACCATGCGTTAAGCGATTTGATACTTCCAATAGCGATGAAGGTCCCGATCAGCAAAATCAACGTGAGGACTTGTATTTCGACCCAATTCATTCCGCCCAGCGAACCGAATGTCCATAATATATAGACTTGCATTTCTTCGGCGCGGCTGAGGTATTGCATCACGCTCACGATCGAGGCCGTGCCCGCACCCACCATCAGACCGACAATCAAAAGGGAGACGTTGTCCTGAACCTTTCGTGCAATAGCAATCATGACGACGAACACAACCCCACTGCCTGCACTTGCCGCTATTGCCACTGACCAGGGGCCAGGCAACAACCAAAGTCCACCCATAAAAATGAGGGATACAGCGAGACTTGCACCCGAGGTTAGTCCCAGCACATCCGGGCCGGCGAGGGGGTTCCGGAAGAGCGTTTGCATCTGTAGCCCTCCGAGCGCAAGCGCGCTGCCGGCGAGAACGCAGGTAACAGCTTTTGGCATCCTGAATTCGAATAGAATGGCACTCCAGGCGGAGTCACGGCTATCGAACCCGGCAAGCATCCGTGTGATCTCACCGAACGGGATGGCTACGCTGCCCAGGGACAGGTCCAGAACAAAGAGAAAAACCAGCAGGATCAGTAGTATTAACCATCGCCATGTGTTGTTGAATCGCATTACGAAACGAAGTTAACGAGATGGGTCTGGCTTTCCAGCCATCAACAGACAGGGGTCCGGGGCCGATTAAAAATTTGAAACCCGCATTTGCGAACTTAGCTCCATTTCCTATCTTTGCAGTCCTTTTTTGCGCCAAGTGGGCGCAGAATCCTGAAAAACAGCATAAAAGGTTTATCCCATGCCTGGCATTATAGGAAGAAAAATTGGTATGACGAGCGTATTCGGTCCGGAGGGTGAAAATATCGCCTGTACCGTGATAGAAGCGGGTCCGTGTGTCGTCACGCAGCTGAAGAATGTGGAGACCGATGGCTATCGAGCGGTCCAGCTTTCTTTTGGTGAGAAGAAAGAGAAAAACACTTCTAAAGCGGCATTGGGGCATTTCAAAAAAGCAAATACAACCCCCAAGAAAAGCGTCGTTGAGTTCCGCGATTTTCGGAAGGAGTTCGATGGCCTGGTGGAGGTTGGCAGGGAGATACGGGTCGGGGATGTGTTCACCGAAGGTGAGTACGTTGACGCGGTGGGTATTTCGAAGGGACGCGGCTTCCAGGGTGTTGTAAAACGCCACGGCTTTAGCGGCGTCGGTGGCCAGACTCACGGACAGCACAATCGCCTCCGCGCTCCCGGTTCGATGGGTAACGCCTCGTTCGCATCCCGGGTTATCAAGGGCAAGCGCCTGGCCGGACGCATGGGCAATGCCCGCGTCAAACTGACCAACTTGCGGGTTGTCAGGATCCTGGCCGATCAAAATATCATTGTGGTTAGTGGTTCCGTGCCCGGGGCAAAGAATTCAACTGTAATCCTTCAGAAATAATGGAAGTCGCAGTGTTAAAATACAGCGGAGAGAAGACCAAGAAGAAAGTGAATCTTTCTGACGAGATATTTGGTATCGAACCCAACGATCACGCCATCTACCTCGATGTGAAGAGCTATCTCGCCAACCAACGTCAGGGCACCCATAAATCCAAGCAGCGTAACGAGGTCTCAGGGTCGACCAAAAAGATCAAGAAGCAGAAGGGAACTGGCGGCGCCCGTGCAGGTAGCATGAAAAACCCGCAGTTTAGAGGTGGTGGCCGGATCTTTGGCCCAACGCCTCGCGATTACTCCTTCAAACTGAACAAGAAAGTGAAAGACCTCGCCCGCAGGTCCGCGCTTTCTTATAAGGCGAAGGATCAGTCCATCGCCGTCCTTGAGGATTTCACATTCGACAGCATCAAGACCAAGGAATTCGTCTCGATGCTCGATGCATTGAAGATGTCGGATTTGAAAACCCTCCTTGTTCTGCCTGAAGCGAACAAGAATATTTCCCTGTCAGGCCGGAATATCCCGAACGCAAAGGTTACGACCGCGGACAAGATCAATACCTACGATCTGATCCATGCTGATCGGATCCTTCTTGTAGAGAGTTCGGTAAGTAAAGTTGAAAACCTTTTAAACAAAGAATAATGAGTGTGCTCAAGAAACCCTTGGTTACTGAGAAGGTTTCTGCCCTGAACGAGAAAGGCAAGTACGGCTTTATCGTGGACATCGATGCCAACAAGGTGGAGATCAAAAAAGCCGTGGAAAAACAATACGGCGTCAATGTTGAGAAGGTGAACACCATGCGGGTGATGGGTAAAGCGAAGACGCGCTATACCACGGCTGGCATTCTTTCAGGACGCAAGGCCAGCTTCAAGAAAGCAATTGTTACCCTCGCGGCAGGGGAAGTGATAGATTTTTACAGCAACGTATAATTATTTGAGCGATGGCGTTGAAGAAATTAAAACCGGTAACGGCTGGAACGAGGCACAGACTTGCTCCCTCGTTCGATGATATTACAGCCAGCAAGCCGGAGAAGTCACTGGTTACCACCGTTAAGAAAACCGGTGGACGTAACAGCCGCGGCCGCTTGACGATGCGTTACATCGGCGGTGGCCACAAACAGAAACTGCGCCACGTCGACTTCAAGCGCAACAAGTTCGGTGTACCGGCAACGGTGAAGTCGATCGAATACGATCCTACCAGGTCCGCGCGGATCGCGTTGCTGTACTATGCCGATGGCTTCAAGTCTTATATTATTGCTCCACAAGGACTCCAGGTTGGACAGCAGGTGATCGCCGGAGCCGATGTCGCTCCCGAAGTAGGCAATGCATTGCCCCTGGGCAGGATTCCTCTTGGTACTATTGTGCACAATGTGGAACTCAAACCCGGCAAGGGCGGTGCCATCGCGCGTTCCGCCGGATCGTTCGTTCAGTTGCTGGCTCGCGAAGGTGGTTTTGCAACACTTAAAATGCCCTCTGGCGAGATGCGTAATGTGCTTGACGTCTGCATCGCCACTGTCGGCGCGGCGTCGAATGCCGACCACATGAACGAAAGTGTCGGAAAAGCAGGTCGCAACCGCTGGAGAGGCGTACGTCCGCGCACGCGTGCTGTGGCGATGAACCCTGTCGATCACCCGATGGGTGGTGGTGAGGGTCGCGCATCGGGAGGACACCCGAGATCGCGTAAGGGCTTGTACGCGAAAGGCAAGAAGACTCGTCACCCGAAGAAGTATTCAGATAACCTAATTATTGCCAGGAGGAAAAAATAATGGGACGTTCAATTAAGAAAGGACCTTATGCCGACTTCCGTCTTTTGAAAAAAGTCGAGGCTGCAGAAAAGTCGGGCAAAAAATCAGTGATCAAAACCTGGTCGCGGCGGTCTACGATCGTGCCTGAGATGATCAGTCACACGTTTGCCGTCCACAATGGAAATAAATTTATCCCGGTCTACATAACCGAAAACATGGTGGGTCACAAGCTCGGCGAATTCGCGCCGACAAGAACCTTCCGCGGTCATTCGGGTAACAAGAAAGAAAACGCTTAGTAGGTATGGCCAAAGCAAAAGCGAAAGCAACAAAGACGAAAGCCAAGGCTAAGGAAAAAGCAAAAGCTGAGGAAACAGCTCCCGAAAGGAAGACCAAGCGGTCGGTATTGAAGAGGGAGAAACGCGATGCGAGGAAGGAAGCCGCGAAGACCGGCCCGGTTACGGCTAAACTGGTCAACGTACCTACGTCGCCCCGCAAGATGCGACTGGTCGCAAACCTCATCAGGGGCGAGCGCGTGAATAAGGCTCTCAATATTCTCCGCTACGAACCGAAGAACGGCGCACCCCGCCTGGAAAAGCTGTTGCTGTCGGCAATATCCAACTGGGAAATAAAGAACCAGGATCTCAAGCTTGAAGAAGCCGACCTGGTGGTGAAGGAAGTATGGGTAGACGGTGGCCGCCAATTGAAGAGACTCAGGCCTGCGCCGCAGGGACGTGCGCATCGCATCAGGAAGCGCTCCAATCACGTCACCCTCGTGCTCGATAGCCTGAAGAAGACCGGAGCGGAAGTAGTAACTGAAGAAAAAGAAACCAAGTAATAAATGGGACAAAAGATTAATCCGGTAGGCTTGCGTTTGGGCATCGTGCGCGGTTGGGATTCCAACTGGTATGGAGGAAAAACATTCTCCGACAAGCTGGTAGAAGACCAGAAGATCAGGGAATACCTTCAGGCGCGTATTCCGAAAGGTGGTATTGCCAAGGTTGTCATCGAGAGAACCCTTAAGCGGATCACGCTTACCATTCACACGGCTCGTCCCGGCGTTGTCATCGGAAAAGGTGGCACTGAGGTCGATAAGATCAAGGAAGAATTGAAGAAGATCACGGGCAAGGATGTCCAGATCAACATATTTGAGATTAAGCGTCCCGAGCTTGACGCCAAGCTGGTGGGTGAGTCAATCGCCCAGCAGATCGAAGCGCGCATTTCGTACAAGCGCGCCATGAAGCAAGCGATTGCTTCGGCCATGCGTGTCGGAGCAGAGGGCATTAAGGTGAAAACTTCGGGTCGTCTTGCTGGTGCGGACATGGCCCGTACGGAACAATACAAGGAAGGCCGGATTCCCTTGCATACGTTGCGCGCCGATATCGATTATGCGATTTCCGAAGCGCAGACTGTCTATGGCAAGATTGGGATCAAGGTGTGGATATTCAAAGGTGAGATCTACGGTAAGCGCGACCTTTCTCCGAACATTGGACTGGTCAGCAATGCTGCGCCTGGTGCTGGCATGGGACCGCAAGGCCGTGGTGGTGATCGCGGTGGCCGCCGCAGAGGTGGCGATGGAGGAAGAAGAGGGGAAGGTGGTGGACGTCGTGAAGGAGGAAGAGGTCGTACACGATAGGATTTTTTTCGACGTCGGATTGACGTCGCGGACAATGAAAAATAGTAGGTAACAATGTTACAGCCGAAACGAACCAAATTCAGGAAAATGCAGAAGGGCCGTGTGAAAGGCATGGCTACGCGCGGACATACAATTGCTTTCGGATCCTTTGGACTCAAATCGCTCGAAGGTGGATGGATCACGGCTCGCCAGCTCGAAGCAGCGCGTATTGCTGTGACGCGCGCGATGAAACGCGAAGGTCAGGTTTGGATCCGCATTTTCCCCGACAAGCCGATTACCCGCAAACCTGCTGAAGTGAGGATGGGTAAAGGAAAAGGAGCGCCGGAATACTGGGTGGCTGTGATAAAGCCCGGTACGATCCTGTTTGAGGCCGGTGGTGTAAACCTGAAGACCGCTCGCGAAGCCATGGCTTTGGCGGAAGGCAAACTGCCCATCAGGACGAAGTTCACGGTAAGAAAAGATTACGTTGAATAAGAACTATGAAGAAGGCGGAAATCAAGACATTGACCCTCGCTGAGCTGACTGACAAGATCGCCAGCGAAACCGAGAACCTGCGAAAATTGCAGTTTGCTCACCGGGTTTCTTCAATCGAAAATCCGATGCGCATCAAGGAGTCACGCAGAACGATTGCCCGGCTGAAGACGGAACTACGAGCTAAAGGAACTCAAAAATAGATTCTTCATGGAAAGAAATGAAAGAAAGGAAAGGGTGGGAAAGGTCATCAGCAATAAAATGCAGAAGACCATCACGGTAGCCGTTGACCGGAAGGTGAAGCACCCGATCTATGGAAAATTCGTCAACCGGACCACCACCTTCAAGGCTCATGATGAGCAAAACAGCGCCGGCATCGGCGATACGGTGCGCATCATGGAAACCCGTCCCCTGAGTAAGGACAAGCGTTGGCGCCTGGTTGAAATCCTGGAAAAAGCAAAATAGAAATATTAGAGATATGATACGCAGTGAAACCAGACTTACCGTAGCCGATAATAGCGGAGCCAAAGAAGTGCTCTGTATGCATGTGCTCGGTGGAACCCGCAAGGGATACGCTACCGTCGGCGATAAGATCGTGGTTACCGTGAAGTCTGCTTTGCCTGCCAGCCAGGTGAAGAAAGGAACTGTTTCCAGGGCCGTGATTGTCAGGACCACCAAGGAAGTGAGGAGAAAGGATGGCTCGTACATTCGCTTTGAGGACAACGCCGCGGTGTTGCTCACCGCGCAGGATGAGCCTCGCGGAACCCGTATATTCGGTCCTGTCGCTCGCGAATTGAGGGAGAAACAGTTCATGAAGATCGTTTCACTGGCCCCTGAAGTGCTATAGTCATGGAAAGAAAAAGAAACAAACAGCCGAAACTGCACATTCGCAAGGGCGACACCGTCAAGGTAATCGCAGGCGATGACAAGGGTAAGACCGGCAAAGTGCTGGAGATCGTTGTGGATAAGCGTCGCGCTTTCGTTGAGGGCGTGAACTTCATCACCAAGCACGAGAAGCCCTCGGCCGGCAAGCCTGAAGGTGGAATCAAGAAGGTAGAAGCTCCTGTTCATATCAGTAACCTGGTGCTGGTAGATCCGGCCACGGGAAACCCCACACGCGTGGGACGAAAACTGAATGAGAAAGGCAAGCTTCAGCGTTATTCAAAGAAAACCGGAGAATTTATCAAGTAATGGCAACTCCAAGACTAAAGGACAAATACAACAAGGAAATTGTCCCTGCGCTCAAGCAGAAGTTCAGCTACAAGTCCATCATGGAGGTACCCAAGATCGAGAAGATTTGCATCAACAAGGGGATGGGTGTAGCGGTGACTGACAAGAAGCTGATCGATGTGGCTATCGAAGAGATCACTTCGATCACGGGTCAGCGTGCAGTGGCTACGAAGTCGAAGAAGGCGATCTCCAACTTCAAGTTGCGTGAAAATATGCCGATCGGCGTTCGGGTGACGTTGCGCGGCGACAGGATGTTCGAATTCCTCGACCGCCTGGTCAACATTGCTCTTCCCCGCGTGCGCGACTTTCGCGGTGTGAGTGCCAAGGGATTCGACGGCCGTGGAAACTATACGCTCGGCGTGAAGGAACAAATCATCTTCCCCGAGATATCGATCGATAAGGTGAGCAAGATCAGCGGTATGGATATCACGTTTGTGACCACCGCGAAAACCGATGAAGAAAGCTATCAGCTCCTGAAGGAATTCGGGATGCCGTTCGCGAATAAAAATTAATTGTAGCATGGCTAAATTATCAGTGATCGCCAGACAGGCAAAAAGAGAGAAACTGGTCGCTATCAAGGCGGCAAAGCGGAAGGCATTAAAGGAGGCCGGCGACTACCTGGCCCTCGACAAACTCCCGCGCAACGCCTCGCCCGTTCGGCTGAAGAACAGGTGCAAGCTGACCGGTCGTCCTCGCGGTTATATGCGCAAGTTCGGCGTATGCCGCAACGTCTTCCGCCAGATGGCTTCTGACGGCAAGATTCCCGGTTTGACGAAAGCCAGCTGGTAAGTGTTCAGACCCT
The DNA here is from genome assembly GCA_964563295.1 of uncultured Roseivirgaceae bacterium. Classification (GTDB taxonomy): domain Bacteria; phylum Bacteroidota; class Bacteroidia; order Cytophagales; family Cyclobacteriaceae; genus Chryseosolibacter. Next base: position 2,518 of record CAZLWX010000100.1, on the reverse strand, counting down.
CGGGCAGCGGGACGCGCGGCACCGGGGTTTGGCAAGAAACACACCGCTGAAGTACATATTGGTTGCTGAGTATCAAGGTCGTCCATGGAAGGGGCGAAACCCGATAACAGTTTGAATAATTAGAATTGTTCGATATCTTTGCAGCCCGGTTTTTTAAACGCGGGCTTGCTTTTTAATAAAAGGAGTAGAAAATGACAGATCCTATAGCAGACTACTTAACCCGGTTACGCAACGCGATCAAAGCGAATCACCGTGTTGTCGAGATTCCTGCGTCCAACCTGAAGAAGGAGATCACCAAAGTGTTGTTCGACAAGGGGTATATCCTGAACTACAAATTTGAGGATACACCCAACCATCAGGGTAACATCAAGATTGCATTGAAGTATAATCCGGAAACGCGCGAGTCGGCCATCAGCAGACTGGAAAGGATCAGCACGCCTGGTTTGAGGCGTTATGTCAATGCCGCTTCCATGCCGCGCGTGATGAACGGGCTGGGAGTAGCGATACTATCGACATCCAGGGGTGTGATCACCGATAAGGAAGCGCGGACCATGAATGTGGGAGGCGAACTATTGTGTTACGTTTATTAATGAACCAGCAACATGTCACGTATAGGTAAAAATCCGATCACCATTCCTGCCGGCATCACCGTCAACTTCTCGAAAGAGAACCATAAGGTATCGGTGAAAGGACCCAAGGGCGAACTTCACCAGGTCATCGACCCTGCCTTTTCGATCAAGCAGGAAAACGGAACCTTACTGGTCGAAAGGCCTACAGATCAAAAGCGGCACAAGTCTATGCACGGACTCTACCGCGCACTGATCGCCAACATGGTGCACGGTGTTGCGAAAGGATACAAGGCTCAGATGGAACTCGTGGGTGTCGGTTATAAAGCAAATGCTCAGAATAACGTGCTCGAACTGAGCCTTGGCTACTCGCACAACGTGTTTGTTGCAGTACCCGCTGAGATTAAAGTGCAGGCATTCCAGGAAAAAGGGGGTAACCCGACCATCGTCCTGGAAGGGATTGATAAGCAGTTGATCGGCCAGGTTGCGGCGAAAATAAAATCACTGCGTAAAGTAGAGCCGTACAAAGGAAAAGGTATCCGCTTCACCGGTGAATATGTCCGGAGAAAAGCTGGCAAGGCTGCAGCCAAGTAATGGGAAGGAACTAAAGCATCATAGATAAGTAAACCTATGGCAGGCAAGAACAGAGAAAGACGCACGCGAATCAAGATGTCCGTTCGCCGAAAGGTGTCCGGAACAACGCAACGGCCTCGTTTGTCGGTATTTCGGAGCAACACTGGCATTTATGCGCAGCTGATCGACGATGTTCAGCACGTGACGATCGCAGCGGCGTCGAGCGTTGAGTTGGGCAAGAAGACCGTCAACATCGAAAACTCGAAGAACGTCGGAAAGAAGATTGCCGAGAAAGCGGTGGCTTCGGGTATCAAGGAAATTGTTTTTGATCGCAACGGCTATCTCTATCATGGCAACATCAAGGCATTTGCTGAGGGTGCGCGTGAAGGTGGTCTAAAATTCTAAGAATCAATATATGTCTGTAAGCAATATCAGCACAGTAAAAGCCTCCGAAATCGACCTGAAAGAAAAAGTGGTTGCGATCGAGCGCGTTGCCAAGGTGGTAAAGGGCGGTCGCCGTTTCAGCTTTGCCGCCATCGTCGTTGTTGGAGATGGTAATGGCGTTGTGGGATACGGACTTGGAAAGGCCAACGAGGTAACGGATGCTATCACCAAGGGCATCGACGACGCGAAAAAGCATTTAGTGAAGGTACCCATCATTAAAGGTACGGTACCGCATGAGGCGATGGGAAAATTCGGTGGCGGTTTTGTGCTGCTCAAGCCTGCTTCGCCCGGTACGGGAGTAATTGCAGGTGGTGCTATGCGGGCGGTTCTGGAGAGCGCCGGCGTTCACAATGTGTTGGCAAAGTCAAAAGGTTCGTCAAATCCTCACAACGTGGTGAAGGCTACCTTCAAGGCGCTGACCAGCATGCGCGATGCTTACAGCATTGCCAGGAACAGGGGAATAGCATTATCTAAGGTCTTTAACGGATAAGCGACATGGCTAAAGTACAGATCACGCAACGCAGAAGCACCATTAAAAGACCGGATACTCAGGTCCGGACCATAAAGGCATTGGGGTTGGGCAAGATCAACAGGACCGTTGAGGTTGAACTGACTCCGCAGATCGCCGGCATGATCAGGAAGGTAAATCATTTGATCACTGTAAAAGAGCTGTAAGATGAAATTGCACACGCTGAAACCTGCTGCAGGTTCAACCAGGACAAACAAGAGAGTAGGACGTGGACAGGGTTCCGGTGGTTCGACAGCGGGCCGCGGTCATAAAGGTGCCCAATCCAGGTCTGGCTACAAGAGCAAGGCGGGATTCGAAGGTGGTCAGATGCCATTGCAGCGCCGGGTTCCGAAGTTCGGTTTTAAGAACAACAGCAAAGTATATTATAAGGCGGTAAACCTCGATGTGCTCGAGGAGTTATACCGCA
>CAZLWX010000099.1:0-14413 GCA_964563295.1 uncultured Roseivirgaceae bacterium | reverse complement strand
TCCCTCGGCTTTGACCGTCACGACCATGTCATCGGAGGTGTCGTCGGCGCACATGAGCTGGCCGTTGTTGATGGGCAACTCGCATGCACATGCGGTGGTGTCCTGCACGAGTGAAAGTTGAAGCTGGAAGTCGGTAATGGTCAGCATCTGGCTGGCCATGGCCGTGTCGCCCGCCAGGTAAGCAATGACGGTAACCGGGTAACTTCCTCCCGCTTCGTAAGTGTGTACCGGACTCCAGGTGGAGGCACCGTTTCCATCGCCGAAGTTCCACACCAGACTGTCGGCGCCAGGGGTCACCGTGGGATAAAACGACACCGGCGAATTGGCACAGGTCCCCATTGACGTGAACGTTACATCCATCGTGATGGAGTCGCGCGGTGCAAATGCGGGAAACTGCCTGCCATTGAAATTCGGATTGGAGCTGAAGGCAGCGGGGTTGTATACCACATCGGCCGCCGCACTGTCGGAGTCACCAATGGATCCAAGAATAAATGGTCCGCCTGAAGTCTCCTGATACAAGTGATAGATCAGGGTGTCGGGTGCCATCTGTAGTCCATAGCTGCGAAAGATTGGGGCGGGGAGAATCGAGACCAGTGAACTTTGAGTGTTGGCTACATCAGCCTGGAAGACATCCGCTGAAATTCCGGCCTCTCCTGGCCGGGAAATGTACAGGTATCGTCCGCCAGGGCTCCACTCGGTGTCATAGATCGCTTCGTTACCCGTGCTGGCAATACCGGTGTTTAGAATTGTTTGCGCCGGCGTGATCACACCGTTCGAAGTATCGAAGTTGACGACTTCGATATCGCGCCGGGCTTCCTGGGTAGTGACTGCTATACGCCCTGTGGCTTCATGCCATGCGAAATTGGCCGCGACTCCGATCAGGCCGACACCGGAAATCTGATTCGTGAATTGTATTCCAGCATCGGTAAACAGTGATACGAAGTAATCGGGGGATCCATTGGCATGCGTGATCAGCCAGAAGTCGCGACGATTCTCGTGTTGGATCGTGATCATCGCTTCTGACGTATTTCCGGTAAGCGCTGGAATAGCAGTATTGCCGGCCGTCAGCCCTTGTCCGAGTGGAGGCGTGGGCGCTGTTGCATTTCCAAACAGGCTCATGTCAACGATCCTGTAGCTGACACTCCCAGGTGTTGTTCCGCTAGCCGTGTTGACGAAAACATAAAATTGGGTTGTGGATCCCGGCACCCTGGCGATCGCCACAGGTTGGTTACCACTTGTATTTCCTCCAAGGCCTGTGCCCAACGGCATCACTTTGTGGGTGGCATCGTAGATCGCATTACCATCCGTATAGAAGAGCAGGTTCCCATTCGTTTGATCAGTAGCCACGCCACTTCCGCCTATGCCAAGAGGAACTTTATTGTTTACAAGGGTAGGCGTATTGTCCGATCGGCTGAACCGGATGCCCAGGTTAGAATTGCCGAAATACCAGTTGTGCCTGGAGTAGGGCTGTGCCATAACTGTTCCGGCATGCATCACCACGAGAATGAATACAATCACCCTGAAAGACAGGAGCACTGCTTGTTTCATTGAGATTCTTGTCACAGGTAACAACTTACGACCAATCATCTTTCGCCTCCAGATAAAAACGCCCAAGACCCACTAAAGTATACAATTTGATGTAAAAATACCGTTAATAAGTGTCGGCCAACGATGGTCGGGTAACCGGGCATATGGTTTATATCAGGACAGTAATTTTCTAAATATCTGATATAGCTTTAATTTGCCCGGATAATATTGAGTTATCACCCCAATTGATGTATAGAGGTTCTGGCCCCCAACGATTGACTCATCGGCGTTCCGTAAAACGGTGGGCCAGCACGTGCATCGCATGGTGCTCGGCCTTGTCAATGGTTTTTCAATTCGCCGAACTTCACGCGCAGGATCCACAGTTCTCGCAATTCTACGCCGCGCCCCTATATCTCAATCCGGCGATGGCGGGATCGACGGGTCAGGCCCGGGCGGGAATCAACTACCGCAACCAATGGCCGGCCATCGATGCCAACTTCACGACCATGTCGGCTTACTTCGATTATTTTATCGAGGACAAGCGCAGTGGTGTGGGCGTCCTGCTGACCAATGACCGCGAGGGACTTGCGGGGCTTCAATCGATAAGCGCTGCGCTTCAATACTCCTATGAGTTGCAAGTGACCGACCATCTTGGCTTTCGTCCGGGGTTTCAGGCCGGCGTTTACAACCGCGATGTCAATTTCGACCGACTAACCTTTGGCGACCAGTTCGATCCCGTCACCGGAAATTTCATCGATCAGCCCACGGCCGAGACGTTCAACACGAATTTCAGCAAGACGTTCCTCGACTTGTCGGCCGGAGGAGTGCTGTATACGGACGTGGCCTGGCTCGGCGTCGCTGCGCACCACCTCAACAGGCCTAACCAGTCGATCATCGACGAAGATAGTCCGCTTCCGATCAAGTTCTCCGTTCACGGAGGGTTCAAATACTTTATGAAACCCGGAGTTGTCGGCGGTGGCGTCTATGCCCGGGAGGCAGAACGCAGTATCGCGCCGGCGTTTCAGTATCGCCACCAGGGCAGCTTCGACCAAATGGACCTTGGCGTGTACTTCACCTTTGAGCCGCTGGTACTCGGCAGCTGGTACCGGGGAGTGCCGTTCAAGAATCTGAACGGATTTGTGAACAACGAGTCAATCGTGTTGCTCCTGGGCTTTGTCAAGCTCGGCGCGAAGGACGCCCTCAACATCGGTTACAGCTTCGACTATACGATCTCCCGCCTCGGTCCTGGTAGTGGCGGTGCTCATGAGTTCAGCCTGGTGTACACCTGGCCGATGCGCGACCCACGCAAGCCTCCGCGCGACAAGCTGGTGATCCCGTGTCCCGACTTTTGATTCGATTTCAAGGCAGCTAGCCATTCTCCGCGCTGTTCTGCACGCCATACGCTACCGAAGAATTCGGGAGGTGCTCGTCTCTCGACGAACATTCGTCGGCCTCTTCCGACTTGTGTCGATGACTGAGACCGGTGACCGATAGGCGACTGGCCAACGAACGATTGCGGAAACTTTTTTTAAAGTTTCGCCGTATTTGTTTGTCAATGTGAATACTTTATCGTTTAATTTTGTATTAACAAACAAACGGAGGTCTATTTCTTAACACCTAACTGTTTAAAGAAATTGAAAACACTGTTCACCCACTTCGGAGCGGCTACGGTTGCCCGACACTCCTACGGAACGTTCCGGTTCTATCCCAGCGCCTGTGCGGTGACCAGGCGGCCCCGACCCGCAAGGTGCCCCCGCATTTGATCCCATCTTGACGTACTGTTAAGACTCAGCCCGGTGTCAGGGACACCATGGCTGCCCGTATGCGCATGGCATATTAATTTTTATCAACAACCACTTTTACGTGAAGAAAGAAATTGGAAATCAAAGATATCATTGTCAGACTGGCTACGTCTGACGACGCTCACTACGCTGAGACCATCACACGCGAGATGGAGGAATCAGCCAAAGCCAGGGGAACCGGCATAGCCAGACGCACCCCCGACTACATCACCAGGAAAATGGAGGAAGGAAAAGCTGTCATCGCAGTAACCCGCGATGGCACCTGGGTCGGCTTTTGCTATATCGAGGCCTGGCAGCACGAGAAGTACGTGGCCAACTCGGGCCTGATCGTTTCACCCGCCTTCCGCAAATCTGGTGTCGCCACCGAAATCAAGCGAAAGACTTTCGGTCTGTCGCGCAAAAAATATCCCGACGCAAAAATCTTCGGACTTACCACCGGACTGGCGGTGATGAAGATCAACTCCGACCTGGGCTATGAACCGGTCACCTATTCCGAACTCACCACCGATGAGGAGTTCTGGAAAGGATGCAGGAGCTGCGTCAACTATGAGATTCTCGTCAGCAAGGAGCGGAAGAACTGCATGTGTACCGCCATGCTCTTTGACCCCGTCGAGGCCGCTGCCAAGCTGAACATGCCATTGCCTCCCGTAAGGAAAGAAACCGTTGTCAATTCTCGGGGACGGCTGGTGAACCATCGCCATCGCGCCTTTAAAGGCAACTTTCGTCTTTTCGAACGCTGGGTCCGCTTTAAACAATTTGTCCTGCTGAAGGCGTTTCGCAAGAAAGAAGGCAATGGTGGATCTGCCGGGGAAGGCAAGAAATCAATCCTGAGTTTTTTCTTCTTCTGGTGAATGCTTCGCTCCGCTGGATGCAGTGGGGCGATACGTTTAGCCGGGAAGTTGTTTAATTTTAGGGCTTTGTTGCTCGTGATAATCATTTATAGATGAAGAAGAAAGTTGTATTGGCCTTTAGCGGTGGACTCGACACGTCGTACTGTGTGAAGTACCTGAGTGACGACCAGGGCTTCGAGGTGCACACCATCACGGTCAATACCGGCGGATTTGACGAGGAAGAAGTGCGCGCGATCGAACAGCGTGCAAAAAGCCTCGGCGTTGCGTCGCACAAGACTGTCGACGAGACCAGGAACTACTATGATAAGGTGATCCGATTCCTGATCTACGGAAACGTGCTGAAGAACAACACTTATCCACTCAGTGTCAGCGCCGAGCGGATGAGCCAGGCGTTGGCGACTGCGGAGTACGCGTTGTCCATCAAGGCCGACGCTGTCGCGCATGGCAGCACCGGTGCCGGCAACGACCAGGTGCGATTCGACATGATACTCAACATCCTGGCTCCGGGCGTAGAGATCATCACACCGATTCGCGACATGAAGCTGTCACGGGAGGAGGAGATTGCTTATCTCCGGTCGAAAGGCGTTCAAATGAACTTCGAAAGGGCCTTGTACTCGATCAACAAGGGGATTTGGGGTACGTCCGTTGGAGGTAAGGAGACGCTAACTTCGATGGGTATGCTTCCGGAAGAAGCATGGCCGACTCCGGTAACGAGGACAGGAAATGAAAAAGTAACTCTTCGTTTTGACAAAGGAGAACTCACGCACGTCAACGAGGAAGCCTTTGATCATCCAACAGCGGCGATCCATCGACTGCAAGCTATTGCCGGTCCATATGGAGTCGGTCGCGACATACATGTCGGCGACACGATCATTGGCATCAAGGGCCGGGTCGGGTTTGAGGCTGCAGCTCCGATGGTTATTATCAAGGCACACCACGCTTTGGAGAAGCATGTGCTTACCAAGTGGCAGCTGACCATGAAAGACCAGCTGGCACAATTCTACGGCAACTGGCTTCACGAAGGACAGTACCTTGACCCGGTGATGCGCGACATCGAGGCATTCCTGGTAAACACGCAGAAACATGTCACAGGCCGGGTCGACGTTCAGCTTTTCCCTTACCGGTTCCAGGTCATCGGTATTGAGTCGACTTATGACCTGATGTCTTCGAAATTTGGGAAGTACGGCGAGATGAACCTCGGCTGGACTGGCGATGACGTCAAAGGTTTTTCAAAAATCTTTGGCAACCAGACCATGATCTATCATCAACTAAAAAACAAATAACAATCACCTTGGCGGGATGTATGGCCATCCGCCGGAAGGCAAAAAATTGACAGCATGAGAGTAAGAGCAGGCATTATTGGAGGAGCAGGATATACGGGCGGCGAAACGATCCGTTTGTTGATCCGGCATCCGCAAACGGACCTTGTCTTCGCGCACAGCCGAAGCAATGCCGGGAAGCCGCTGCATGCTGTTCATCCGGATCTGTTGGGCGAAACCGGCCTTTCCTTTTCGGATGCGTTCAACGATGACGTCGATGTGATCTTTCTCTGCCTCGGCCATGGCGAAAGCAAGAAGTTTTTGCAGGAGAACAAGATTCGTTCTTCCGTCAAAGTGATCGACCTCAGCCACGATTTCCGGCTTGGCGATTCTGTCGATGGCCGCGGTTTCGTTTATGGACTTCCCGAGATCAATCGCGACAAGATCACGGAGGCGTCAAATATTGCCAACCCCGGATGCTTTGCTTCAACCATCGAACTGGGTTTGCTTCCCCTTGCAAAAGCTGGATTACTCACAGACATTTACGCAACAGGGATTACCGGGTCTACCGGTGCCGGTCAGAAGCTGCAGGATACGAGTCACTTCACCTGGCGGGCAAATAATATTTCTCCCTACAAGACGCTCACCCATCAACATCTCAAAGAGATAAACAAGACACTGGTGGAGCTTCAGCCGTCATTCATGGGTTCCCTGAACTTTGTGCCCTGGCGCGGCGACTTCACGCGAGGCATCTTTGTCAGCTCCATTGTTAACGTGAAAGAGAGTCTGGACAATATCAGGAGCCTGTACGAAGATTTTTATGAGGACGCGGCCTTTACGGTTGTCTCCACGAACACTGTCAGTCTGAAACAAGTCGTGAACACCAACAAGTGCGTGATCGGATTGGAGAAGGAAGGCGACAAACTGGTTGTTCACTCAGCGCTGGATAATCTTTTAAAAGGAGCCTCCGGACAGGCCGTGCAGAACATGAACCTTATGTTTGGACTGGACGAACGAGAAGGGTTGCGATTGAAGGGTGTTGTTTTTTAGACGACAGGGATACATAAACCCTTTTTTTAAATCCCGAAATGGATCTATTTGACGTCTACCCGCTTTTTGACATCACTCCTGTAAAGGCTACGGGGTCGTGGTTATGGGACGCGAAAGGCCAGCGTTACCTTGATCTTTATGGAGGCCACGCGGTCATATCGATTGGTCATTCGCATCCGCACTTTCTCCGGCGGATTACCGATCAGCTGAACAGGATTGCATTCTATTCGAACAGTGTCGTTAACGATCTTCAGATCCAACTGGCGGAAAAGCTCGGATCGATCTCAGGCTACCGCGATTATCAATTGTTCCTTTGTAATTCAGGGGCGGAGGCGAATGAGAATGCCCTGAAGATGGCGTCATTCGTGACCGGCCGGAAGAAAGTGCTCGCCTTTAAGAAAGCTTTTCACGGTAGAACATCGGGAGCAGTCGCGGCTACCGACAATCCGAAGATCGTTGCGCCCTTCAACGCCGTGCACGATGTGGAATTTTTGCCGCTCAACGACCGCGATGCATTTGTACGCGCATTGGACGACCGTGTCGCCGCAGTGATCATCGAGGGTATACAGGGGGTCGGCGGCATCCGACTCCCGGACGAGGATTTTCTGAAATTCATCCATGAGAAATGTAGTTCGGCGGGTGCATTATTGATTCTTGATGAGATCCAGTCGGGTTATGGTCGGACCGGAAAATTCTTTGCGCATCAGTATGCGGGTGTGAGACCCAATCTCATCACGACGGCGAAAGGTATGGGCAACGGATATCCGATCGGAGGCGTACTGATCGAGCCGGGGATTAAGCCCTGGAGCGGAATGTTGGGTACAACTTTTGGGGGAAATTACCTCGCCTGTGCAGTAGCACTTGCCGTGCTCGAGGTGATCGAGGAGGAAGACCTGATGACGAACGCGACCAACATCGGCGCTTTTTTGATGAATGAATTGTCCGCTTTTAAGTCCATCACTGCTCTTCGCGGTCGCGGTTTGATTATCGGCATCGATTTACCCGAAACGCTGAAGGAGGTGAGGAGTAATTTGCTTTTCAAACATCATATCTTTACAGGGGAGGCCAAGCCAAACACGATCAGGCTTCTTCCTTCGCTGGCCCTGAAGCAGGACGAAGCGGAGATGGTGCTGCACGCGTTGAAGAAGGAATTGCCATGAGAAATTTCATCTCGGTAGAAGATGTACATGATATGCACGACCTCGTGCAGAAAGCGCTAAGCTACAAGGCCGATCCTTTTCATGACCGGCATCTTGGCGCAGGTAAGCGCATTGGCCTGCTGTTTCTCAATCCCAGCATGCGCACCAGGCTGAGCACCCAAATCGCGGCGGCGAACCTGGGGATGGAGGCAATCGTATTCAACGTCGGACAGGAGGGATGGAGCCTTGAGTTCGAGGACGAAGCCATCATGAGTGGCAGTACAGTCGAACACGTGAAGGATGCTGCGCCGGTGCTGGGAAAATACTTCGACATCCTCGGCATACGGACATTTCCAGGGTTGAAGAACCGCGAAGAGGACTACAGTGAACTCTACATCCGCCAATTCATCAAATATTGCGGCGTGCCTGTGCTCAGCCTGGAGAGCGCAACCTTGCATCCGCTGCAGAGCCTGACCGATATCATCACCATCACTGAGTTATTCCGCGAGAAGCGGAAGCCTAAGATTGTTTTGACCTGGGCTCCCCATGTCAAGGCCCTTCCGCAGTGTGTGGCCAACAGTTTCGCTCAATGGGTAACCGCATGGAATCATGCTGATTTTGTCATTGCTCATCCGGAGGACTATGAGCTGGACCCTGCTTTTACAAAAGGCGCTGCCATTTCCCACGACCAGGACTATGCGCTGAAAGATGCTGATTTCGTCTACGTCAAGAATTGGAGTACGTACCATGATTATGGACGTATCTATTGCAACGATCCAGGTTGGATGTTGACAACTGAAAAACTCAACCTAACGAACCACGCCAAAGTGATGCACTGCCTTCCCGTCCGGAGAAATGTGGAGCTCAGCGACGAGGTACTCGATGGTTTCAGCAGTGTCGTGACCCAGCAGGCGTCGAACCGGGTTTGGGCGGCTCAGGCGGTGCTGTCTGAACTGCTCGTGCATGTAAAAAAGTTATAATGATCGTCATTCATGAATAAACTCTTCATCATTAAGATCGGGGGAAACGTGCTGGACGAGCCGGCAGCATTGGCCAGGTTCCTCGAGGATTTTGCTTCGATCAAAGAGCCTAAAATTCTGATTCACGGCGGCGGAAAGATTGCTACCAAGATCGGGAACCAACTCGGAATAGAATCAAACTACATTAATGGACGACGAATCACCGATGCGGCGACGCTGGATCTGGTCACCATGGTCTATGGCGGCCTGGTAAACAAACAGATAGTCGCGACGCTGCAGCAGGCGGGATGCAACGCGTTGGGTGTTACTGGAGCCGATGGCAACATGATCAGCGCCACGAAACGCCCGGTAAAGGATATCGACTTTGGTTACGTCGGCGATATTCGCCCTGACAGTGTGAACTCAACATTGCTGTATTTTCTTCTTAGACAGAATACCGTGCCGGTTTTTGCGCCGCTCACACACGCCGACGGAAAAATGTTGAACACCAATGCCGACACCATTGCATCCGTTGTCGCGGTGGCGATGAGCAAACATTTCGACGTACGTTTGATCTTTTGTTTTGAAAAGAAGGGCGTGCTCCAGGACGTCAACGATCTCAACTCGGTGATTCATCACATGCCGAAAAGACTCTACGAGGACCTGCTTGGGAAAAAAGCACTGGTCGCCGGAATCCTGCCGAAGCTGGAGAACGCGTATGCTGCCATTCAGGCTGGCGTAAAGGAAGTGCTCATCGGTGAAGCTGGCGATCTCGTGAAAAACACCGGCCATGAAACGGAGGGAACGTTAATTACCCTGTAATATGGATCTCCAGCTCAACGAAGTGGCCATCAACCTGCTGGAACAGCTCGTTTCCGTTCCTTCATTCAGTAAAGAGGAGGACAAGACAGCCGTTATTCTTGAAGGTTTTTTCCGACAGCGAGGCATCCAGCCGGAGAGGAAAGGCAATAACGTCTGGGTGAGGAATAAACACTTCAAGGCTGACCGGCCAACCATATTGCTCAATTCGCACCACGACACAGTCAAGCCTAATCCTGGCTATTCGCGGGACCCGTTTGCCGTTGAAATCATCGAAGGGAAGTTGTACGGGCTGGGGAGTAATGACGCCGGCGGTGCTCTCGTTTCCATGATCGCCGCATTTCTGCATTTTTATCCGCAGCAGGATTTGACCCACAACCTGGTATTGGCCGCCAGCGCGGAGGAGGAAATATCAGGCACGGGCGGCATTGAAAGCGTCTGGCCTTTGTTGCCAGCGGCCGAATTTGCCATCGTTGGCGAGCCGACTCTGTGTAAGATGGCCGTGGCGGAGAAAGGTCTTATGGTATTGGACTGTGTTGCCCGCGGGAGAGCGGGTCATGCGGCAAGAGAGGAAGGTGTCAATGCCATCTATGAGGCCATGAAGGACATCGAATGGTTTCGCACTTACCAATTCCCAAAGGTGTCACCCACGCTCGGGAATGTGAAAATGACAGTCACCATCATTAACGCCGGCAAACAGCACAATGTCGTTCCACCGGAGTGTGCGTACTCGGTGGATGTACGCGCCACAGAAATGTACACGCTCGAAGAAACACTTGAGATCATAAAAAGCCACGTCCGGTCGGAGGTGAGTCCCCGTTCGATGCGGATGCGGCCTTCCGGAGTTTCCAGCGACCATGTACTCGCCAGGGCCGCCGCCAAGCTGGGGCTCGAGATGTATGGATCACCGACAACTTCCGATCAGGCTCTGATCCCGGTACCCTCCGTGAAGATCGGACCCGGTGACTCGGCACGCTCTCACACGGCTGATGAGTTTATCCATGTAGCTGAATTGGTTAAGGGAATAGATATGTATATTGCCTTGTTGAAAGAGCTCGTCCACTAGTAGCGATCCATCGATATGAAACTCTGGCAAAAAGACAAGTCTTCGAGGAAGGAGATCGACCAGTTTACGGTTGGGCGTGATCGCGAAATGGACTTGTTCCTCGCCCCCTTCGACGTGATCGGATCCCTGGCCCACGCCAGAATGTTGCACAGTATCGGACTGCTCGACGACAACGACGTAAAGGCGCTGACTGCCGAACTAAAAAAAATATACAGCAAGATCGTTGCCGGCGAGTTCGTTCTCGATGACCACGTCGAAGACATTCATTCGCAAGTTGAAGCTGATCTCACGAAAGCGCTCGGAGATACGGGCAAGAAGATACACAGCGGACGCTCGCGCAACGATCAGGTGCTGGTAGATATTAAATTGTTTCTCCGCCATGAGATTCGCTTGATAACCGACGAGACCAGGCGTTTGTTTGACTTGCTGATCTCGCTTAGCGATCAACATAAGGCCGATCTCCTGCCGGGATATACACACTTGCAGCTGGCCATGCCTTCATCGTTCGGGCTCTGGTTCGGTGCCTATGCCGAAAGTCTCGTCGATGACCTGCTCGTGCTTCAGTCGGCGTTCCGTGTAGTGAATAAAAATCCATTGGGTTCAGGCGCCGGGTACGGGTCTTCCTTTCCATTGGACCGGTCGCTCACCACCCGATTACTCGGCTTTGAGGATTTGAATTACAATGTCGTCTATGCGCAAATGGCGAGGGGCAAAACCGAGCGCATCGTCGCTGCTGCGCTGTCGAATATCGCAGGAACGCTGAACAAACTTTCGATGGATGTCTGTCTTTTTTTGAATCAGAATTTTGGATTCATCAGCTTCCCCGACGACCTGACGACGGGTTCAAGCATCATGCCGCACAAAAAGAATCCCGATGTCTTCGAGCTGATTCGCGCGCGATGCAACCAGATGATGGCGCTGCCCAACGACATCGCGATGACGACGACTAATTTGCCATCCGGGTATCACCGTGACCTTCAGATAACCAAGGAGTTGTTGTTTCCGGCGATACAGGATTTGAAAAAGTGCCTGGAGATGGCGCGCATGATGTTGTCTGAGATCAATGTCAGAAAAAATATCCTCGACGACGAAAAGTATACGTTTCTGTTTAGTGTCGAGGAAGTCAATAAACTTGTGCTTCGCGGGATGCCTTTCCGCGACGCCTACCGGCAGGTCGGCCGTGATATTGAAGCTGGAAACTTTTCACCTGAACGCACAGTCAAGCATACGCACGAGGGGAGTTTGGGCAACCTGAATCTTGATGAGCTCAAGGCGGCTATAGATCGCACGATGAGTTCGTTTGAATTTGAAAAGTACGAGGCTGCCGTTAATGCCCTTCTCGCCTGACCTGTAGAAATTTTACCTCACACGCTCTATGCGCTGCCTGACTCATCAGGTGTAGCGGCACGTTAATTTTCCCGCCTAAACGGGATGATGAAGAGCCCTAACTATGAATCAATCGACTGAGTATACAAGAAGTAGGGAACCCGTTCGCCGCGGGTATCCCGAGATGCACGTAGGATTCCCTGAGCGCAATGATGCTACCTATCCTGAAGAGGAAAGGGATTTGAATAACGGCGACGAAGACAGGGAACGCGTGCATGTGGACCCCGAGACGATGACCATTTCACGAAAGAACGCAGGAGAAATTGATCGCGAAAATCGTCAGGAACATCGCGCTGATGAAAGTGAAACGGATGAGCAAAAGAAAGGCAACGCAAAAGAAGGCCGCGATCAATCCAGGTAGCGGTCGGACGTAATGCCGTTGGTATGTTCAGGCAAACAGCAGGATTATCAGCACAAACGCGATTGCCAGAGAAATGATCGTTCGTCTTATCGCATACTGTTGCATGAGGATAGCTCTTCGGGTTTTCATGGGTTGCTTTTTCTTATGTTTGACTGCCAGGAGGACCGCGGGTTTAAGCGGCAATACTATATTTTCACCTCGAATGGATCATTCGGGACCGTAGGGTCATTTTGCCGTTTGCAGGATTGATACCACAGGGTTGCCCTTGGTGACCGGACGGCCATCAGTTTGGAGCATTTTTAGGCATTTCGCCGACTCACGTGGGCGTTCCGCGATCCCGGCTTTCTTTTTGTTCAATGCCCAGATTGTCCATTAAAATGTCTTCGCTTCCGCGGATGTTGCCAAAAGTTTCCTCCATTTTTTCGCGCGAGAACTCGCCCTCGTTATTGGCCAGCCATATCGTGGCCACACCGTTGCCGATAAAATTGGTAATCGCCCTCGCTTCAGACATGAAACGGTCGACGCCCAACAACAATGCGAGTCCTTCGATTGGAATGATCCTCACAGCGGTGAGGGTTGACGCCAGCACAACAAATCCACTTCCGGTAACACCCGCGGCGCCCTTGGAAGTCACAAACAAGATTCCGCCGATATAGAACATCTGGCCCATGGTGAGCTCAACGGCGTACGCCTGAGCCAGAAAGATTGTCGCCATCGACAGGTAGATGGTCGTGCCATCGAGATTGAAAGAATATCCGGCCGGCACCACAAGGCCCACGACGGGTTTGGAGCAGCCCATCCTTTCCAACTTTTCCATCAGCGACGGCAGTCCGGCTTCCGACGAGGATGTTCCCAGTACGATCAGCAGTTCTTCGCGGATGTATTTCAGAAATTTCATTAGGCTTACCTGGTAGCGTTTCAGTATCAGGTACAGGACCACAAAGATGAATATGGCCATTGTCGAATAGACGGTGATCATGAGTTTCGCCAGCGGGAAAAGGGTATCGATGCCGTACTTGCCGATCGTATAAGCCATGCCACCGAACGCGCCGACGGGAGCAAACAACATCACGACATGTAATGCCCTGAATACATATTTTGACACGTACCTCAGGATATCGACTATCTTTTGTCGTTTGTTAAGCTTACTGAGGACGATCCCGAAAATAATGGAGAACACCAGCACCTGGATCGTGACATTTTCCCTGAAGAAATGCATCCAACTAAATTCGTCTGCCTGATGGCGATAGTTGTCGAGCGATGTATCCGCTGTAGCGGTAGTGACAATGCCCGCGCCGGGTTGGATGAAATGAGCTACGATGATCCCAATGATCAGCGCGAACGTCGTGACAACCTCAAAGTAGAGAACAGCTTTTCCACCGACCCGGCCGACCTTCTTCAGGTCGTTCATTCCGCTGATTCCTAACGTAATGGTAAGGAAGATGATCGGGTTGATAAAAATCTTGACCACACTGATGAAGCCGTTTCCGAGAGGTTGCATGGCAACGGCCTGCGGTGGGAAAAAATGACCGAGGAGTGCTCCGGCTGTGATTGCCGTTAAGACCCAAAACGTCAGATTGGTGATGACTTTTTTCAAAATCCTGTTGAAACAAAACGGTAGTTACTGATTGCCATTGGAAATTGCAACCGCTTTTCAGGGTCTGCAGCAGCCCAGGCCTGCCCCGCCTGACGGGCATTTTTGGCGCTGGTGTAAAAAATGACCGTGACAAAGACCCTGTTGTTGATATTTATTTCCTAAACTCATTGGCATGAAAGTATTTTCCGTTTGCTTCTTTGTGCTTGTCGCTTCGACTGTCGTGGCGCAGCCCCAATTGACTGTTGAGAAGATCATGCGTGATCCCAAGTGGATCGGTACTTCTCCCCGGGACATCCATTGGTCACCTGATTCGCGAACAATCTTTTTCCAGTGGAATCCGGATCAGGCGAAAAGCGATTCTCTGTACAGCGCATCGTTACCCAATCTTGCGCCAACGAAAGTTGCCAAAGCCGATCGGAAAAATGCACCCGAAGACTTCCGTTTTAACCCGACGCGGACGCGCGTGACATGGGAGTACCAGGGCGACATATTCATGCGGGACCTCAAGTCGGGACAAACGACTCAGGTCACCAACACACCGGGACATGAGTTTTCGCCGGAGTTTTCAGGAGATGGCTCGAAGATATACTTCGTCAG
>CAZLWX010000098.1:0-14417 GCA_964563295.1 uncultured Roseivirgaceae bacterium | reverse complement strand
CCTTCCACTGTATATGAACTTTCAAAGGAGTAAGGGATCCGGTCGCCATCGTTGTCGCATAGGTTGGGTCTTAAGTTTTCAATTTACAAATTTTGCCAATTTATGCAGGTTGATGCGGTTGTTTTTGACTTTTTCTGGCCCCCTTTTTGTTCTTTCTATATCACTAAATATTACGAATATGAAATCCTCAATAGTGGTGTTGGTGTTTGCTGCGGTTTCCCTGGGATGGACAACGTCCCTCGCCCAGGCGCTGGAGCAGGAAGTGCCGGGCGACAATTTCAGCCTGGAAGGAACGTTGGAGTTGTTCAAGAAATCTGCCTCTCCAGAGGAATTTGAGAGACTGTTGAACTCACCCGACTCGAAAGTAAACAACCTTGACCTCAACGGCGACGGATATATCGACTACATACGGGTGATCGACCGGTATGAAGGCAATATTCACGTCTTCGTCCTTCAGGCGGTGATATCGGAACGCGAAAGTCAGGACGTGGCCGTTATTGAGTTGGAAAAACTTGCCAACGGTAAGGCTGTACTTCAGATTGTCGGAGATGCCGATATCTACGGCATCGAGACGATTATTGAGCCGACCACGGAGGTTCGTACGTATGCAGGAACGCAAACTAGCCGGACCGTCGTGAATGTGTGGGCCTGGCCTTCTGTACAATACGTCTATGGACCATACTATTCGGCCTGGACTTCGCCCTGGGGTTGGCACATGCATCCGGTGTGGTGGCATCGGTGGAGACCCGTGGCTTACGTTTACTATTACCCCATTTGGCAGCCGTATCGTCATTACTACGATTACTGCTATACGCCGAGGATTATTCATGCGCATCGTATCTACAGTCCGTATCGCGTGACCTCGGTCATCGTTCGGGATCGTCATCACGACCGCATCGTGCGATACAGGTCTAACTATGATGACCGCACGCATGCAAGGCGGTATAGCCGATCCTCGTCTGGAAGTGAGGATCGAGGCCGGGAAAACCGGGAGGGCGATCGGATATCGGCGGACAGGACACAGACCGTTTCGACAAACCGCTCCTCCCGCAGTGATCGTATGGAGACGCTGGCTGACCGTAGCTCGGATCGTGAAGGTTCACAGAATCTTCAGCGCGTGAGGCAGAGCGTTCCAGACAAGGATGTAAACGCCAGGGTGCGAACCCGTGAAGAAGCGGCCGTGCAGCGGAGGGATATTCCGAAGAATACGCCAAAGCTAAATCGGAGCACCAATAGTTCTTCGGAATCCAGGAAACCTGTCGTCCGATCAACATCCAGCCGGCCTTCCAGCGATCGGCCTGTGGTACAACAGCGCTCGGCCCCGCGCGAGCGCTCTGCACCCGCCCGCGTAGAGAGCACTCGCGGTGCCGGCAACAAGATGACTCGACCGACACCCAGTGGCGGTAGCAAGGTGTCGTCAAGTCCACGCGGCAATCAAAAGCTTTCGCCGGATGGCGGGCGTTCAAAGGGGCGGCGTGGCAATTAAGGCCAACCTGACGAAAAGGCTCAAGAGATGATCTTGAGCCTTTCTCTTTTTTGCGTCCCCGCAAGAACTTTTCTTAATTTGCGGCAATTTGATAGGTATGAAAAAGACAGATTTCTTTCGCGTTGATGGTATGACGTGCTCGGGGTGCGAGCGTACTGTATCACGTGTAATTGGAAACATCGAGGGCGTTCAATCCGCCCGGGCAGATCTTAACACGGCCGGCGTCGAAGTGGAATATGATCCAGAAAAAGTTAGCGTCGACCAGATCCGGTCGGCTGTGAACGGCATTGGCTACAAGTTTGTGGACGGAGCGTCTACCAATTAACGGCCCGGCTGATAAACTGGTTTGCTTTCGCTGAAGTGGAAATGCAACTTAACAGCGCTCTTCAGAATTTCTTGTATTGAATTCTCACCGCGTTCAGAATGGCGAGCAATGCTACGCCGACGTCAGCAAAGACTGCCTCCCACATCGACGCAAGGCCAAGCGTTCCCAGTGCCAGGACGATCAGCTTCACACCAAAAGCGAGGCTGATATTTTGCCACACTATCGACCGCGTAGCTTTCCCGATTTTTACTGCCGCAGCAATTTTTGGGAGCTGATCACCCTGGATGACTACGTCCGCAGTTTCGATTGCCGCGTCACTGCCCAATGCTCCCATGGCGATACCCACATCGCTGGCGGCGATCGCGGGGGCATCGTTGATCCCATCGCCAACAAATGCCACAATGCCTTTCGAGTCACGCCTGATGTCGGACAGCTTTTCGACCTTCATTTCAGGGAGCAGCTCACCGTAGGCTCCGTCTATGTTCAGCGTTGAGGCAACTTCGTCAACGACCTGTTGACGGTCACCACTGAGCATCATCGTTCTGACTTTCATAGCGTGAAGCTCTTTTATGGCTTGCCGGGCGTCATGTCTCACATCATCGGTAATCACCGCATAGCCCGCAATTACATTCCCGACAGCTACCGCCAGAGCGGAACCATCGCTTTCGGACACATTGGGGAACGGAATGTTCTTTTGTCGGAACAATCTCTCGTTTCCGGCGATGATCTCTTCGCCGTCAACGTGGCCGACCAACCCAAGCCCTCTCAACTCCTGAACGTTGCTGACCTTGACCGATGTAGCCCCAACATGTTTGACAATCGCCCTGGAGACAGGGTGATTGGAGGTCGATGCCAGCGCTGCGACGCGGGGCAGCCATTGATCTTCCTGCTTTGCCAGAGAGACAGTCCGCTTGACGCTGAAATTACCCATTGTCAATGTGCCGGTCTTGTCGAACACGGCAACCTCCAGTCGGGCCATGTTGTCGAGGAAGGTTGAGCCTTTGAACAAGATCCCATTTCGCGACCCGGCACCAATGCCTCCGAAGTAACCGAGCGGTATAGCCACCACCAGTGCACATGGACAGGAGATCACCAGGAAGATAAGGCCGCGATAAAGCCATTCGCGAAAATCATACATGCCGACAAAGAAATACGGGACCACCACGACACTCAATGCCAGAAACACAACAATCGGTGTATAGGCGCGGGCAAACCGGCGGATGAACAGTTCCGTCCGGGCCTTTCGCCCTTGAGCGTGTTCAACCAGAGCAAGGATGCGTGACAGGGCGCTATCTTCAAATTTGCGTGTAACCTTCAGCTCAACGACGCGGTCATCGTTAATCATTCCCGCCAGCACCTGGGAGCCGTGTTCGATGACTCTTGGCTCACTCTCTCCGGTCAGGGCAGCTGTGTTGAAGGCACTGGCTTGCGTCGTCAGCGTTCCGTCAAGCGGAACACGTTCACCTGGTCTCACCTGAATTGTCTCATTGACCTCTACCGATGAGGGGTCCACCGTTGCGAAGGTACCTTGGCGGTAGACCGTAGCCGTTGCTGGACGGACATCAAGAAGGGCTTTGATATTTCGTTTCGCCCGGCGCACCGCCGCGCCTTGAAAGAGTTCGCCAATCGCGTAGAACACCATGACGGCGACGGCTTCGGGATATTCGGCGATCAAGAATGCGCCCAGAGTAGCGATCGTCATTAAGGTGAACTCCGTAAAGATTTCCCCTCTTACAGCGAGCTTTAGTCCGCGACCAATAACCGGAATGGCGACGGGTGCGTAGGCTACGACATAGAATAGCGGGCGTATCGAGTTCCCGAACCAAACGGGTCGGAAGATGTGGTCCATTAACAATCCGACCGCCAACAATACCAGGCTCGAGATCGCGGCCATCCATTCGCCCGACAAGACGCCCCGACGCCCCTTGCCCATGTTCTCGGCAACTTGCTCGAGGCTATGGTCCGCTGCGTTTGCCAGCCCGTTGGAGTTGGAACTAATCACGTTGAATATTGTTGAACGGGTTCGGCCAATATCCCGACCGTTAGAATGTTGCATAAAACTGAGGCCAGGGATGATGTAAAATTAGGCCAATGGTGGTGCAACAGGGTTTCAAAAGGAGAGTTTTGCACTGTGATGCTTGTCCGGTGTTGGCCCCGAATGGAGGCCATTTTGGTGTGCGCAGCGGTCAAATATTCGCTATAATTGGCCTGAGGAACATTTTTATGAAGCCGGTCCGCATTGCTGGGGGTTATAAACTCAGTGACTATATTGAACCGATGCTGGCGACACTTTCGGACGAGCCGGCGTTCGATCATCCCGACTGGGTTTTTGAAATCAAATGGGATGGCTACCGCGCTATAGCCGAGATCAATGGTGAGTCCTCAAGACTGTATTCGCGCAACGGGCTTGTATATAACAAGGCCTATCCTCGGGTATTTGAAGCCATCAAGTCAATCCACAAAAAAGCAATTGTCGACGGTGAGATTGTGGTCTTTGATTACCAGGGTAAGCCCAGTTTTCACGCCCTTCAAAACTACAACAGTCGTCAGAATCTGGCGATCCAATACCAGGTCTTCGACTGCTTGTCTGTCGACGGAAAAGATATCACACGAAAGAACTTGCTGGAGCGAAAAGAGATCTTGCGCGCCATCATTCCCGAATCCGATGTCGTCAAGTACTGCGACCATTTCGAGCGCGAGGGAAAATTACTTTTCGAACACGCGTCGCGCCTCGGACTGGAGGGGATCATCGCCAAGAAATCGTCCAGTCTGTACTTTCCGGGCAGACGCACCCGCGACTGGCTTAAGATCAAGAATGTAAACACAGATGACTTTGTCATTGTAGGGTACACCGACCCACAGGCCAGCAGAAAATATTTTGGGGCGCTGATCATCGCGAGGCGCGAAAACGGGAAGTTGATTCACGCCGGTGAAGTGGGCACAGGCTTCACTGACCGGGTACTGAAAGACCTCTATGAAAAATTGACCAGGATATCCAGAACAAACTCACCAATGAGCAATGGTATCAAAGAGACGAAGGCCATGCACTGGGTGGAACCGCATTACATTGCGCAGGTTAAATACACAGAAATCACCGCTGATGGCCTTGTCCGTCACCCGAGCTATCTCGGGCTCCGGCATGATAAGCAATAGCCGCGACCTGATGAAGAACCGCGTTTGTACGGATGCAGCGATCAATAAAGATCAAGCAACCTGGTGTCGGAAACATGGAGTTCAAAGTAACCAAGCCCACCGTTAACGTTAGTTTGATAGTGCACTGGTTCGGAAAAAATTTCGACGAGTTCTAAATCGTTTTGTATTCTTGTCTTGATGTATTCAAAGTAATCCTCATCCACGTTGGCGATTGAGATGGCAACACTGTCACGAGGTGTTAGTCCTGTGACCGCAAGGAAAGAATCTGTAAACCGGCTCCCGTTAAATTCGCGGTCGTCGATCAGCCGGATATGCCCATCTGGTCGTAGCACGCTTGACTGCAAGTTATCACGATCGACATTCTTGAAAGTGACCAGGTAGAAATTCCTGTCAGGAGAATCACTGATCGTGTAGGTGACCGGAGTCAGATATTGATATTCCGACTTTGAGGGACTTCCCACCGCAAGGGAATCGAACCTGATGGCAGGCCGAATCACCGTGCTCGCTGAAACACGCCCGAGTGATTTACTTTTCACCGTCAAGAAATACTCAGCTCCTGGCAGCACTGGAATGTCAGTACTTTGATAGGCGCCTGATTGCACAAGCGGGAGGCTATACATGAACCCGTTGACGGTGATATCGACTTCGGCGTCATCAACAGCTATGCGCGACAGCACGGTATTGGGATCGCTCTTCTGATCGGCTTCCAGGGCACCTACTGTCCTGGTAAGAACAATTACCACAGATGTATCCTGCATAATCATTGAAGACACGACGAGTTTCGGTGGGGATTGCTTTAAGTCCGGAAGGCCCAGCGGGTCCGGCGTGCAGCTGCAAAAGAGTGTCGAAAATAATAAGGCGGCGCATACCGCAGGGTTCAACCAGTGCTTCGACATTAATTTTGTATCAGAATCTAACTCCATAACTTATGAACGGTAGAAGGCCGAAGAGTCCCGGCTGCGAGTACTCCATCGCATTGCTTTTTTCGTCGATCTTGATAACGATGCCAAATGGTGTTGCCCGGTTGTACAGATTATAGACTCCAGCAAACAACGTCCATTGAACCTTGTGCTGGGGCTTGCTGAATAATTTAATGCCCAAATCCAGTCGATGCGTGTCCGAAAGTCTGACGCTATTGATTTCGGCGTACAGGGGAATGATGTCAAGCCCGGACTGGCCCGGGTCAACGGCCAAATACTGACCGATCACAGGTGTGAAACGGGCGCCGGAAATGTATTCCCAAACCGTCGAGACCGCCCATCGTTCTCGTAGTAAGTACTGGGCAACGATGGCGCCATTGTGCCGGCGGTCGTATCGCGCGTGGAACCATTGACCATCATTGATGGCGTCAAACTTCCGCCAGGACCATGAGAGCGAGTAGCCTATCCATCCCGTGAACCGGCCCGCGTCTTTGCGCAGCAGTACTTCCATGCCGTAGGCCTTTCCCTGACCCTGGATCAGTCGTGAGTCGAAGTCTGACTTGAACAGGAAATTTGCGCCTTCCTCGAGTGCGGTGAGGTCGTCCATCGTTTTGTAATATCCCTCGAGGCTGAAATACATTTTCTTCTCGGGGAGAAACTGTTGTAGTGCGAGAGAGTATTGATGTCCTTTTTGAGGGCGAACCTTTTCACTGACCGGGTACCAGACATCGATCGGTGTCGTCACTGTTGAATTGGAGATACGGTGAATATATTGGGTCATGCGCGAGTAGCTGGCCTTCAGAGCACCGTGGTCCCCCAGGGAAAAGCGCATCGACACCCGGGGCTCTGGAAAATAATAGCGGTGATTGCGCACCACGGCCATCGAACCCCTGAGCCCGGCATTGAGTCTGATGCCCCGCATCAGTGTCACCTCCTGCTCTATGTAAGCTGCAAACTCATTAACAACGTCACCTCTGGTCTCGCTGCTTTTGACAACGTCGGCGATCGTGCCCTCCGAGTTAATGATACTTGGACTCAAGTCATGACTGGTCCATTCCGCCCCTATTCCAAGGCTTGCGTCGCCCCAGATGGAATCTCTTTTAAGCTTATATTTTGCGCCGTGGTCGACAACTTCGGATGTTCCGGCCAACGAATAGTTCTTGTACTGGTTTGACGTCCGGGAATCAAAGAAGGTACGGAACATCGATAGCTCGCCGCTCCAAAGCCCCGGCGAGACGTGTCGCCAGTTGAGTGTCTGGCTCGAGGTCCTGGAATTAAAACGAGTAACCATTTCATCGCCGTCTTTCGCTCCGTCCCTGAGGAAATCCAGATGATCCTCACTCCCAAAATAACTTAGCTCAACCTGGTGATCGCGCGACGGATGGATGACCAACTTGCCATTAAATTCCTCGAAGAAGTAAGGCACGTCTTTATCCGTGAGCCTTCGAACAAGCTGGTCAACATATGTCCGTCGTCCGGCGACCCAGAACGCGACTTTATCCTTGTAGATCGGTTGTGTCAGCTTCATCCGGGAGGATACCAACCCGACGTCGGCACTCACCGTGGTCTTATCGGGTATGTCGGAGTCGGTGGTGATGTTCATCACAGAAGAAAGCCGCCCGCCGAATTCCGCTGGAAATCCCCCATTTATCATTTCCACATTTTCGACGACATCGGGATTGAAGACTGAAAGGAAGCCGAGTAAATGTCCCGTGTTGTAAATCGGGGCTCCGTCGAGGAGGACCAGGTTCTGGTCGGCTGCCCCGCCACGGACAAATGTATCGCTGCCGCCCTCCATTCCCCTGATGGTGCCGGGTAACAATTTCATAGCGCCCACAACATCTGGCTCTCCAAATGGAGACGGCATGCGCAATATCTCGTCCCGGGTAAGATAGGTAGTTCCAGCCCTCGCCGACGCAACAATATCTCCTTGAGACACCCGGT
Source organism: uncultured Roseivirgaceae bacterium (assembly GCA_964563295.1). Classification (GTDB taxonomy): domain Bacteria; phylum Bacteroidota; class Bacteroidia; order Cytophagales; family Cyclobacteriaceae; genus Chryseosolibacter. Next base: position 6,589 of record CAZLWX010000098.1, on the reverse strand, counting down.
CGCTGGTGAAAACAACTTCCTTCAGTTCGGAGACCTTGGGTGTGAGAACAAAGTTGATAGTTGTGTCGGCATGTACTGCGCCTGAAGTCACGATCGGCTCGTAACCGGTGTACGAAAGTCGTAACGTTTTTTGGCCAGCGCTGATTCGCGCGGCGTAAGTTCCGGAAATATCGGTGCTCGCGAGCACGCTGTCGGGCAGAATAACCAGGTTGGCTAAAGGCAGACTCTCGCCTTGAGTATCTCGAATTGTCCCCCTGATCTCAACTTCCTGGGCCTTTAAATAAACTGGCATTAAACCGATGAATACCAACACCACGTAAATCTTCTCCACACTCCAATACTTTTGTCCGCAAAAAAACCGTCACACTAATCGGTTTATAAATGGTTTGACTTGACATACGATTCTTCTTCATGTCATTCCGGCATCATGCGAATAAATTATTATGCCTGCTTTGGGGGGATGCAAGTTCGAAGTTTGTCGTTTCGTGTTTGAAATTCCAGGCGGTGAAATCATCGGCAATCTGGTCACCGGGCCTTGCGTTTTAATGACCGGGAGACTGGTTGCACGAATATTGAATTCGGAGCCCAGAAATAGTCATCAACCCCTGGGACACGTGTGGCACAAAACTTCAATTCGCGTCCGAACTGACCGGCGACCCTCCTACACTGCCTCCCATTTCCCTTCCGCCAGCTTCGGAGGGCAGGCCGGGCTGTTGGACTATCGGCGACCTACACGGTCTGTTGTCGAACAGTGCAGGACATTAAATACTCAGTCATTAAGAGTTGTTTGGTCTCTGGCCTTTGACCCTTGGCCTTTAGCCTTTGGCCTTTGACCCTTGGCCTTTGGTCTTTGGCCTTTGACCCTTGGCCTTTAGTCTTTGGCCTTTATCATTTGGCCTTCACTACCGTGGATCGATATACCCGTTTTGTGGCAAACTCGAGCTGGTGTTTGAATAAAATCCATGAAGCGGCTGTTCGTGGATTCTGCGAGTCATTCGCGGAGAGCGTTCCAATACGTGAACTCCTCATTGTTTAATTGTATTGCTACCTTTGGAGTCAATATCCACTACGTCATGTGCTACCACAAATCCCTGACCGCGAAATATGAACAGTTGGCCGAATACTACGGTGTTCCGTACTCGGACGTTGTTGCGGAAAATTACCAGACGCGTTTTCATGAGAACGGATTCGATTTTCACCCGGGTCCAGTATTAACCGCGGGGAAACCAAATGAAATTCAGCTGTTCCATTGGGGTTTGGTCCCATACTGGGCAAAAGACGAGACATCCGCCATGCGAATGCGCACGTCGACTCTCAATTGCATCAGTGAAGAAATGTTTGACAAGCCTGCGTTTCGCGATGCCGCACGTGAGGGCAAGCGCTGCCTGATCCCCTGCACCGGGTTCATGGAATGGAAGTGGATGGATGAAAAGGGGAAGAACAAAATTCCACATTTCGTCTATTTGAAGGACCAGTCGATATTTTCTATCGCGGGCCTCTATGCCCGTTGGAACAACCGCGACAAGAACACTTATTATTACTCATACACCGTGCTCACAACAGCCGCTAATGCCATGATGGAAGAAATCCACAATTCGAAAAAACGGATGCCGGTAATCATTCCGCACGAGTATGAGCGCGATTGGCTCAATCAAAATCTTACAGATGAGGATGTTCTGGCACTGTGCCAGCCCATCGATGCCAGTCTCATGACCGCAAGAACCATCTCGCGTCTTATCACAACCAAAGGCGCCGACACAAACGTGCCCGAAGTGATACAGGAGCACCGCTACTGAGACTCAAGTCCCCTCAATTTCGGTAGTCCGTTTTTGGACGACATTTTCCGGGTTCGTGCACGGCACGTTCCGATACCCCTCAATCGCTGGCCGGACAGCCACTCCCTGCTACCGAAAAGGTAATCGGTATAGTAGTTGCCATTTTACCCCCTAGCAAAAAACCAGGCCAGATGTTTCGCAACTACGTCAAGATCGCCTTTCGCAGCTTCGTGCAGCAGAAGTACTACTCTTTAATCAACACGATTGGACTCGCATTGGGTACAGCCGCTTGTATTCTGATTTTGCTCTTCGTTAAAGACGAGTTGAGCTACGAGCAAGACTTTGCAAATAACAAACAGATCTATCGGTTAGTGGAGGACTTCCCGATGGGAACCCACCTATCGCAATCCGCCACAATACCTTTTCCAGTCAAACAGGCGTTGAGAAATGATTTTCCCCAGATAACAAATGCCACCATCATTTACCGTCCCTCCAGTTGGGGGCAGGCGCCGATCATGAAATTGGGAGACGTGGAATACTACGAAGACAATTTTGTCTTTGCGGAGCACAATTTTCTTGAGATCTACAATTTCAAATTCCTCAAAGGCGACCCCGAGCGCGCGCTTAGGGGTCCAAACGAGCTGGTGCTGACAGAGCGCGCGGCAAAGAAATACTTCGGCGATGAAGATCCTCTCGGCAAGACGATCAACTTCAATAATTTTCGGGACCTGGCGGTGGTAGGTATCATCGAAGACCTGTCCGGCAACACACACCTCCAATTCGACATGCTTGGATCGTTCGAAACATTTAAAACTTTTTTCAACAATCCTCAGTTCTTTGAAACACAATGGACCTGGGTTTCCGCGTGGATGTATTTTACTGTAGATTCCGAGGAGGAATCGAAAAAGATCGAGGCCGGGCTGCCTGATTTTGTAAAAGGCCATTTCCCATCCAACCTCACCGATGCCGGCGTCGTTCTGCGCATGCAGAAAGCTAACGATATACACCTCACCTCCTCTCTGGAACTGGAGTTCAAGCAGAACGGCAATATCCGGCATGTGTACCTGTTCTCATTCATTGCTATCCTGATTCTGCTGATCGCCATCATCAACTTCATGAATCTCGCCACTGCGCGGGCAAGCAAGCGATCCAAAGAGGTAGGACTTCGAAAAGTTCTGGGTGCTCACAAAAAGATGCTCATTTCCCAGTTCATGGGAGAAGCGGTCATGACCAGCTTCCTGGCCTTGTTGATCGCGATCGGGATGATCCAATTGGCTCTTCCATTTTTTAATAGCCTTACTGGAAAAGACATCGAACTTGAGCTCTTCAACAATCTGCCGTTAGTAGCAAGTATGGTCGCCCTGGCTCTCGTGGTCGGCATCATGGCTGGAAGCTATCCATCGTTGGTACTTTCCTCCTTCCATCCCACTGATGCTATGAAAGGAAAGGCGGGACCGATGAGCGCTCAAAACTTTCTTCGAAAGACGCTCGTCGTGAGCCAGTTTGTCATATCGATCTCGTTGATCATCTGTATTGGAATCGTCTACAAACAGTTGAACTATATCCATAACAAGGACATGGGCTTCAATAAGGAACAGGTCATTACCGTTGATTTTTCCTTCAACCAGTTTAACAGCTATGGCGCCTTTAAAACTGAACTGCTGAAGAATCATGAGGTTCAAGCGGTCAGCCTGATCGGCGGCAGTGTACCGGGCCAGGAAGAAGTGATTGAAAATGCCTTTGTACCTACGGGCACGCCCGCGGAAAAACAACAGTGGTTCAGCGCCATGTTTGCCCTGCATGACTTCGAAAAAGTACTGAACGTAGAGTTCCTTCAAGGTCATTCCTTTCAGGTTGGCAACTCCACAGATTCTACGGGACTGATTCTGAACGAGTCTGCGGCCAGGGCGCTGGGTTGGGAAGACGATGTCGTGGGGAGAAGCCTCGACCTCTTTAACGGCAATGCTAACGCTACGGGTATCGTCATTGGCCTTGTCAAGGACTTTCACTATCAGCCGTTGTACGTTCCAATAAAGCCGTTGGTCATCCGCCTGGGCGGAAATGTACTGTCCATTAAAGTTCGGTCGGAGGATCTTCCTGTCACTGTTGCGGCAATTGAAGAAGAATGGAATAAACAATTTCAGGACAATCCATTCCGGTATTCGTTCATGGACGACAATTTCGATAACCTTTATACAAAGGAGGACAAGTTCAGCCAAACCATCCAGGGTTTTTCGATATTGGCTGTTTTCATTGCGTGCCTGGGTTTACTCGGACTCTCCTCCTATTCAACGGAGAGCCGGCGTAAAGAGATCGGTGTCAGAAAAGTCAATGGCGCGTCCACTGTCGAGCTTGTCATGTTACTGACAAGGGACTTTTCATCTCTTGTGATCATCGCATTCGTGATTGCCATTCCCATCGCCTACTACTTCAGTACGCTGTGGCTGTCCAACTTTGCTTACCAGACTGACATTGGTGTTATGGTCTTCATAATCGCCGGTGTTATCGCCCTCGCGATGGCCATAGTTACAGTCAGCTATCACACGTTCAGGGCGGCGCGTGCCAACCCGGTTCAGTCGCTGCGCTATGAGTGATTCGTTGCGAAATCATTGGTAAACACAGATTTTTTGAACGGCGCGGCATCGTATATTTGGTGATTAATCCTTTGACACCATGAGATCACGCCGGGAATTTTTACAGCGCTTTGGTTCCGCAGCCATGACGTTACCGTTCTTTCCAGCATCCGCCCATCGGCCGGAAAAATTCCGGTCCAAAGGCGGGCAAGACCAGATGTTACGCGTGGCTATTATGGGACTTGGCAGCTACGGAACACGGGTTGCTGACGCCATGCGGTCGTGCAAGTCAGCGAAGCTTGTCGGCGTAATCAGTGGAACTCCCTCAAAAATTACGGACTGGCAAGTCCGCTATAAGATACCGGAGAAAAACTGCTACAACTACGAGAACTTTGACAGGATCAAGGATAACCCCGACATTGACGCGGTGTACGTGATCACGCCCAACGGGCTTCACCGCGAACAGGTCATTCGCGTGGCGCGCGCGGGAAAACACGTCATATGCGAGAAACCTATGGCCGTCAATGCCCAGGAGGGTCGCGAAATGGTCGAAGCCTGCAAGCAAGCTAAGGTGCGGTTGTTGGTCGGCTACCGGATGCACTTTGAGCCGAACACGCTTGAAGTGATTAAAATGCGCAACGAAGGAGCATTTGGCAAAGTACTGTTCTTCCAGGGGCTCAGCGGATTTCGAATCGGCGATCCCAATCAGTGGCGGTTGGATAAAAAACTTTCGGGCGGAGGTGCGATGATGGATATTGGAATCTATTCCGTGAACGGCGCCCGCTACATGATAGGCGAAGAACCCGTCTGGGTAACAGCACAGGAAACGAAAACGGATCCCATTAAATTCAAGGAAGGTATTGACGAAACCATCCAGTTCCAATTCGGATTTCCCGGTGGCGCGGTGGCTTCCTGCCTGTCGACATATTCTCTGAACAACCTCGACCGGTTCTTCCTCGATGGTGAAAAGGGATTTGCGGAGATGCAGCCCTCAACAGGGTACGGACCAATCAAAGGCCGGACGCATGCCGGTGAACTACCACATCCTCATGTCACTCACCAAACCATTCAGATGGATGAGATGTCGGCCATCATACTTCAGGATAAACAACCTGAGGTTCCGGTTGACGGGGAGGAAGGCGTGAAGGACCTCAAGATCATTGACGCCATTTACCAGGCCGCAAAGACAGGTGAGAAAATAATGCTGAGCTGACGACGGCTTACTGATTGGCAAGAAGCGGATTCGGGATATAGTCTTCTTCCTTAAGGACCGGCATGCCGAAAGGCGCTATTTCCATTTCGCCCATTAAGATCGCGTCCGGACAAATTACAGACATCACACTGCCCATCCCATTAAAGCCGCCACGCCCGCCAATGTTGTGAGCACTCGACGTACTGCTTGCGCCGAGCAGTTGCCGCATGGTCTTAAGCCCCGGCCTGCTAAACAGTCCGTTTCGCATTAACTGCTCGCTACCGTCGGAGACTGACACCTTGTAAATATTCATCATGCCCATCCCTGCCGCCGGAGATTCTCTGACGATGAGCGCGTAGTCGAGGCCTTCTTCCTTCGCCCGGGCAATAAGCAGTTCTTTGAGTTCATCATTCGTCATTTGCTTATCGACCGAGATCTCGAGGACACCCGGCCCCGAAGCAAATCCATTGGCGGCCTGAGATGGATTTGTAATGGTACGATTGTTCAACAAATTTCGGAGCACTCCCTTTTCAAAAATTGTCACTTCCTCGCCAGGAACGACGCCTTCGTTGTCGATGTCGAAGCTGCCCAACAACCTCACGCCTTGATAGGATTTTAGATGTGGTTTGGCCTTGACGGTGATCGCCTGGTTTATCAGGTTCTTGCCGATCTTTCCATCGAGCGACATCACATCCCGGTCGAATTGATACCCCGTCAGCTTCGCAATGTTGTCGTTCGCCATGATCGACTCCCCTCCGTCAAACAATGCCATCGACCAAAGGTCTGCAACAGGTGCGCCCATAATCAGCACGGGTCCAACGTACTCTTCATCCAGTACAGGCACGTCGGCCTGTTTTTTCAAATCATCGACCAATTTGGCGACAATGGGCGTCAATTCTTCAACAGAAGGCAGTTCACCGGGAGTCTCAGTAAGGTAAAGCGAGTTCACCATCGCAAATTCACCTTCACTGTTCCTGCTCTGCGCTCCGATAAAAAGAGTCGTGTTGCGAAAAGGCACACGAGCCACCGTTCCCTCGGTGTTTATGAGG
>CAZLWX010000097.1:10890-14577 GCA_964563295.1 uncultured Roseivirgaceae bacterium | reverse complement strand
AAGTCATAGCCGTTCGAGGACCAGCGCAGCGATTCCTGCAACAGGCCCAGCATCTCCGCGATCGACTGGCCGGCCGCCCGACCTTGAATCCCGAGCATGCGCGGATGGTGACCGCCGCGCCGACGGCGGTGCATACACTACTGGCCGGAACATTCATACAAACCTGCAATGTCGTTGCAGGAACCCGCGCAAGATCCCTGGCCGAAATTCCTCAACAGGCCTGTTCATATTCTGGCAGAACCCGAAATGATCGAAGTTACGGCGCCGATACCGGATTATCCGCCAATGCTTTTCCGATACAAAAACAATCTGCATAAAGTCGTCAAAGCCGATGGACCCGAACGCATAGAACAGGAATGGTGGCTTCAGCAGGGCAGGCACCGTGACTATTATATTGTTGAGGATGAGAAAGGAAACCGGTATTGGTTATTCAGGTCCGGCCACTATAGCGAAGCGGACTCCCGCTGGTATCTACACGGATTTTTTGCGTGATGCGATATACCGAATTACAAGTCACCACCAATTTCACGTTCCTGAGAGGAGCTTCACATCCTGAAGAGTTTGTTGAGCAAGCAGCCGCTCTTGGGTATGAAGCGATTGCCATCACAGATCGGAATACCTTCGCCGGACTCGTCAGAGGTCACACTGCGGCGAAGAAATCCGGGATCCGATTTATTCCAGCCGTCCGCCTAGACCTGATCGACGGTCCATCCCTGCTGGCCTATCCCACTGACAATTCATCCTATTCGAAGCTTTCGGTTCTGATCACAACAGGCAACCTGAGAACTGAAAAAGGTAAATGTCACTTGTATACATCCGACGTTTACGCTCATTGTCAGGGGTCGATAATTATTGTTTTACCTCCCGAGGATTTAGATGCATCCTTTGATTTTAGCGCCGACTTCAAAAAAGCGTTATCCCAATACCGTGACAAGCTCAGCAACTTTTATATCGCGGCATCCATGTATTACAATGGCAATGATCTTAAAAGGTTGCATCGCATTTCAAGGTTATCAGAACAGTACGGCGTTCCTATGGTCGCCACCAACGATGTCCACTATCACAACCATTCCAGGCGCGAACTGCAGGATGTGGTAACCTGTGTTCGTGAGAAATGCACAATACACAATGCGGGATACCGGCTCCTTCGCAATGCGGAAAGATACCTGAAGCCTGAGGAGGAGATGATACGCTTGTTCAGAAGATATCCCGAAGCAATTGATAACACTCAGAAGATTGTTGATGCGTGCAGGTTTTCTCTCGGTGATCTCAGGTATCGATATCCAAAAGAGATTATAACCGAAGACAGATCTCCTGTTGAAGAACTGATCATCCTTACCTGGGAGGGAGCCCGGCAACGATTTGGAGATGAAATTCCACCTAAAGTCAGGTCGACAATAGAATATGAGCTCGACTTTATCCAACAAATGAACTATTCGGAATATTTCCTTACCGTATATGACATTGTCAAATTTGCCCGGAGTCAGGGTATTCTTTGCCAGGGGAGAGGTTCCGCCGCCAATTCAACAGTGTGTTATTGCCTGGGGATCACATCCGTCGATCCATCAAAATTTGATTTGCTGTTTGAGCGATTTATTTCTTCAGCCAGGAACGAGCCTCCCGATATTGATGTAGACTTTGAGCATGAGCGGAGGGAAGAGGTCATGCAATACATTTATCAAAAATACGGTCGCGACCGTGCCGCAGTAGTGGCCACCGTTACTCAACTCCATCATAAAGGCGCAATTCGCGATGTCGGAAAGGCGATGGGACTTTCTGTCGATACCATCAACCGTTTGTCAGCACTGATATGGGATTTTAATGATGAAGGTTTTGACCGCAAGCGAATTCTCGAACAGGGATTGAATCCAGATGACCACAGCCTGATGAAAGTGCTGGAGCTCACCGACCAGTTTATCAGCTTTCCGCGACAACTTGGCCAGCACACAGGTGGATTTGTAATCACGGATGGCCAGCTCTCTGATCTTTGTCCGATCCTCAATGCCCGCATGGAGAACCGCACCAACATTGAATGGAATAAGGATGACATCGATGCGCTTGGATTTTTGAAGATCGATGTGCTGGCACTGGGAATGTTGACCTGTATCCGAAAGGCATTCGACCTTGCAAAATTGCACTACGGACTCAACTTGACACTCGCAAATATACCACAGGATGATCCACTGGTGTACGAGATGATCAGCCACGCCGACACCATCGGTGTATTTCAGATCGAAAGCCGGGCTCAGCAATCGATGCTTCCAAGGCTGAAGCCAAAGTGCTTTTATGACCTGGTAATTGAAGTTGCTATTGTCCGGCCAGGGCCAATCCAGGGCGACATGGTTCATCCCTACCTGCGAAGGCGAAACGGCGAAGAAAAAGTTGAATATCCTTCGCGGGAACTTGAGGAAATCCTCGGGCGAACCCTGGGTGTTCCATTGTTCCAGGAACAAGCCATGAAGATTGCAATTGTCGCTGCCGGGTTCAGTCCCGCTGAAGCCGATGAGCTTAGACGCAGTATGGCAACATTCAAGGGCAAGGGAATATTATCGCATTTTGAAGACAAATTGGTGAATGGGATGAAATCGAAGGGCTACACGGAGGAATATGCCAAACGTGTTTTTCGTCAACTTCTTGGTTTTGGAAGTTATGGTTTCCCGGAAAGCCATGCCGTCAGTTTTGCGCTCCTGGTCTATGTGTCGTCCTGGTTAAAATACTATTACCCGGAAGTATTTGCCTGCGCACTGCTGAACAGTATGCCCATGGGGTTTTATCAGCCAGCTCAGATTGTTATTGATGCCCAAAAACACGGGGTGGATGTCAGACCAATCGACATTAACTATTCGGAGTGGGACAATAAACTCGAGGAACTATCTGGAAAGTACCATGCCTTACGACTGGGCTTTCGTCAGATTAAGGGAATGAGAGAAGAAGATGTAAATATACTTATTGACAATAGGGGAGAAGGATTCCGATCCATAGAAGAGCTAAGGAAATCGGGAGTGTCAGACGCGGCATTGGAGAAATTGGCCGATGCTGATGCTTTCCGATCCATCGGAAAAGAAAGGCGTGAAGCGTTATGGGATGTGACGACTAAAGACCGACCGTTGTCGCTAATACGCGAACAGCATCCTGCAGAAGAAAAGATCTCCTTGCCTACCATGTCGTTATCGGAGCATGTGGTTTACGATTATGCCACTATATCACTGTCTCTGAAAGCCCACCCGGTAAGCTTTATTCGTGAGAAACTGGAGCTTTTACACATCACATCGGCCGCGAAGCTAAACGAATTAAAAGATGGTGTTCCTGTTAAGGTTGCTGGTTTAATCCTCGTACGTCAGCGGCCCGGAACAGCGAGTGGGATTTGTTTCATTACCCTCGAGGATGAAACCGGTACTGCGAACCTGGTAGTTTTTCCTCAATTGTTCGATAAGTATCGAAAAGAGATAATACAATCGAGATTATTGATGGTGGAAGGAAAACTACAGCGGGAAGGAGAGGTGACCCATGTTATTGCCAGGAGGTGCTTCAATTACAGTGGATTACTAAAACACCTGACAACCAATGACGACGGGCAACTATCTACACAGCGATCGCGGTCCGATGAAACTACTTCCCGCATCAAACCGGAAAGAAAAAATCCGGATTTGGTTCAGGGGAAGATTTTTGGCGAGGGGAGGAATTTTC
>CAZLWX010000097.1:8780-10790 GCA_964563295.1 uncultured Roseivirgaceae bacterium | reverse complement strand
AATTCCTGATTCGTAATTTTGTGATTACGCGCGGCGGCTCCCTTTAGGGAATAAAAGGGAGTGCGCGGGGAAAATAAGTTCCGCGTTCGGGTTCCTGGTTCCTTTGGGTTTGTTGTGTTCAGGTGTTCAGGTGTTCAAGTGTTGAGGTGAATTTTCAATACGCCGCTCATTCTTGCCACTAAGGCACCAAGGCACTAAGAAAATTCGGCTTGGAACCCGGAATTAGGAACCCGTAATTAGGAATTATTCCGACCTCAAACTCTTCACCGGATTCGCCACCGCTGCCTTGATGGCCTGGTAACTAATTGTGCCCAAGGCAATAGCCACCGCCAATAGGCCGGTAAGCACGAATATCCACCAGTGAAGATCAACGTGGTAAGCGTATTCACTCAACCAGCGGCTCATTCCCCACCACGCCAGCGGAAATGCGATGAAGTTCGCTATAAGAACCAGTTTGATAAAATCCCGTGATAGTAACGACACTAACCCGAGGACCGATGCGCCGAGCACTTTTCTCACGCCAATTTCTTTCACCCGCTGTTCGGTGGAGTAGGTCGCGAGCCCGAAAAGTCCAAGACAGGCGATGACGATCGTCGCACCAGCCGTCCACGCTAAAAGTGTTTGACGGCGGCCATCTTCGATGTAAAAAAGCGCCAGTTGATCATCCAGGAAATGGTATTCAAATGGATCAGTTGGTTCGTTTTCAACCATAATCGCTTTGAGCTGATCGAGTGTTGCTGAAATGTTGGCAGGCTCTATGCGCACGGAGTAGTAGTCGATCACATGGACAGGATTGTTGTTGTACGCCAGGATCAGTGGTTCAATCCTGGTACGCAGCGACTGAAAATGAAAGTCTTTGACGATCCCGATGACCCGAGGCTTGAAGGGAGCTTGCAACGGAAAAAAAGAACCCCCTGCGGAGTATTCGGTTATCAGGAGTTGTTGACCCGAAGCTTCTTCGATCTTCAGCATTTTTGCTGCCGTTTCATTGAGCATCACGCTGCCCGAGTCGTACGCTTCGCGAAAATTTCGTCCCTGTAATAACGTCACGCCAAAAGTCTCCAGAAACTCGCGATCAGCCCCAATCAGGTAAGACACCCCCAGTTCGTCAGCGCCACCTTCCGGTCGGACTTTCACAGAACGCAACTCCTTCCATTCGCCAGGGACACGCGATGTCACCGAGACACTCTTGACGGATGGCAAGGCAGCGATCCTGGCCTTCACAGTTTCAAAATTACTCCGAGCAGGATTGTTATTGATATCGATAATAACCATCAGGTCTTTGTTGAAGCCGAGGTTTGTGTTGTTCAAAAAACGAACCTGCATCAGCAACACGATCGTCGCGATGATCATGACAATAGAGATCGTGAACTGAAATACGACAAGAACCTTGCGAACGGAAAGGTCACCCGTTGGAAGTATTTTAAGTCCTCGGAGCAATAGCACAGGTCTCAATTTAGACAACAGCACGGCAGAGTAGCTTCCCGATAACATAGCGATGACCGTGATTGCGCCAGCGATAGAAAGCCAGAAGGTATAGTCGACCTCAAACAACGAGAGCTGTTTCTGAGTAAAGTTGTTGAAGTATGGAAGGACAAGAACCACAATACCCACAGCAAGAGCGAAGGCGATGACGGTTGTCAGGCCTGATTCGAAAAGGAATTGGTTAACCAGGTTACTGCGAAGAGCACCGACAGACTTTCTCACTCCAATTTCGCGAGTGCGTCCTGAAGCGCGGGCCGTGGTCAGGTTGGTGTAGTTGATGCCGGCTATGAGCAGGACAAAAACGGCGGCGATGGAAAATATGGTGATGTTAACGGGATTGCCCTGGGGTATTCCCTCGACATTGGAATTCCGGGCCCCGTCCACGATTCCGGCGGAATGGAGATGCATATCTTTCAGTGGTTGGAGACTATAGTGAAAAGACCTGCCCGGTTCAAGTTCAACGTGAGAATGGATCATCGTCGTCATCTGCCGGGCGATGGAATCGGGGTTGAATCCCGGTAGAAG
>CAZLWX010000097.1:3226-8680 GCA_964563295.1 uncultured Roseivirgaceae bacterium | reverse complement strand
CTTCCGTAATGACGATTGACCGCGGCTCCTTGAGGGCGGTATTCCGGTCTCCGGCAATAAGCGGGAAGTCGAATAGTTGAAGAAAGCGTTCATCGACGATGGTCACAGTTTCCTGGAACGGCACAGGGTTAGCCGGATCAACCAGGTTGGCGCGACCCGTCCGCTGCATTCGGGTCATGGCCTCGACGCCGGGGATAGAACGGGTCGACTCATCGGCCAACTTATAGCCGGCGGCGGCAACGGTGGTCGACTCTCCGTTAAGTGTCCTATGTTCAATCACCCGATAGATCCTGTCGGCGTTACGGTGATAAGTGTCGAACGTCAACTCGTCAAAAACATAGAGGCTAATGAGCAGGAAACACACGAAGCCAAAGGTGAGGCCCGTGATGTTGAGGGAACTGTGAAACTTACTTCGCAGCATATTTCTCCAGCCGGTTTTCAGGTAATTGAAGAGCATATCGGCATTGTTAATGGTATTATACTTTTGTCTTGATCGAATAATTCCAGGTCGAAAGAGCAGTAGGACGTCGACGGCGAATTTGAAGTCCGCCTTCCGTTTTCCCGATTTTGCCACCCGCAACTGGTATGCTTCCATTAAGTCGCCCTCGATGTAGCCGTGCATGGTCGGGTCGCAATACCACCGAAAGAATTTCCGGAACAGGCGGGGAGGATTATGAAACGGCGGTCTCATAAAATTCAGGCCAAGCTAGCCTGCCATGATGTTTTCGGGATTGCCTTCCAAAGCTGGTCGCGGGTGTCACGGGTATATTGCAGTGCCTTTTTTCCCAGCCCGGTGATCTCGAAGTATTGCCGTGGCCTGCCGGCGCGCTCTTCGGTGGATTCACCTGCAAACGAACGCAGGTAGCCTTTGTTTTCCAGTCGTTTCAATGCCGTGTGCAGGGCGCCGAAGCTGATGGTGCGCGACAGCCTTGATTCAATTTCATCCTTGATAGAGACGCTGTAGGCTTTGTTGTTGAGAATGGCGATGGCAAGGATGACAATCTCCTCGAATTCGCCAAGTTGATAACGCTTCATTCTATGAAATATACTCTAAATGTAGGTAAAATCGTGCCAGAATCGAATTCGTGCGCAGACTCCTGCTGGCGAGGGGATGCTCAGATTAGGCTGATCGCTTTCGGACAAAAGGTGTCCGGTTTGTTGAAAGTGTTGAGGTTGTGCTTTTGTGCAGTTGGGACTTGCAACACCGTGGACCGTAGTCCGTCGACCGTTAACGCTTCCCTGCAATGGACTATAGACCATCGACCATGGACCATCGACCATGGACCATCGACCTTACCCGGGCTGCTCTTTTACACAGAACCTAATTTCACAATATCATTCTTCAATGCGGTAATCACCAGCCCAACTCGCGTCTTGACTCCAAACTTCTCAAACAGATTGTCGCGGTAGCTTTCGACGGTACGCGGGCTGCAGCACATCTTGTCGGCTATTTCTTTGTAAGTAAGTTCGGTAAACGCGTACTTCATGAATTCCAGTTCGCGGTCATTGATCTCCGGCAACGGTTTGGATGACGCTTTATCGCCAGCCATGTTCATCAGTACTTTATGCGTCACCCAGTTGGGATAATAGTATCCCTTCTCGACGATGGTGTCCAACGCGATTTCCAGGTCGGCAGGTTCGACATCCTTGAGCAGGTATCCGCGCGCACCGGATCGCACCATCCGGATCAGCGTTTCCTCGGAATCCTGCATCGACAACGCCAACACAAGCACCGACGGGTGGTTCACCTTCAGCCATTCGGCCGTCTGAAAGCCATCCATCACTGGCATGTTGACGTCCAGCAACACAATTTCCGGAACATTTTTGGGTTGGCGGAACTGGTCCACAAGGGTCTGGCCATTATCCACCTCGTAGAGAACGTGATAGTTCCTGAATTTGCTTATGATCGCCGTGATGGCTTTTGCAATAAGGGTGTGGTCGTCGGCAACTACTACACTACGTGACATGATTGAAAGATGGTTGTGAGTGGGGGACAAAGAGTTTCAGGCGCGTACCCTGATGGGCCTCGCTTTCGATGGTGATGTCAGCGCCAATAATGGTCGCTCTTTTTCGCATGCTGGCAAGGCCCATACCGGCCTGCTTTTCGGCTTCGACGAACCCGATTCCGTTATCGGCCGCCTTTAAGAGTACGCCATTATTTTCGTTCACAAGGTCGATTTCGATTGCCGTACATTTGGAGTGCTTGATGCTGTTCTGAAGGAACTCCTGTAAGATGCGAAGGACAAAGCTCTTCACTTCCGTCGAAAAATCGTGGGCCGGAGCTGTTCCGTTGAAGTTGATATCGCACAACTTGGTGCTGCGAATCTTGGCACACTCCAGCTGGATGAGTTGAGTCATGTCTTTTTCGAGCAGGTTCGGATCGGTCAGGCTGCGCGACAGGTTGCGCAGGTCGGCCAGTGCGCCGTTGATGATTTTTCCGATGGATTGAATTTGAGTTTCTGCATCCGGATCCGTGGCATGGATGGCCTGGGCTCGCAGAAATGCCAGGGTCAGCTGTTGTCCGACGTTATCGTGGATCTCGGTGCCGATGTGTTGCATGGTCTGGCGCTGCACTTCAATCTGAGCTTCGAGTAGTTCACGGGAGAATTTTTCGTTCATCGATTTGATTTCCTGGTCATGTTGTAGCTTTCGTCGACGGTATATGATCATGACGGCCAACACCGTGAGGGCGAAGGCGATGAGCATCACCGTGGTGGTTGCGATCAATAAGATTCCTTCCTGAGGGTTATCCATACAAACGCTATCGAGTAGGTGCCATACAGGATATAGTTAAAAATGCTCATGACATTGATCAGCGCAATCACGATCTCCTCACGCCGGAATGTTTGGTACAGCCAATTGCCCATAGTAAAATAAGGGAGCGTACCGACGTTAAATAACAAATACGCGAACAAGATATAGAAGAACGGGTTCCTCAGGAAATTGAATTCCGTCGGGTTCCGGAGCATCTCATTAAATTTAATAAGAATGCCAATAATGATAAAGACAGAACCCGTGCAGTACGAGATTGTGTTGATGCGGTTTTTTTCCGTGAAGAAAATAGCGGACACAATCGCGACAACGACGAACAGACCAATGAAAATGGTGATCACCCGTCTGAACATCGGGCTGTTCATCGCCTGGTGGAGAATAAATAAATAGAGCAGGTGCTGTAGGGGCACCTGCACATTATAGATGAGCGCATTGAAGTACGGGAATGATCCCTTCATGAACGTGAGCGCAAGCTCAACCGACACGATGATAAACAGCAGGAGGGGGAAAAGTCGCAGCGCCTTGTTTCGGCGGATGTAAGGCCAGGCCATAAGAGACGTGAGAAACGCCGCGACTTCGAAGTAGGTAATCAGTGTCGACATAAGGGATTTCTTTCCTTATTGAAGATCATAGTCATACGTGCGGTCGATATCCTGCAGAAGCGTGACATTGGGACAATTTGGAGGACAGAGTTGTCCCTGGTTCATCACCGGAGGTGGAATGGGCGAGCCAATGCTTCCCGACAGCGAAGGCACAGGACCGTGGTATGGTATGGCGTAGGCTTCAAGCATAAACACCCCCGTATTCGGATCGTTACGGTAAGCTTGCTGCAAGTAGTGCTCACTGACAATCTTCTCGACGGCGCTTGGATCGACGTGTCCATGCTTTCGAAGTTTTTTCAGTTCTGTAGAAAGGCCAACGAGTTCAATGTCCCGATAGCTCTGGTCGTTCTCGCTCCAATAATTCGGGACCATAAAGAGTGTGTGCAGACTACCATAGTCATGACCGGCGTGTTTTTGGCCTTTCCAATAAACGCCGTAGTAAAAACGGATAGCCGTTTTTTTTGGATCCAAGCCACCGTCCAAAGCCAGCGACTTGACAGTTAAGAAAAAATCTTCCAGGTAACGCACCTCGTAAATGAACATTCTCGAGGGTTCAGCTGTATCAGAGCTGACCCTGGGCAGATTGGGCCTGATTAAATCGACGTGCTTGGTGCGGTACCGGGCAACACTCTTGTAGAGCGTATCAAGTGGCACCATTCGAAAATCAATCCTGGAACGGGGCGATGCTTCATCGTCATCCCGCGTAGTTGCCGACACCAGGAGCATCAGCAGCAGCCCAGTGATCAGGCCACCGCCGAACGTTGTGAATTTTGTTTTCATGGAGTTTGTGTTTTATGGGGTCAAAGTATGGTGGCGGGGTTTGGCTTCACAACAGGGAGGAAGTGCACTGACGGGGTAACACCCTGTAAGCAAGTGAATTATAGACATAACCTACGAAATATTTCCGTCCAATACACCGCGGGTCACGGGAAAATAACGGTGCGCCAACTGAGCGTTTGACGATGCCGAAAAGGCGTTGATCGTTGCCCATTCACCGCTTTCCTCACTAAGCGCCGTCTTCCAGAGCGTTTCCAGCGGTGTCATTTATCGCTGTTTCCACATCCCCGATTCCGTCTGGAGCACATTGATTTCACAAAAGGCGAGGTCCACCTTTGACTCAACAAAAACAAAACGGCCCCGCTATGAAAGACAAGGATTTAATCGCGCGCATTCGTTCAGGAGGACAACAATACCTCGGACAGGTCTATGAGCAATACAGGACAGAGTTCATCCGGTGGGTCACACGCGAATTCCGATGCTCAGACGACGATGCCAAAGACATCTACCAGGTAACCATCCTGGTGTTTATGGAAAACATTCAATCCGGCAAGCTGGAAACCCTTGCATGCTCTATAAAGACTTACTTGTTCGGCATCGGAAAAAACATTGCGCATGAAAACCAACGGCGGCTTAATCGCAATGTGTCTCTCGACATGGAAGAATGCCTCAAAGACCACTTCAGCGACCGGTTTATGGAGCAAACCAACGAACTTGAATTCGAAGCCGCAAAGCGGGCCATCGCACGACTGCCGGAATCAGCGCGCACGATGATCCGCCTGTTCTATTACGAACGCAAAAGCATGAGCGAGATCAGTGCTATCCTTAACTACAAGAACCCCGAAACGGCAAAGAATCAAAAGTGCAAGATCATGAACAGGCTCCGGGAGCTGTATCACGCCGAGCTGGGGGAAATGGAGCTGGCGCAGTGTGTTGGGGGTGTTGAAATGTTCAGGAGTTGAGGTGCTTCGTTGGCTGTTGGCTTTTGGCCATTGGCTGTTGGGGTGGTGCTATTGAGCGGTTGGAAAACTGGGTTGTGGACTAGCGTTTCACAACGCAATCGCCAGCACCCAAAGAGCAATCGAAATAAAGACCAGCAGCATGATC
The DNA here is from genome assembly GCA_964563295.1 of uncultured Roseivirgaceae bacterium. GTDB lineage: Bacteria > Bacteroidota > Bacteroidia > Cytophagales > Cyclobacteriaceae > Chryseosolibacter. Next base: position 3,422 of record CAZLWX010000097.1, on the reverse strand, counting down.
AGATTCTCCCGGAACCTCGTCTTGAAGTTCCGCTGACGGCGCGAGCGAGGGTGAGCGGTAGTGGTATGCGTGATCATAATTGGTAACCGGTTAATGCCCGTGGGGGGCAAGAGGTAAGTGCACCTTTGACGGTAAATTCCGCCATTCACCTGTTGAAATTGTTTGTTGGCCACGGGTTTTGGCTGCTGGGTGTTGG
>CAZLWX010000097.1:0-3126 GCA_964563295.1 uncultured Roseivirgaceae bacterium | reverse complement strand
TTGGCTATTGGGTGTTGGCTGGTGTTATCTGCTATTCCTGGATGTTGCTAATTTGTAATTTCGGGGCACATTCGTCGTTGCGCTCATCATCGCGCTCTGGGAGTAATTGTGTTGAATTGTTCAGGGGTTGAGGTGTTGGGGGTTAGCCTTTGATTCGGGTTGTGCCATCGGTTTCGTTGACTCTTGCAACTTGCAACTCTTGCAACCTGCCTGCCCGCAAGCGGACAGATTTTTCCGCCCGCGAACAAAATGTTCACCCGAAGGCGCTGCGCTGCGGTTTTTCGAGCTTTATTTTGGAGCTAAACTTGCAAACCATCCCGCAAACTCAACTGCACTGGAATGCTGAGAAACTACTTCCTAACGACGATCCGTCAACTGTGGAAAAAGAAATTCTACTTCTTCATCAACGTCTTCGGACTGGCCAGCAGCACGGCCGTGGCTATCATGATCCTGATGTATGTGTACAGCGTGCTCACATACGACCGGTTCCATAGTAAAATCGATAACATCTACTTTCTCTATCGCGATCGTCCATCGCCAACAGGACCTTTGGATATCTATGATACCTGGTACCCGTTGCTAGACGAAACCCGAAATGCGTTCCCCGAAATCATCGGGGGCAGCAAGACCATCGCCGGCAACAACACGTGGATGGAAGTGGAAGGCAAGGCCTTCGACGAAGACTTTATGTGGGCCGACTCGGGCTTCTTTCATGTGTTTGATTTTCCCTTCGTCGCGGGAAATAAAGAGACCGCGCTTGATACCCGCAACAGTCTCGTAGTCAGTCAGGCCCTGGCAACCAGGCTCTTTGGCGACGAGGATCCCATCGGCAAGACGGTACGATTGTTCTTTGATACGGACTACGTCGTAACGGGGGTAATAGGGGAGATCCCGGCAAACTCATCGCTGCGGTTCAACGCCATCGTCCCCATGCATGACGGCATCCAGTACTTTCGCGAGTCCGGCTGGGGAAGCTCATACATCTACACGTTCGTACTGACAAAACCCGGCGTTGATAAGGAAGAACTGGAAAGCAAGCTCCAGGTGCTGATGACCCGGTTCGTCGGTCCCTCCGAACGCGGCACGTTCAAGCTCCTGCCGATGAAGAATTATAACGACGTATTTACCGACCAGCGCGAATACGCCATGATGCTCCTCGGTATTGCAGGAGGCATTCTATTGCTCGCATCCATCAACTTCACCAACCTGGCTTCGTCGCAATCCTTCGCCCGGATGAAAGAGGTTGGGATGAGAAAAGCGCTGGGAGCCACACGCGGCAAAGTCATCTTCCAGTTTTTGTCCGAGTCGTTGCTGCTCGCATTTTTGTCGCTGCTCTTCGGCGTCGGCCTTGCTCAGCTGTTGTTGCCGTTGTTCTCAGACCTGGTTGGCATGCAGCTTTCCCTCGACTTGCTCATGCAGCCTGCTCCGCTTATCGCGTTGTTACTGTTGGGCGTCGTCGTGGGGATCATGTCCGGGTCGTATCCAGCGTTCTTCGCCTCCGGATTCCAACCGGTAAAAGTATTGAAAGGAATTTCCGTTGGCCGCGAGAAGGGTGGGGCGCTCCGGTCGTCATTGCTGACGTTTCAGTTTGCAATTGCCATCTTCCTCATCAGCGGCGTCGTCATTGTGCTGCAGCAGGTGAATCACATGAAGTCAAAGGATCTCAACTTCGAAAAAGACAATGTACTCGTTATGCGCGCCTCGCCGCGCGAGTATGCCGATGTGGAGGCGGCCAACCAAACCATCACAGCATTCAAGAATCAAGCTGAGGAGTTGTCGTCCGTGGTATTGGCCTCGCGTTCATCCGGGATCCCTGGTCGCTACTCCAGTTCCTATGTACTTTTTGTCGCCGAGGGAAACGAGACTGCCGACCCGTTCGACTGGCGAATCGCGTGGGTGGATGCGCAATATTTCGATGTGTTTAAGATTCCGTTTGTTGAGGGCCGGAACTTCATAAAAGGATCTCAGACCGACCTGGAAACGGGTGCGATCATAAACGAGGCAGCGGTTCGCGCCATGGGGTGGAAGTCCGCCGTAGGAAAGAAGCTCAAATTCCCCGGCAGGGAAGGCTTCCTTGACATCGTTGGCGTGACGCGCGACTTTAACTACGGCACCGTTGCAGACGCGGTCCAGCCCGTTGTGCACGTATACCGTGGCGAAGACGAAGCCACGAACTACCCCTACGTGTCACTGCAGCTGCAACCCGGCACGCGCGGTTCGGTCCCGCAGGAAATCGCGGCAATTTGGGGCAAATTGAATCCAGACCGAGCTTTTGAATATTTTTTCCCTTCCGATCGCTTCAATGACCTGTACAACACCGAAGAAAACATCGCGTCGATCATTACGTTTGCCTCGACGTTGGCGGTGATCATCGCGTGCCTCGGCCTGTTCGCGCTCGCTTCATTCAACATGGCCCAACGTCAGAAGGAAGTCGCCGTGCGCAAAGTGATGGGGGCTACTGTAACGGGACTCGCCGTCCTGTTCATTCGAAAATACCTGTTGTTGGTCATTCTCGCATCGGTGATCGCGATGCCCATTACCTGGTACTTTGCCGAAGGGTGGCTTAGCGACTTCGCTTACAGGATTGACGTTAATCCGATGGTAATGTTGAGCTCTGGGCTTCTCTGTGCCGTAATCGCGATGTTGACGATTGGGATCAAGTCGGTGAGAACGGCGTTGGCGAATCCGGTCAACGCGTTGAAATACGAGTAGGCGGTTGGCGATTGGCCATTGGGGGTTGGAGTAGGAGTGTTATAGGCAATCTCCGACGCTGAGGCGCGCAGGGTAGCCACTTCAACACCTGAACACTTCAACACCAGAACCAGCGCCTTATTTTGACCTCCATGGCGCCGGCGGCAAGCAGTTCCAGTTTCTCCAGGTACTTTTCTCGCGCTGTCAACCCGGCCGGTGTTCTGGTAACTTGTCACCATTTGGCTGTAGATATTTGACATGCCTCGCGGTGTGATTTATCTGCGCGATTCCGATAGCCTGGTAGAGATAGCCATGCATTTTCGTCAGATCCGTCCGCGCATATTCGACTGCCAGGAAGCTCAGAGCGTCGATCGTGAGGGTATCGTTCGGTCGGGCCGACACTATATTTAATAGGCTATCGACCCGGTGTTGGGC
>CAZLWX010000096.1:0-14764 GCA_964563295.1 uncultured Roseivirgaceae bacterium | reverse complement strand
TCGAAAAAGACAAGGACGACAGGCTTCTGAACGTCATCGATGATATCAGTCAGCGCTCAGGATTCTACTTCGGCCGGTATGACATCAAATGCCAGTCTATTGAAGATTTGAAGGGCGGCCGCAACTACGCGATCCTGGAGTTCAACGGAAGCGGTGCCGAACCGCATCATGTTTACGGTAACGGAAATACCCTTGTCAAAGCCCTGGCCATCCTGGTTCGTCATTGGGATATCATGTTCCGGATTGCAACTGCTAACCACCGGTCCGGAGTACCGTATTGGTCGTTTCGAGATGGATGGAACCACCTGGTGAACGCCAACCGACATATCCGCCTGCTGTCAAGGCTGGAGTCACAACATGAGGAGCAAGCAACGAACGCGAACAATGTCCCGGAGGCACCGGTCATTCGTCCGGCCGAACCAGAATGGAACCTGATCAAGTAATCATTGAACGATATCTCGCCTGGATTAGTCGCCCGAACTTCCCGTGCGTCGGCGCGAAAGCAGCACTGGGACGCGATCAGATAAAATGCGTGGTAGCGGACCAAATGAATTCTACCGACGGTCCAGGCGTCATACTGAAATTTCTGTATGCCTTTGTCGATCAATATCGCGCGGCACGCCGGGCATTTCATAGTGCGGCAGTAATCTTTCGTGGTCCGAAGATCGACGACGACCATGCATTTGACCAATTGTTTTGGATCGAACTTCAGGCATTGATCGAATTGGATCGGAAGAATTATGGGTGGGATAAACGAGTTGATTCCAATCCGTCATCGCCCCATTACAGTTTCAGCATCAAAGAAGAGGCGTTCTTTGTAATTGGTATCCACCCGGCTAGTAGCCGGCGGTCGCGGCGCTTTGACTTCCCCGCGATCATCTTCAACCCGCATGCGGAATTTGAAAGACTCCGAAAGACAAACCGGTTCGATGCCATGAAAAGGGTTGTGCAAAAACGAGATACCGCTTATTCGGGATCCGTTAATCCGACGCTGAAGGATTTCGGTGAGGCATCCGAAGTCTTTCAATACAGTGGAGTACACCACCCCGCTGACTGGAAATGTCCATTACCTGACCATGGAAAAGATGAACATCATAGCACCTCGTAGCGGTGTCGCCTTCATCCTGAAAAAAGACCAGTATCTGAAAGTGATCGATATCCAGGGCGAGCAGGTGTCGGACTTGATCTGCTACAACTACCACGACCGGCGAGAGTACCTTTCTTCCGGGAGAACGATCGACTACAACGAGACTGTCTACCTCACCAAGGGCCATTCATTCTACTCCAACCGCAGCAACGTGATGTTCGATATGGTTGAAGACACAGTAGGCAGGCACGACTTTCTGCTGACGCCATGCAGCGCGGAAATGTTCCGGATCACCTATGGTCATTCCGATCCTCACAGAGGGTGTTATGGAAATCTCGCAGAGGCCCTTTCTGCCTTTGAAGTATCCGGTGATCAAATCCCAACGTGCTTCAACATATTCATGAATGTGATCATTGACGGGTCTACCGGAAAGATTTCCGTCGCCGCACCAAGAAGCAAGCCGGGGGACTTCATCATTCTGCGCGCAGCTTTGGATCTTGTCGTCGGCATGACGGCCTGCTCTGCCGGGCTGTCGAACAATTTTTCGTTCAAACCAATCGGCTACGAAATTCTCGGACGTGAGGTGGTACGATTGTGCTGATGTGCTATTGTTGCTATTGCTGGTCCCGATCCCGATAGCTATCGGGACTATCGGGATTGGGGATTGGCCGTTAGCTTTTGACCTGTGAACCCTTAGCTTTTGGCCTTTGGCCATTTGCCCCTTGGGTTTGAGTATGCCGCTCCGCAATTTTGCTTCGTATTTGAAGTTTCCTTGAATGGTGAGGTCAGAATGAAGTTGGCAGTATAATAAGGAGTTTCGTGGCGATTTCAGCCCCAAACCACCCTTTGCGCCGATAATTGCCCCCAGAGGTGGTGAATTTGTCTACGTTGGCATAATATTTTTAACGACGGTTACAGCCGGTACTATCTGGCTAATAGCAATCATAGACCACCTTACAACGGTACATGTAGCGTCTCAGCGAAGGGTCGACTCCCTATTCCCCAATCCTGTTGACAATCACTGTTCACAGCAATATGCTTTGTGTATCCGTCTCGACTTGACAGTGGCCATGATGCTTTAAAAAGGAATCAATTTTAAAAATATATAATATGAAGAATGCCCACCCCATCACCTCCGTCTTTCTGGCTATGTCGTTATTTACGTGCCAGGATTCGCGCGACGCCGTCACGTCGCCCAGCGAAACGGACTTCTACAAGACCGTTGGTGAGGAGATCCCTTTCGAAACCGGAATGCAGTGGATTGATTACTATCAGGACCAGAACAATTCCTCCGGACGGGCAAGCCTGTTCGAAAATTATGAGGTGTCCGCCGGTCAGGTAGAGTCGATCCTGTCATCGGTGAGCAACGTTGTGGGAGTCGCCTTTCATTACGGCACAGATGTCTGGGGAACAAAGCACATCATATTGATTCCCGTGGAAACGTCGCTGTCGTTATGGTCGTCGATCCCGGGCCGGATTTATGTCGATGCCAACTCCGGCAACACCATAAGCCAGAGCACGGCCCAATCCTGGGCTACCAACTATAAGAACGCCCATCCCTCCGATATTTGGTTTCATTTTTTCGGAGCGAACATTTTTGATGACATCCAGGCTGTTCCATATTTCGAACATCTCGATATCGAACCTGGCATCAATGTCCTTAACCTGACACCGCAACTTTTATTGGTCGTATGGAATGAAGACTTAATTCTTGGAAGATCGCAGGATGAGGAGGGCAGGACGTTCGATGCCTCCAATCCATGCCCTCCATGTGGAATAAATTAATAGCGTAGTTGGAAATGGAATCACTCAAGATCGCGGAGATTATTAGGATTGCCTCCAATGTTTCTTTATTGGTGCCGCTGGCCGTCTACATCTCGCGCATCACATACGCTTCCCGGCGGGTGCACATCATCGGCACCATCGTGATCGTCTCAGGGCTGTGCGACATCGTCGGATTTCTGCTCTTTCGGGAGCAGGAGTCCACCGTAGTCCTTTTCAATATTTATTACACGGTCCTCTTCTTTCTCTTGTCATGGTTTTACTATGAAGTCCTGTTCCTGAATACGCGTCGAATTATTGTCTGGATCGGCTTGGCGGTATACATCCAGTCGTTCATACTTGTAACGATCTACATTCAGAGTTTCTTCGAATACCAAACGCTGATGTGGGTAATTACGGGCATGATCATGATCACATACAGCGTAGCGTATTTTCTCTATTCGATTTCGACTATTCCAACGGCCACCTACTACAGCAACAGCTTCATATGGATCAACTCGGGGGTCATGATCTACTTCGGGTTAAGTCTCTTCTTGTTTGTGGTAGGAAGTCATATCTTCACCCAAATGGAAGCTGCGCTGGGATCGCTGGTTTGGAGTATTCATAACGTAAATAATATCATCAAAAACGTCCTGTTCGCGGTAGGGATTTACTTCTACCGCCGGAGGATCGCGAGTTTCTAACACCCCTGAATCCGGGGATCCTATACCGCGTTTCCTGCGGAAAATGCAATACTTGCCCCTTTCATAAATATTTTTTTTGCCTCTCCGTAAAAGATGAGGATTACAAAAGCGAGCTTTGAATGGGCGCGCCGGTTCCTGGCCTTTTTAAGGTTGGATCCGAAAACCCGTGAAAACCTCGACTAGCTATGAAATACCTGGCCGTTGTGCTGGCTATCCTCACCTTTCCTGAGAGTCGTGCACAAAATCTGACACAAACCGTCCGTGGTTCGGTTGTTGACGCCGACGCACAGTATCCGCTCCCCGGCGCCACCGTGCTGCTGATTTCCGACACCACCTCTTTTCGCGGAGCCCAAACCGACGAAAACGGCGAATTCCGAATCGAAAACGTGCCCGTCGGAAGACACCAAATCAAGATTTCATTTGTGGGTCGTAAGGATGTGTTCATGAACAATGTGGTGGTGACCTCCGCAAAAGAAGTCGTGCTCAATGTTCAACTGGAGTCTGTGGCCATTGGCCTTGAAGAAATTGCAGTGGTCGCCAGTCACGATGGAAATGCTTCCCATGAAATGGCCTTGGGTGGAAGTGCCCGATCTTTCACGATCGAAGAAACGCAACGGTACGCCGGAAGCCGGGGTGACCCGGCGCGCATGGCCTCGAACTTCGCCGGCGTGCAAGGCGCCGACGATTCACGAAACGATATCGTCATTCGTGGAAATTCCCCGCAGGCAGTTCTCTGGAGACTGGAAGGCATCAACATACCAAATCCCAATCACTTTAATATTCCCGGCACGGCGGGAGGGCCAGTGTGCATGATCAATAACCAGACACTGGCGAACTCCGACTTCTTCACCGGTGCTTTCCCTGCCGAGTTTGGAAACAGCATCTCAGGAGTGTTCGACCTCAGACTGCGAAATGGGAACAACGAGAAGCACGAGTTCAGCGGACAATTCGGATTCCTGGGAACAGAGTTGTTCGCCGAGGGGCCGATCTCGAAGAAGACCAAGTCGTCGTACCTGGCTGCCTACCGGTATTCCACACTGGCAATTTTCAATAAGCTGGGTATTGATATCGGAACCGACGCTGTTCCGCGGTACCAGGATTTTACCTTCAAGGCTAATTTCCGCCAAAAGAACGGCAGCTCACTTTCTTTCTTCGGACTGGGCGGCCGAAGCAACATCGACATCCTGATCAGCGACCAGAAACCCACGGACAGGAATATCTACGGCGAAAACGACCGCGATCAGTATTTCAAGACGGGGTCGTCCGTCATCGGCGCCAGCTACCAATATCCGGTCAACACCTCGACTTTCTTTTCCGCATCAGTGGCCGTCTCCGGTGAAGCAGTCGACGCCTATCATGAACTAGTCTATCGCGATTCCGTTAGCCTCGAGGTCGATTCACTCCAGTCCGTTCTCAACTATCGCTTTGGCCAATCAAAAGCATCCGTTGCATTGCTGTACTCCCGAAAACTAAAAAGCAGAGGCGTTATGAACGCGGGCCTCAACGCTGACGAATACTTCTTCGATTTCCGCGACAGCGTGCGAAACATCAACGAAGCTGATCCACAATATGGAACGTGGAGAACACGATGGAACAGCCGTGAAACTGGCCTTCTTGTTCAACCTTTTATACAATGGAAATTGCACCTCTCTGAAAATGTTAGCATCGTCGCCGGTATACATAGCCAATACTTTTCATTGAGCGAAAGCTTTGCGCCGATAGAACCGCGACTGGGAGCACGGTGGCATGTCAGTGAAAAAGCCAGCGTCAATCTCGCCGCCGGTATGCACAGTCAGATTCAACCCACCTACCTGTATTTCTACGGCGTCAGCAACGATGCCCAGGGAAATCCTCTGCCCCACAATAAAGGAATGGACTTCTCTCGGAGCATTCACCTGGTCGGCGGGTACGAGAAATTCTTGGGTGAAGACTTTCGTCTGAAAACCGAAGTGTATTACCAGCACCTGTACCAGATACCGGTCGACAAGAAGCCCTCATCGTTTTCCGTGTTAAACACCGGAGCCGGGTTTAGTCGATTCTTCCCCGATACCCTGGTCAATGAAGGAATCGGCCGAAACTATGGCATCGAAGTGACGCTGGAGAAGTTCTACAGCAACGGTTATCTTTTTCTCGTAACAGGCTCCTTATTCGAGTCGAAGTACCAGGGCAGCGACCAGATCTGGCGCGATACCGATTTCAACGGCAACTACGTGCTCAACATGCTGGCGACCAAGGAATGGTTGCTCAACCGAAGGAATGGCTTGTCACTCGGAGGAAGAATGACAACCGCCGGCGGAAAACGCTATGGAGATGTCGACATTGCACAGTCGGAAATCGACCGCGATGTGATTTGGGTGGACGCTTCACGGAATTCCAGGCAGTTCGCGCCGTACTTCCGGGCAGATCTCCGTCTCAACTACAAGATCAACCGCGCGAAAGTCACGCATGAGATCGCCATCGACCTGGTCAATGTTTTCAACACACAGAATATTCTTAAGCTCACTTACGTGCCAATCAACGTCGATAAAACGGACAGCCACATCAAGAAGGAATATCAACTTGGGTTTTTACCACTGTTTTATTATCGTCTCGACTTCTGACGACTAGAAAAAAGGAACCTCCGGCTATAGGCGGTTCCTGATAGATTGATGTGTCGAACTAATCAGTGAGCATGTCCGCAGGAATGGGCGAGGTTATTTGTTCGCGGTTGTGCCACAAGCACAATCAGGACCGCAAAGGCAAACAACGCATGAGCAATTCGCATTTACTTGGTTCATAACTGTTTTGTTTTGTTATGCAAATAAACGCCAGGCCTGCCACGTGGGATTTATTCAATCTTTTGAAAGAGTTATATAATTGCTTGAGTCTTGCCAACTAAGCAACACCACTTGGAAAAAAGGCCCTTTGGCTTTTCAGAAACCAGCAGCCGGGCGCTATATTTGGGTATCAGCCTCCACTATGAAACTTCCTTCCCTCACCTATTTGATCAGGACTGCACAAACATCACTCGCGCTGTTTCCATTGGTCATCGCGTCATCGGCGGTCGCGGTGACGCTTGGGATCTACCTGACCGAAGAATACGACGATATTCAAAACATTTTCCCTATGCTGAACGCGATGCTGTGTGCGGCGATCGGTATTCCGCTGTATTTCAGTTCGACGGTATTCTGCGAAAGCAAACATCTGGAACGAACCACACGAGTCTATATTCAGCTTGCGGCAACGCTGCTGTTGGTGGTGTTGTATTTTACTTTTCCCGATAAGGAATCGACCCACAATGTGTCGGTGCCCTACATCCGGTACACGGTTTACAATATCACCGTGCATCTGCTGGTGGCATTCATTCCATTCCTTCAACGCGGCCAGCTCAACGGATTTTGGCAATACAACCGCATTCTGTTTTTGAGGTTCCTTCTCTCCGTGCTGTATTCAGGCGTGTTGTACGCGGGTCTGGCTATCGCACTGGGTTCGCTGGACTTCCTGTTCGACATCGACCTACATGAGAAACTGTTTTTTGACCTCTTCATCCTCATTGGCGGGTTGTTCAACACCTGGTTCTTCGTTTCGGGTATGCCCCAGCGATTTGATGAGCTCGAAAGCCTCACCGAGTACCCGCGGGGGATCAAGGTCTTTTGCCAATACGTGCTGTTCCCCTTATTGATCCTTTACCTGGTGATCCTCTACCTGTACGCCGCCAAGATTGTGATTCAATGGAACTGGCCCAAAGGCCTGGTGTCGTACCTGATCGCGTGCGTGGCTGTGCTTGGTATCCTTAATCTCCTTCTCGTTCATCCTTACGGGAATTTGCCCGGAAACACCTGGATAAGTCGATTCTCACGCATCTACTATGTTGTGCTCATGCCACTGGTCGTCTTGCTGTTCATCGCCGTCGGTATGCGGATCGGCGACTACGGTATCACGATCAACCGCTACATCATCGTGTTGCTGGGCGTATGGCTCACGATCACCTGTATTTATTTCGCCAGCGGAAGAACAAACATCAAGTTTATTCCAGTCTCTCTGGCCGCGATCCTGGTCGCATGTTCTTTTGGTTACTGGGGCATGTTCTCGGTCAGCGAACGAAGCCAGGTGCAGCGATTGCGCACCATTCTAGAAAACAATAATATTCTCGAGGATGGAAAGATCGAGAACGAGGTTCTATGGATCCCGGACAGCCTGCCCCTGTTGTTCGCGGCGGGCAATGAACATCCGAATGACTCGCGGGTAAACGATTCCCTTCACAGCGAAATAAGGTCGATCCTTTCCTACCTCGATGATAACCACGGCTTCGAATCCATCCGGAGCTGGTATCGCCAGGATATTGACTCGATGATAGCCGTGCCGGACACCACCCTCAACCGGTGGCAGCGCCCCGCCGAGGCGGAAGCCTATATGACTACCATGGGATTGAGCTTTTACCGGGCACCATCTATCGGTGAAAAGTATTTCACTTACAGTGCAGACTTCAGTTCCGGAAACATCACGGATGTCCAGGGTTATGATCTCATGATTCAATTCGATCACAACTCCGGCGATACCCTGGAATATTATGAACTCGGGCAACAGGTGTTTGCATTGAAATTTCCGACGTACATCAATGACGACCTGATCTTATCCACCGGCGATGACAGAGTTTCACTGGGCACCAGCACCTTCCTGACGCGTTTGATGGCAGGCCATGGAACAGGGCACTCAGGTTTTTCGAAGGAGGAAATGACCTTGACCAGCGCGGCTAGCAGAATTCGAACAAGGCTCGAACTCGAATCAGTCGGCTTCCGCACCCAGGGTAGGGACACAATCGTGGTCTACAGTATGAAGGGGAACTTGTTGATCGACGTGAAATAGGTTGCAGGTTACAGGTTGCAGGTTTCAAGGAGTTCCAAAGTTGCAGGGTTGCAGGTTTCAAGTAGTTCCAGGTTGCAGGGTGCATCTTAGCGATTAAGTGTTGGTGTTCTTTGTTATTTGCCAGCAGACCGTATAGGTCGCCGGTCTGTTGGGTTTACTTTTTTGTTCTGGCCCGAATTAAATTCCAAGCACCAATGCGCCGAATCTGGAACCAGAAACTCCCCCACTTCAAACTACAAACTACAAACTGGACTCGTCAGGGTAATCCCTGATTTTCACTCTACATCCAGCCAAAGAGACCGTTTTTCACCTCCTGCAAACGATCGCAACGCACTGCCTATGGGAACACCCAAAAATCAGGTTTTTCCCGATGCATTTTTCTGGTCGTGAAGTGACCTTTACATCAAAAAAGAACGAGCTATGAACGAGCGGATTGCGATCAATCAAATCAAGGGACTGGTACTGCTGGCGTTGTTTATTATCCTGATCATATACGATATCGCCAGGTAGCCTGGGGGGCCGGAGAAGAGCCCTACTTTGTTCTGGAACATTTCGGGTCTCCTACTTACCCAACCAAACCTATCTAAACCTGCTACCGGTGTGAAGCGAGCTATCACCAGTTCCAGCGACAGCACGGCTTAATGAGGAACTCCAGGCCTGGAATTTGGCTCCCCCATCCAGCGTATGTCATGTCAATGTGAATTCGGGCAAGTGCCTAACCTCGCCATTGTTCTTAGCCGAATCATGCGCAAGGATCCCTACGCAAGTGATATTGGCCGACCGAACAGCGTTGGGGTTTGGCTCTCTTCCTTCTACCAGGGCTGTGATAAACTCGTGTGCGAGGTGAGGGTGCGATCCCCCGTGTCCCGACCCTTGGATAAACGACAAATGTTTATTGCTATCCTTATCATAAACACCAGCGGTAGTAAAAGGCGCAATTTCGGCGGGAAGCCGATGACCGAAATCGGGGACCTTAATCTTTTCAGGCCTTTCGCCCGCGTGAACCACGTAATCATCGCCCTCGACCAGCGACCATTCAAATGATTTCAACGAACCATAAACATCGAAGCTCTCGCGGTATTGCCGCGCTGTATTAAACAATGACCGCGTGATTTCGGCCGAAACATCTGAGTCCTTAAGTTTGATATGACACGTTTCAATGGCGAATGGAGAATTGTATTTGGAAATGAGGTCCTCCTGGATCCGCCCGGAACCAAGACACGAAACCCACTCTGCGCGGCTGTCCATCAGTCCAAGAACCGGCCCCACGCAATGTGTGGCGTAATGCATGGGCGGCAGACCTTCCCAGTACCCGGGCCACCCCGCCATTTCCTGCTGGTGAGAGGCACGTAAAAACTGAATTCGGCCCATCTCTCCCTTCTCAAACATCTCCTTTACAAATAGAAATTCCCTGCTGTAGATTACGGTCTCCATCATCATGTACGTGAGACCGGTCTGCGCAACAAGATCCACGATTTGTTTGCACTCATCTATGGTCACGGCCATCGGTACAGTGCAGGCAACGTGTTTACCCGCTCTCAATGCCGCTATGGTCTGCGCCGCGTGACTCTGTATTGGCGTGTTGATATGTACCGCATCTACATTGGGGTCCTCCAAAAGCTTTTCAAAACTCGAGTACCGCATCCCCACTCCAAAGGCATCACCCACCTCGTTCAATCTTCGGGCGTTGCGCTGACAGATCGCATACATTTCGGCATTGGGATGCTTCTGATATATTGGGATGAACTCAGCTCCGAATCCAAGGCCAACAATCGCAACATTTATTTTCTTTCCATTGGACATAAGGGAATGAGATTAGGTCCGGTCCGATTGCTCCATCGTTTCAGGCAGCGGCTTCTGTCCGATAGCGTCGAGAACGACAACCCGGTAGCCCCCCCGTTTGCGGAGATGCAGGATCAAGCTAACATATACCATTAGCATTATCACGGGAAAGACAGCGACGGTACGCAACGCTCCCTTCTTGGCCTCTCCTTTGATGGACTCAACGATGTCGCGCTCGGCACTTGTCGCTGTAGCCAGCTTCACCTGGTCAATCGACCTGTAGTCGCCAAAGATGCTCGTATGTGGCTGAGTCGCGTATGCCTGGTGCAGTGTGGGCTGTGACTCCCGCAATTTTCGGTCGATGGAGGTATCCTGTACAAATCCGACGATCGCAGCGCCAATGACTCCGGCTGCCATCATCCCCACCCCGCCTGTGATATTTATCGTCAGCGCTCCACCCTTCGGAAATCGTTCGGAAACAACTCCGAGCATGGTGGGCCACAAAAAGGTTTTTCCCAGCGCAAACAACGTCGCCGCCACCAGCACCATGATACCGGTCGACATCGAGAAGAGAACCAATCCCATGCAGGCTACGGCCGATGACACGGCCAGCAGGTGCAGTGGAAGGATTCGATGAACTATCGAGCCTGAAGAAAGCCTCAGGACCATCATAATCGCCGACGTATAGACCAATATCCATCCGCGTTGTACGCCTATGGCCTCCATTTCAGGCGCCATCAGTTCCGATATCCAGCTGTCTGTGCCGAGCTCTGTGATTGCCAGCGGAAACATCAGCAAGATCAGGATTATAAAGATCGGCTGCCCCAGCGTCTGAACATACGCCGCAAAAACGGCAACAATCGCGATAGTAACGGCTATGTTCACCATCAACGACCACGCAAAGATGGAGCCTACCTGGAACACGATAAGAGCTGTCACCGTCAGTGCACCCAGAGCACCTACTTCTTTCAACATTTCCATGTAGGACACTCCCGCGCGGACACGTTCGTTCACCGGAAACTTTCGCGCAAACATCATGACCCCGTAAGCCAGTGTCGGCAGGAGTATCAGGATCATCTTCAGTTTCCAACTTGTCTCCGGGCCCAACAAGAGGGCCAGCACTCCCGCCAGTACCAAACCACCCGGCCAGCCTCCGTGCAGGATGTTCAACCATTTCGTTTTTTGTTTCGGGAACATCGTCGCCACCACCGGATTAATCACTGCTTCAATCGTTCCGTTCCCAATCGCCATGAGGAATGTCGCCGTGTAAAGCGTCCAATATCCCGTGGCGAAGAAGGTTAGCGCCGCCGACGCGACGTGGCACGCAAACGCGAAGATCATTGCATTACGGTAACCAATCCGGTCAATGATCAGACTGAACAATACAATGCTAATCGCAAATGGCCAAAGTCCGACACCGGCAATCTCGCCAACTTGCGTGTTGGTTAGATTGAATTCCTCGCCCCATTGCGGCAATGTAAGGGCTCGAAGAATAAACCCAAATGACGTTGTCACCAAGGCAACAAAGCAAGCCCAAAATAGTTTCAGATCTTGTTCATCTTTCTGTTCTGTTCCCATTTGCATGGTTTCCTAAAAAGTTTGGGCGACGGTCTCTTTCATTCACAACTGCTCAAAGTAAAAGACCCCTTTCTTATTGCCAATTATGATATCCACTTTGCCATCTCCGTTCATATCTTCGGCGACAAACTGAATTCCTACGCCAGAGTCGGTGTCGATCGTATGCCGGATCCATTCAGGACCACCTGTCTTGCCCTTAGACAGCTCGAACCAATACAACACGGGTGTCTCCTGCCCGCCGGGACCACGGCCCTGGTGAGAATAAAACCGCTTTCCAGTGATAAAGTCTGGACTTCCGTCATTGTTGACATCCGTAAGCACGATGCTGTGGGATTCAGAGAACGTAGAATCAATTGTATGGGTAACGAAATCACTTGAACCGTCGGCGGTCTTAACCTGCTCATGCCACCATACGCCATAGCGGTGAGCCGAAGATGATAACACATCGCTGTCGCCGTCGCCATCGAAGTCCCACGTGATCATCTGCGCGCAGTCTTCACCCAGTTTAGCCTCATGAAATGTCCATGCCGCGCCGGTAACTTTGGCGGGCGCCTCCCACCAACCGCCCTTAAAGAGTACATCATTTCTTCCATCCCCATTAACGTCTCCCCATCCAAGGCCATGGCCGAACATTCCCGGATAATTGGAGCCGGGTTCACTGATGGGGGTCTCTACCCAGTTCAACTCCCCATGCTCTACGACGGGCGTATACGCAGCCATCAGGCCTCGCTTTTTATCACTAAAGACCAACGCTGTCTGTCCATCGCCATTGACATCGACAAGCATCGGCGATTCGTTCGCAGCCGTCGAATCGATGAGGTGCTTTTTCCAATGCACTTCTTCTCCCGCGGGGTTTTCGTACCAATGCACTTCCTTTCCGGGATAGTCGAAGACGATGAGATCAACCCACCCATCGTCGTTGATGTCTCTGGCATAGTTCAGATAGGAATCACTGTAACCTTTAGTGTAATCGAACTTGGCGTGCTGCCAGATATTATGCGGCTTCCAATCTGGCCCTTCAAACCATCGCGCTCCCGCCATGATATCTTTGATTCCATCCTTGTTAACGTCGGCAACAGCGACTGCTTCCGTGTAGAAGTCGTCCCACAAAACGAGTTTCTTGAATTTTACCTCGGCTGGTGGCGTCGTGGCGCATCCTCCAACGAGGGCTACTACGAGTCCTGTCAGGATTGATTTTGTTGTGTAATGGGTGTGAGTCATTGTTTCAGCGATAAATTTATCTTGAGGATCCCTCCATTAAGTTCTCGAACAAAAAAACGCCCTTGAAGTTGCTGATGACAATATCGTTGCGGCCATCATTGTTCATGTCGCTCGTGGTCAGATTCAATCCCGCACCAGAGCCGTCATCGATCAGGTGTGCGATCCAGTATGGCTCCTCTCCGGGTGTGAACTCGTACCAATAAAGCAGAGGGGGCCCGTGAATTCCAGGGTTCTTTTTCCAACTGTTTCGACCTATTAGGCTTCTTTTTCCCGTTACGATATCAGGATGTCCGTCGCCATTCATGTCCGCCAGCACTACAGCGTGAGATTCCGCAAAGGCATAACTTATTACATGTTGACTGAAGGAAATATCCCCATCCTTGTCACGTGTTTGTTCCTGCCACCACACGCCAGACAGGTGAGCCGAAGCACTCACGATATCCTGTAACCCGTCGCCGTTGACGTCCAGCAAATACATCTGCGAGCACGGTTCGCTAATCCTGGTAGGATGAAATGGCCAATCGGGTTGTTTGGGATCCAGCGGCCCTTCGAACCAGCCGTCCTTGATAATCACATCGCTACGACCATCGCCGTTAACGTCGCCAAATCCGAGACCATGGTAGAACCGTGCGGCGCCGGGAGACCCTTTCGAACTGATGGGAAACCGTTGCCACGCCAGGTCTTCCGGGCCAGACGGTCCCTTGAACCAAACCACCTGGCCTCCATCCGTTACATCGCCGCCCAGGAGATCCATTTTACCGTCATTGTCAATGTCCGCCACCATGGGTGACTCATTTCCAACAGAGTCATATATAAGATACTTTTTCCAATGACCTCCCTGGTTGCGTGGATTCTGATACCACACGGCGCTTGTACCGGGAAAATCTATTACAATGAGATCATCCCATCCGTCGCCATCGACATCCGTTGTAAAATTCAGAAACGAGTCACTGTATTCCGTCTCGGGCTTGAAAGTCCTGCCCGAGTCAATCTCACGCCGTGTCCAGGAAGGCGCTTCAAACCAGAACATGCCCGCGAGGATATCGTTGTGGCCATCTTTGTTGACATCGGCGACGGCAACGCCTTCGGAAATAAAATCATTCGTAAGGGTATGCTTCTTAAACTGGTCCGAGACAACGGCATTTTTGCCGCGGCTGCATTGTGTTAAGTAAAGCATGGGCACCAAGGCAATGACCAGGATGCGGAGGCTGACTGTTAGATAAAGGGTGGTCTTGGAACCCATAGACTACCAGGTTAATAGATAAGCGACCAGGGCATTGAAATCCTGCGGCGAAATGGTTTCCCGAAAGTTGTCGGGCATCAACGTGTAGCGTGATGCCTCCTTGGTTTGGATGTCCGCTTTCGCAACGGTGAACTCTTTTCCCGTCATATCGGCGAAGACGATCGCGGCGCCTTGCTCGCGGCGATAGAGCCCAACGAGCACTTGTCCGTCTTTCATTCGAATGGTGTAGTTCTGGAATGCCTTTGAAATATTTCGATTGGGATCCAGTATTTTTTCGATGATCGCCTCCGGCCCCCTCTTTCCAATGCCGTGTAGTTGAGGGCCAATACCGATCTGATTGGCGCGGCGGTGGCACGCATTACAGTAGCGGTTGAAGATAATTCGTCCGGAATCAACAGAAACCGCAGATTGATTGAAGGAGCGAAACTCACGGATACGTTCCTTAATCAATTTCTCTCTCTCTTCGCTGATCGGCTGTAGATTAGACGTAAGGTCGTTGTATTCATTCTGCTGTTGCTTCGAGATATTCAACAGGATCCTTTC
>CAZLWX010000095.1:0-14834 GCA_964563295.1 uncultured Roseivirgaceae bacterium | reverse complement strand
TTGGCCTTTGATTGATGTGCTATTGCGAATTCGTGAATAAGCGCGGTGGCTCCCTTTAGGGATGCAAGGGCGAGCGTGGGAAAAATGGTTCCGCGTTCCGGGTTCCTGGTTCCAAGTTGGACGTGTAGGTCGCCAGTCGCCGGTCACCAGGCACCGGTCAGATTGAGTCTGATGTAGGCTTTGCACAACCCATAATTACAGTGAGCGTCGTGTCCGTTGTGGTTCGTTGTGCCTTGGGTTTGGATTTCGGGGGACCGAAGTAGTTTGCAGGTCAGATTCATAGGCCGGTTTTTCAGTCAAAGAGACATCGGAACTACCGCACCGTGGTCTGTCGACCGTGCACTGTGGACTTCGCAGCGATCACTCTCCTCGCAACACTACTCTACTATGGACTATCCGCCTACGTGGCCTCCGCATAACCCAACGCTAAACTTCGGCGGACAGGTCGACTATGGACAATGGACTATTTTAAACCCTTATCCTTGCCAAAAACCCTTCCTTCTTCCGCTTCGAGACTTCGAGTGACTTCTCGTTGCTCATGACAACGTATCCCCCGTCACCGCGGACGTACTTCTTTATGCCGTTGAGGTTGATCAGGTGAGAGTGGTGGATCCGATAGAAATTTTGGCCAGCCAGCATCTCGTCATACTCTTTCAGCGTGCGGCTCACGAGATATTTCTTGTTGTCGGCCATGACAATCTCCGTATAGTTGCCCGAAGCCTCGCAGTACAGGATATCATTTACTTTGATGAAGACCAGGCCGTCGGCGGTCGGTAACGCGAGTTTGTAGTTTTCAGGCGACTCGACCTTCAGGTTCTGGAGGAGCTGCTGCAGCCTCGCCGTGATGGCGGTGTCTCGCGCCTGTGCCACTTTCCTGATCGCCGCCCGCAGTTCGCCGATGTCGATGGGTTTCAGCAGGTAGTCGATGGCAGAAAACTTGAATGCCTTGATCGCGTATTCCGTGTAGGCCGTTGTGAAGATTACGTCAAACGGGAAATCCTTGTACTTGGAGAGCAGGTCGAAGCCCGTCTCGCGCTGCAGCTGGATGTCCAGGAAGACCAGGTCGGGTTTCAGCTCATTGATTGCGCTTTCCGCCTCAAATACATTCTGGCACGTTGCCAGAACAGCAATGCCTTCGCAATAGTCTTCGATAAGAATCCTCAAGCTCTCACGGCTTTTGGCTTCATCATCGACTATGATGCTGCGTATCATGTGGAGTGGGATTTCCATCATAAAATAAGACATTTTCCCGTCCAAAACAACGGGAGGCTGAAAGGTCAACGGCTTGGTTAGGTGACATCGGCCGTTTGGTGACACCTTTTTCTTGTCAGATGCACTTGTACTCGAACGGCAATTCAACCAACTCCGAAAATTCTTTTCCGGCTTCTTCCAAATCCTCGTCACCTTCCGGGTAACACCAGAGGATCTTCATACCTTCAATATCCTCCAGGTTTGACAACACGTCAAGGATCAATTTCGACGAGGCAGTATTGAAGTAGTCGAGCTTAAACATAAACTCAGTCATGGCATTCGGTTGCTCCGCGTAGCGGGAGATCCATTCAATGACCGGCCTGTAGAACTCGGCCGAATCTTCCGGCAGCGAACGCCCCGAGATCTCAAAGATGTTTTTCTCCTTATCCAGAATGATTTTCGGCGTGTCGGCCGTACCCTCAAGATTTAAAACTTCCATTTTACTTATGATTTTAATGTGACTAAAGAACACTTACCATTTGCTTCGCGATATTCACCCTCAGGCAAAAGAAGGAGTACTGTTCGTCGAGCGGGATGAACGTCCATTGCAATTTTTCGCCAGACTTCCGCGCCATGTCGACAAACCCTAAACCAGCGCCACCTTTCTCGGAGATCGTGGTGCTCTTGATAATTTCCTTGTACAATTCGCGCAGACCATCCTTGTCGAGACTGTTGACCCGTTCGAGCGCGGCCTGAAGGTTGGCTACATTTTCGTTTTTCACTGGGTTGCCGGACATGATCGAGTATTTGCCATGCTCGTGACCAATCAGGAAAATAGCCGAGTGCGGTGAAACCTCTCCAGCGCGTTCTTTTCCCTCATCGCTGTGTTTGACAATGTTCTGGAGCGCTTCCACCATGACATTGAAGATCTTCTTCTTGATGTTTGATTCTTCACCGGAGACTTCCAGGTTTCGCTCCGCCATCGCCAGGATAGATTTGGTGGTCTCCTGGGTGAAATCACCCCGATAGACCAGCACGACTTCGTGTTTGGCCATGCGTTGATTCAGGTCATGAATAAATTCCATTTGTTGAGTCATTTTTGTTGGGTTTGATATGATATTTTGAATACTTCCTAAAATTTGATCCCGATCAACAACACGTCATCGGTTTGTTTCTCGTCGCCGCGCCAGGCTTCCCACTCTTCTTTGAATGTCGTCGCCGACTCAATAGCAGGCTTATGATGCAGTTGCTGGATCAGCTCGCGCAGTCGTTTTGATCCAAACTTGCTTTTCTCCGGTCCACCGAATTGATCGGGGAAACCATCCGAACAGAAGTAGATTCCGTCACCCGGGGTCATCTGGACTCGCGTAGTGGTGAAATTGGTCCTGTTCTTGAACTTGCCACCGCCGACAGGGAATCGGTTGCCCTTGATTTCCTCCAGACCGCTCTCTTTCATAACATAGAGTGGACGGTGGGCGCCGGCGTACTCCACGACTCCGGCCTTGACATTGATACGGCATAAGGCGATATCCATTCCATCTTTGGTTGCTGCGTCGAACTGATCTTGTCGCAGCGTCAGCATGACACCCTCGTCAAGCAGGTCGAGTATCTTGCCCGGATCCGCTACCCGCCGGCTTCTCACAATGTCGTTCAGGAGGAAGTATCCAATCAGGGACAACAGTGCTCCGGGCACACCATGGCCGGTGCAGTCCACAGCCGCGATGTAGAGATCGTCCCCGCGTTTGAAGAACCACGGGAAGTCTCCGCTGACGACGTCTCTGGGTTTATACAATATGAATGAGTCGGGCAGCGCCGATGAGATCGCGTTGGAGTCGGGCATGATCGCGTTCTGGATGCGTCTCGCGTAGTTGATCGAGTCGTTGATGTTCTTGTTTTTGTGCTGGATGTCGATTTCTATCAACTTTCTTTCGGTCACATCATGCGACACCACCAGTACGGACTCCAATTTCTGTTGTTCGTCGAACTCCGGAATCGCATTCACCTGCATGACGCGGTTTCCGAGTATCGACGGGAAATTCATTTCCTTCGAGATCGTCGTTTCCGTGCGACTCACCTCTTCAGTGATTTGCAGCCAGTTTTCGAGTACCGACTTGTCCAGCGCAACGCTACTCGCCTCTTTATGGAGGAAAGCGTCCGTATCGGAACCAGTGTAATGTCTGATGATGGGGTTGATGTAACTAATCAGGCCATTCTCCAGTCGCGTGATCAGGTCGGGCGAGTTTTCCGACAGCGCCTGCATCTTACTTCTCATCCGTTGCTCCTGTTCAGCTCTGCGGTGTTGCGTGATGTCGCGTGAGTTCAGGACATATCCGTGGATAGCCGCGTTCGACATGAAATTCGTACCCGTCGCCTCAAGCCAGATGTAATCCCCATCGCTGGTCTTGTATTGAAATTGAGCGGTCACCTTCATCCCGGTCGAATACTTCATCCGTTGGAAGAGGTCCATGTAGACGTCCCGGCTGTCGGGATGCACGTTCTCCAGGTCGCGGGCACCCTGCATCGCCGCGGGCGCATATCCGAGAATGGTCTGGACGGACGGCGAGATGTATCGGATCGTGCCATCTTCCTCATAAATGGTGATGACCTCGGAAGCGTTCTCCAGGAGCAGCTGCATCCGGCTACGCGTGCGGTTCACTTCTTCAATCTGTTCCTCGAGCTTGGCGTTCGACCGTGTCAACTCTTCCTGTGAAGCCTGCATCTCTTCGGCGTTCTGACGAAGTATCTCTTGTTGTTCCTTCAGGTCATTGCTCATGGACTGTGCTTCCGCCAACAGGGCACGCGTCCGCTCGTTTACGGTGATGTTGAAGATGGTGCGCGCCAGCATCACGCTGAGCTCCTTAATGAAGTTTATCTGCGTGGCGCTGAATTTTTCGAAGCCTGCGAGTTCGATCGCTCCAAGTACCTCGTCATTGGCGATGAGCGGCATGATCAGGATGCATGAAGGCTTCTTGTCGCCGAGGATACCGGAGGAGATAGACAAATAGCAGTCGGGTATCTCCGTGCGCAGGATCAGGTCTTTTTCTGCAACAGCCTCTCCGACGAGCCCTTCGCCGATGGCCAGTGTTTTTTGAATATATTTTTTGCGGTTGTAGGCGAACGCGCTTGATAGTTCGATAGAAGAGCCGTTCACGAGATAGAAGGCTCCCTGGATGGCGTCGACTTTCCCGACGGTGAACCTGATGATATCGTCACCGAGGTCTTTCAATGAGTCATGGGCGCGAAGGATATTTCCAGCTTCCGCGAGGCCGATGACGATCCAGTTGTGTTCCTTCTCTTTGCGATCGTTGGCCTGGAGGTTGTTGCGCATGTTGATCAAGGCTAGACCGAGCGAGTCGTTGACGCTGGCGGGATGGAAGGGGGTATCAAAATTTCCTTCACCGACTTCCTTTGCGAAACGCGCATTGCGCTTCAGCATTTCTACCAGGTCGTTGACACGCTCCTGTATCTTGCCGAACTCGTCTCGGTATCGCTCGGGTGCTTGTTCCGGCAGCTCACCTTTCGACACCATCCGGAGGACGAAATGCATCGCGTCAAGCGGGCGCAATACTGATCCTGCGAAGATCAGCGATACGGTGAACGAAAACGCACAGATCACAAATCCGGCCCTTATATAATATTGAGTGTTGAAGGGCAGGGATCCCTGACTGTTCAATTGGATCACCGCCACTACGGCCGTCGCCGCGATGAACAATACGAAGAGCGCGATCTTCAGGCTGATCTTGATATTCCGGATTTTCATATGGCGTTCGTTTGCTTCAATCCGGCTTGTGCCCAGCGTTTTCCAATGTTTTCGAGTTCGGCAATTGTGGCGGGCGAAAGTGGCCGGAAGAGTGCGAGTTCCAGAACGCCTTTCGTCTCACCCTCATCTTGGAGTGGAATGATGGCCAAGTAAGTCGGCGACGCGGCACCAAGCCCGGAAAAAACCCGGATGTATCCTGAAGGCACATCGTCGATGTATAAACTCCTGGCCTCCTTCGCTACCCTGCCCACGAGCCCTTCTCCGAAGTTGCAGGTGTAAGAATCCGGCATGTCGACGCGCAGGGCAAATCCCGTTTCCAATTCGAGAACAGACTCCGACGCCACGTAGAGGGCAACCTGTCCCGCTTCCAACTGGCGAGCGATCTCTTTGATGAGATCATCTGAAATGTTTTCGCCCTTGTCCAGAATTGCATTGATTGGCGCAACGTCGAGCTGAATATCGGAAGTCATAGCCGCGTCGTCGTTCTTGATGGCACTGTGTTTCTTGTCCAGGTACACGATCGTTTGCCGCACTGATCGGGCCGTGAAGTGAATGGCCGTAAGTCCGGCGAAGAAGGTGATCCCGACACTCCCACAGACTTGCGCGATGGCGATGCCCGCCGGATTCTCCTGGTGCTTGCACAATGCGCCTGCGGAGACAATAATGCCGACTACAAACAGCGTTGTTGTTATGGTAGTCAATTTGAGTTTGAAATGTTTGAGTTTCATTTGGTGCGATGATGAAGTTCTTCCATGAATTCGATCATTTGATCGACCGACAGGGTGTGATCGATCTTCGTGAGTGAGAGCGCTGCCTCTGGCATGGTGCTGATCATACATTCCTTTGGATCCTGAACGATCGTCAGCCCACCCTTTTCTTTTATGCTTTTCATGCCCTGACCGCCGTCGCGATTGGCTCCCGACAACAATATCCCGACAAGGTTATTCCGGTAGGCATACGCCGCGCTGGCGAGCGTGATGTCGATGGCGGGGCGTGAGCTGTTCACCATCTCTTCTGTGGAAAGCGAAAAATGATTGCCCAACTCCACGGACAGGTGATAGTTCGCCGGTGCCAGATACACGATCCCTCTTCGGATCGGCTCCTTGTCTTCGGGTTCAACAACCTTGAGGCGACTTTTCATACCAACAACCTCCATGAAGCCGTGACGTACGTGCTTCAGGCGATGCATCGCAATGATGATCGGCAGCGAGAAGTCAACAGGGATACGCGACAGGATGCGAATGATACCCTGGAAGCTGCCCGCAGATCCGCCGATGGCCACAGCCTTGTATGATGAATGGAGATTGTATTTCGTCACCGTCGTTTGATTTTAGTCGCGAATCTTTCTAAAGACTTTCTCTTCGTGATTGACGGTGAGGAACCGGTTCGCGTAGTCGCACCAGATGATCGACTCCTTGTTTCCGATGCACAGGTAACCGTATTTGAAAAGGCTGCCGTGCAATTTTTTCACAACATCACTCTGCAGCTTCTGGTTGAAGTAGATCATCACGTTCCGGCAGAGGATCAGGTCGAATTTGTTGAACACGTCTCCAGTCACCAGGTCATGCTTGCGGAATTCCACATTGCGCAGGAGTTGGCGGTTAAATACGGCCTTGCCATTTTCTTCGGAGTAGTATTGCCTGAGCGTGGCTTTTCCTTCGAAACGGATATAGTTTTTCTCGTTTAGCTCCATGCTTTTCGCCGAATACGTCGCTGCTCTTGCTTTTTCGAGGATTACGCTGTCGATGTCGGTCGCGGTAATTCCTACCTGATCATACAATCCCATCTCTTGCAGGAGGATAGCCATGGAGAGCACCTCCTCTCCAGAGGAACATCCGGCGTGCAGGACGCGGAATTGGGTGGTGTTGAGCAGAATGGCCGGAACAATCTCCTGGCGGAGTAAACGCCAGAAGCCAGGGTCGCGGAACAGTTCCGTGGTATTGACCGTGATCTCATCGAGGAATTCGGTAATGAAGTCCGGCCTGTCGTTGAGCTTCTTGAGCAGCGTGTCGACCGTGAGCCGATGGATCTGTAGTATTCTCAGGATCCTGCGCTTGAATGACGACATCGCGTAGTCGCGGAAGTCGTAACCGTATTTGGAATACACCAGCGCAGCGATCTTTTTGAGGTCGGCGATGTCGATGTCGGAGATCGGCTGGATGTCTGTGGTTGTGGGGAGCACGGTATTTTATTTTTTAGTGCGACTCTAGTTTGATGAACCCGGAATTTCTGATTGACGCTTGCCTTGCCGCGCTGGCGAAAAATACAGGGGCAATGAAGCGCGGATGAGCTGTTCATCCTCGCTAGCAAATTCGACCAGCAACAACCCATTGAGTTTTTTCAGATCCCGCTGCGCGACATAATAATTAAAGAGCAAGGGATAGCTGAGGACGTCATTGTACAGCGACGCCGGCTGAGTGATCGCTTCCCGGATATTGTCGGTAACCTTAAATCCCTTTGCGTGTATCCTTACGTTGAGTTTGCCCGGCAAACTTTCGAAGGTCACGGCAATCCGGAACTGACCCTGCGCTGGGACCGCCGCGATGGGCAAGCCCACGATGTACAGCAGGAGATTGCTGATTAGCCGCGTGAGCCTGCATTCGTCTACGAACGGAAGGCTTTGGTCTCCTGCATGGAACTCGAACACCAGGTGTTCGATTTGGCAATTGTTCTTAAGAACCTGGCAGAGCCTGTCTTTTAACCTGCCGAGATCGACGACGCCCACGCAGTCGTCCGATTCGTAGTTGTCGTCGGCCACGTACAATAGTTTGAAGAGCCGATCATCGAGTTTGTTGGCGTGGATTTCAATGAGCTCGGTAAGCTCGTCCACTTCGTGTGCATCTTGTCGCATTTTCAGAAGATTAACAAGGCCTTTAATAGTTGCTATCGGACCTCTCAGATCGTGTGCCGTACGGTAGACGAATGAATCGAGTTCCTGTTTTTTTGTAACGAGCTCCTTGCGGAGAAACGAGTTGTCTTCGAGCAGTTTCACTTTTAAAATGATGTATCCGTTTATGTCACTAATCAATCCAAGGTAGAAGCCAGACAAACTCACCCGCACGGGTTGGTGGTCCCTGTTCAGCAGGGTGGTGTTGATGCCGTCGAAGTGACCACGCCTCAATTCCTCCCTGATCGTGTCGACTGTTCTGGGCTCGACGCACAGCCGCGCGAAAGCCTGCCCCGCGATCTCGGAAGAGGAGAAACGAAGGTATGATTCCACCTCACTTCCGAGCGCGTCGACCTGGTAGTCCGTCTTCAATATCACGGCATGTGTGAAGAAGGAGTTCAACTTTCCAATGATCTCATCCATTGAGATGATGAGATTGGACAGGTCGGAGCTGCTGCCGTTCCGGGGTGCTATTGCCACGTTTCCTGAACAGTTACTGGCCTGAGTTCCGAGAGGTTGAGCTTCTTTGCCTGGCGATTGCACCGCACGATAGCGAGGTCCTCGTCGTCGATAAGATGGCCGATGCTCGCATACTTGACGACTTCACCGCGCTCGTTCGCGATGGGACTGACAGTGATGTCGAGCCAGTAGTGATCACCATTCTTTGCCGAATTTTGGATCACGGCATTAAACGGACTGCCTTTCTTAATCGTCTGCCACATTTGTTTGAAAAGGGCAGCCGGCATGTCTTTGTGACGCAAGATGTTGTGAGGTTCGCCGATCAGTTCTTCGCGACTGTATCCAGAAACGGAGCAAAGCTTGTCGTTCACGTACGAGATGTTTCCGTGCAGATCAGTTTCCGATATTAGCGTACAGATACCGATGACGCGTTCGCGTGCTTCAAAATCGGCCTTCATGGCATGGAGGTTTTTCTCTTTCTCTTTCATCTCCTGCAATGCTTCCTCGCCTCTCTTTTGGGCGCGATGCATTTCCTCCTGCGTCGCCGATAGCTCCTCCATATTCTGACGCATCTCTTCTTCCTGGGCGCGCATCTGTTCAGCTTGAACCTGCGTTTCCTCCAGAAGCTTCTTGGTCCTGCTGTTGATTTTGACTGAGGAGATCGTTGAAGCGATACTTTCCCCAAGCTTTTGCATGAATTCAACCTGGTAAGGTTCGATGGTCTGGAACGACGCAATCTCCACAACACCGTAAATGTTCTCGTTGAGCTTAAGCGGCACGATCAACAAGTTTCTCGGCAGCGCCTCCCCGAGACCTGACGTTATCCGCACATAGTCGGTCGGAACATCAGACATATATATAGTGTCCCGTTCCAGGATACACTGGCCTGTGATTCCTTCGCCCAGTTCAATTCGCTTGTTCAGGTACTTCTTGCGGTTGTACGCGTAGCAGGCGACCATCTCGATAAAGGCGTCATTCGGGTCGTCGTCGTTGACGAGGAAGAGGGCGCCCTGGTTGGCATTCATGTAGGTTACCAGGTTGCTGATGATGCGGTCTGCAAGTTCATTCAGGTTGTCGTTCCTCGATTGGAGGATGTCGGCGAACCTGGCCAGGCCCTCGGTAGCCCAATTGCGCTTTCTATCGTCGTCTGCAGCCTGCTTGAGATTGTTGCGCATCTGAATCAGCGCCTCACCCATGGTGTCGTCTTCACTGAGCAACTGAAAGTCGCTTTCGTATTGCCCTTTTCCGATGTTGGTTGCGAACTCGACTTTTTCTTTCAGGCCCGTGAGCATGTGTTCAATGGCCTCCGCCATCCGGCCGATCTCGTCGCGACCCTTTTTTATCGTGACCGACACGAATTTTCCGCGGGAGAGCATCGTGATCAGGTCACTGAGCTCAGCGATCGGTTTCTTGATTGACCTGGTCGAAAACCGGGTGGCGTATGCTCCGATCAGCAGGAACAGCAGAATAGTACCCACATACACATAGGTTAGGGTGGTAGCCGTTGCTTGTTTTTGCGCCCTGGCGTCGGCAAGTAGTTGATTGACGTTCTCTGTCGTTGCCTTGATAAGCGTTGTTAACTTCTCAAATGCCGGCGTGATTTGCTTGTCCATGGCCGTGATGGCTTCGTCAACGATCACGTCGTCGCTGTATGACGTGTCATGACTGAGTTTGCTCATCACCACCTGCTCTTCCTGCAGAAGTTTTTCCAGTGCCTTTTGGATGGCTGCACCTTGCTCTGCCACACTATCTTCGAATCGATTGACCATTTCACCGAGTTCCTGGGTCTTGGCCGCCGCATCGGTGGAGTGGATGCCTCTAAGCTTTTCCTTTTCCGACAGGCTGGGTTGGTAGATCCAGTTGTTGGTGAGCTTATAACTTTCAGACGCCAGCATTTGCGTCTCCTTTAGCGATAATACCATCGGGTAGTATGCGTCGGAGACCTTGCGGTCTGTCTTCCGGTCGTTCCAGGAGGAGTACATGCTCACCATGGTGGTGGCGAAGGCGAGAATAATGATGACGATGTAACCCATCATTATCTTTCCTACAATTGATCGGGTGAACGTCTTGAACATAACTGATAATTATTTTCGGGAAGAGTGCCGATTGTCCTATTGGACAACCAGCACGATTTTAACTTTTGATTTGGCTTCAGGCGTCAATGAGGCCGCATTAACAAAACCCAGGGCTCCTGCTTCCGCGGCCACAAAGTCAATTATTGCGGCGTCGGAAGGGAATTTGTCCTGCGGCTTCTCGCCGCTTTCATACTGCCTGGCGTTGAAGTAGGTCTCCACGTCGGCAGCGCTCATACCCAGGATCTTATCGTAGAACGCATCCTGCTCCGGATTTTTCGACGAGCGGTCAACAGGCTTGATGTTCTTGTTCAACTCAGGCCATCTTTTCTTGATCTTGCGCAGCCAGTAGAGTTTTACTTCGCCTGCGGACAACTTGGCAACAGGGTTTTCCTTGTTGACGATGATGGCGATCTCTGGCGTCGCGGGTGTGAACGCGGTCATCGTGACGAGCAAGAGAACCGCGAAAAGAATACTTGTTTTCATGAAGTCTCTGTTTTGAATAATAGTTATAGACTAGAACACAAAGGCGAGCTGCATGCGCAGGCTATTCGTACGACTAATGCCCGTGAAGCCGTCATCCAGTTTTACTCCGCCCATGGTGATGTCCTGGTAGAAGTATTTCTGATTGTTTACCTCGTATTCGAGTTTGCATGTGAAGCTGGAGTTGAACTGATAGCGCGCACCGATCGTCAGGAGCTCGATCTTGACAGGGATAGGAGAGAAGTATGGATCTCCAACGGTAACTGATTCTCCAGCCTGGGTCGAGTTGTACAAGGCGTACGGCGTGATCTTTTCAGTCATCTTGTAGCCGGCATACGCATAATACGAGTGGCTGTTGAACGTTCCCATTGTTTGGAATTTGCTGCGCTGGCTGAGGAGCTCGCCAATGAATTCGAACTTGCTGGAAGGGTTCATGTACGCGACAGAGCCTACCAATAGCTGGAGGTTGCCATTGTCCGGAAGCGCGGAGATTGATCCGTTCGGGTTGGATTTTCCTTTCTCGATCCGGTCGAACATACCTGAAGCCACGAGCTTAAGTCCTTCAACAGGCTCGGCTCCAACTTGTACGGTAGTAGCAACGTGGTTGTCGACTTTGTCATTCGAGCCGTAGTAGCCTACACCGTTTCCGACCAGTACTTTGTAGAAGAAACGGGCGCTGGTGATGTTCTCACCCTCGAGCTGAACGCCAGCGTCGCGATATTGGAGTACGCCGCCGTCGCTGATAGGACGGATGGCCATCGGCCGCTGAATGGTGGGCTGCAATACGAGACCCAGCGTGAACTGGTTGTTCCAGTACCCGATCGGCGTGAACATCTTACCTACACGGATGCTGAAATAGTCCTTAATGAAGTAGCGCATCATCAATCGCTGGACTTCGAAGGTGGATTGGCTCTTTGCGTTCTTGAAGCTAACCTCACCCAAAATGGAGATGCGCTCACCAAGTTGAGAAGTGACAAAGAGGACCAGATTGCCGGAGTTAAAATTGGTTTTGGTGTACGTCGTGTCGGTCGTGATGTACTGGCCGAACTGGTCCACGCCGGCGAACTCCGATTTCTCCGTAATCGTCGAGTTCGTTACTTCCGGTTGTCCGAAAAAACGGATTTTCGTTTCCTGCGCCAGCGAAGGCTGGATGCAGCAAACGATGACAGCTGCTGCCATGATTCTGAAAAATGCTTTCATGTTTTAAATGTTTGTTATGTGTTGCATTTGAATTTTGTGCAATACTACGGTCGATAGCGACAGGGCAGCAGTGTGAATGAACAGGTGGCGTACTTTGGTGAGCAAGTGGAGACCGCACACGGTTTCGGTCGGGATGATTTTGGCGTTTCGGGAAGACCCGGTGGCTAATTACGCCGGATTGTCGTTATTTTGTGGTGACTCCCATTACTCACGGCTTACCCTCACTTTTATGCCCAACCCCATGAATTTCCTGAGACGGATCACTGATTATGGCACTGATTCGGCGGGCTCGATCTCCGAGAAGAGAAGTATCGTCCTGAGCAACTATGTCTCGATCATTGGCTGTGCCGCCATGTGGATTCTCATAGTAGCCCTGGTTGCTGTCTATGGATTTCGTTTTTCGGTGACTGCCAGGCTGGTGATTGCCTCACTGTTCTTTTTTGCGCCCATTGCCCTCAATCGGTCTGGGTTTGTGGTCGCCAGCAGGATTCTCGTGTGTTCCCTGATACCCATCCTGGTTTTCGGCGTGAGTATCCTCGATCTGAAAACTGGCGAAACCATGTCGTCATCATCGTTTGTCGGCCTTCGTCTGTTCCTGCTCGTAGGGTTGTGCTTTCCGTTTCTACTATTTGAACTGACGCAGAGAAGATTATTACTCCTTGGACTCAGTTTCCCGGTGCTGTCCATTGTATTTTTTGATGGGATTTTCGCCCTTTTTCAGGTTGGCTATTTGCAGAACCCCGCCCACGATAAGTTTTACGAGTTCAGCAATGTACGCGCGCTGATATCGGCGTTCGCCATCGGTGCCAGCCTGTTCATGTTGAAGCTCATGGTGGAAAACGCAGAGCGAATGAACAGGAACCTCCTGCAACGATTGGAGGATCAGAACAAGCTCATCAAACGTCAGGCGGAGGCCGACAACAAGGCGGCGGAGGAGGCCCTCAGGGAGAGTGAATACAAGTACCGTTCGCTCTTTGAACAGGCGTCGGATTTCATCGGGGTTCTCGACTTCGAGGGCAGGATTCGAGATGCCAACGAAAGCTGGTGTAAGACGCTTGGATACACCAAGGAGGAATTGTTGACCATGCGAATTGAAGACCTGATTGAGCCGAATCAATTGAAGGAAGTTCCCCTGAAGGTGGATGAAATTCTCAGTGGCAAACAGGTTTTTACTCATCGGCGGTTGGTTTGTCGCGACGGCCGAATAATCGAGGTGGAGTCGAATTCGCAAAAATTCCAGGATGACAAAGTCCTCGTCATGGGTCGCGACGCTACCGAGTTGCGAAAGGCGCAGCGACAAATAGAGATCAGCGAAGCCAGGTTCCGCGGAGCATTCGAACATTCGGCCATCGGAATGGCGTTGGTATCGATTGACGGTCAGTGGATGAGGGTGAACAATGAGCTTTCGCGGATAGTCGGATATACTCCGGAGGAGTTATTGCAAATGAAAACCAGCGACATCATCGCGCGGGACGCCGCCGACGGGGATTTCGATCTTCGCAAGCTGATTCTCAGCAATAGTGCTGAGGCTGTACGCAGCGAACGAAGATGCGTGCGAAAGGATGGAACGTTGGCGTGGGTGAGTGTCAATGCCTCGCTGATCAAAGATCAGGACTCGACACCGCTGTATTTTGTGGTGCAAGTGGAAGACATCACCGCCCAACGCGATGCCGAGGAGAAACTCCGGCGCTACGAGGCCAACATCAGGGCCACGATCAACAACACCGACATGATGATCTGGGGTGTGGACCGGAATTTTGATACGATCATGTTCAACGATCCATTTGCCCGACACATCAAGCTTCGGTATGGACAGGAAGTTACCGTTGGTGCAAACATGTTTCCTCCACTCGGAACCGAGCAGGCGGAGTTGCAGCAGAAAAAATGGCAAACGTTGCTCCACAGCGCGCTGGCGGGCGAACGCATCAAGATGGAGGAACAGCGTTTTGGGATCGACTTTCAATTCTCGTTGAACCCTATTATTGAAGGGACTGAAGTGATCGGGGTAAGTATTTTTGCGGAAGATATCAGCGAAAGGAAGAAGAGGGAACGGGAACTCAGCGAAGCCAACAAGAAGATCAGCGAGTTGCGGCTGATGGCCTTGCGGTCGGTGATGAGTCCCCATTTCATCTTCAATGTGCTCAACTCCATCCAGTATTTCATTGCCAAGAATGACCGGTTCAATGCGATTAACTACCTATCCTCCTTCTCCAAGCTTGTGCGCAACATCCTCAACCATTCCGTTACCGACAAGGTCACGCTGTCGGAAGAAATCGAGATGCTTCAGAACTATGTGCAGCTGGAGCTGACCCGGTTTGAGAACAAGTTTGCTTTTTCACTGGCCGTCGACGACGACATTGACGCCGAATCGATTGTGATTCCGTCGTTATTGATTCAACCTCACGTTGAGAATGCGATCCTTCATGGATTGTACAACAAACCAGTGGACGGCAAGCTTTGGATCCGGGTTCATGAGCAGGAGGAGGGGTTGCTGTGTTTTGAAATCGAAGACAACGGTATTGGTCGCGCTGCCGCGATGGAGATCAGGCGACAGAACTTCATGCCGCATAATTCTATGGGCACGAGTATTACGGAGGAGCGATTGAAGTTGATCAACCATGGACATCAGGCGGATTTTCAGGTGGAGGATTTGGTGGGGGATGGTGGACCGGCTGGGACACGTGTCCGCATCCGAGTTCCGTATTCACTGGAATAGTCTCTTTCTGGGTTCCGGGTTCCCTTCAGTGCTATTGTGCTGATGTGCTATGGTGCTATTGTTGGT
>CAZLWX010000094.1:10726-15008 GCA_964563295.1 uncultured Roseivirgaceae bacterium | reverse complement strand
TCTTCATCAGGTAATGTTCTGCATCAAGGGAGACACTCTGAATAAATTCGATTGAGGACGGACCAAAGGCATTCAACGCGAAGCCCCTGAGTTCGGCAAGCTTTCGTTCTTTTTCTTTACTGTTACCTGTGAAATCATAGTAGTCGCACACCCGGCGCAAGTAACCGAAATACATGACGGGGTAGCCCGGCGTCGAATTGTCCATGCTTTTGAGAATGGATTCCGTTGTGGTGATCACCTGATCGGCATAATACCCCTGACCGGATTGCACATAGACTTCTATGAGGGGGATCACCGCCGAAAGCATCGTGACTGGGTCGGTTTGCCGCGTGCGGAAAAATTCAATGGCTTCTTTGAAACACGATTCCGATTCGCGCAGCTGGCCATTCATTTTGTAGAAGTTGCCGAGGTAGGCCAGCTTGCCGGCGTATTGCGGCGACTGTCGTCCGAACTGTTGTTCAATTTGTTTCAGTTCGTTCAACAGCAGCTGCTTTCCTGCAGTCCATTGTCCCGCGAGGAAGTGTGCGCGTGAATGCGTTTGGTTCAGGAGCTCCACTTCGAGCGGCTCTTCGGGGGGATGCTGCCGATAGTAACCCTGTGCTTCTTCGAGGATCGATTGAGCATCCTCATACAAGCCGAGTTCCAGGTAGGTTTCTCCAAGACCTGTGAGCACACGTCCGTGCATCTCGTGGAAACCAGTCGAGTGTTTAGACTCATGATCAAGAAATTCGAGATAAGCTTCACGCGCGCGTTGATACTGGGAAGTGACCCGGTAGCCGCGCGCGACTTCGTGCATGGCGCTTAACAGATCATTGTCTCCGGGGGACCGGATTGCTGCATATATGTCCGCAAGCTCGATGTCGCATTGGAGCTGTGCGTCGATGTTCGCCAATTCATGATATACAATCGAAAGCCACGCCACGATGTCGGCGCACTCTTCAGAATAGAGATCGTTTATGGCTTCTGCGTGGGCCAGTGCTTCGCGGAACAATCGGGCTGACGTGGCAAAATCACCAGCCTCGAATGCCTCGTAGGCGGCGTCATGGAAGTTACTTGCCCAGTCGGGGTCGGCCGGAGAACCATCGCGAAGAAACGTCTTGACCTCGATAGGTTCGTCGTCAATAAAACGAGCGATAGTTTTCTTTGCGCCGTTTTCGTAGTACCACGTTTGACTGCCGACATATTTGTCAGGACGGTCGCTCGCCAGTTGTCCCTCCCATTGTTTGACACCACTGCGATAGTAGTCAGCGGTGATGCCGGTGGGAATATTGTCCTTGTAATTAATGAGTCGGTAGTACGCGGTCAGAAGGGGGTCGTCTGTTTCATTCCAGTGCTTGTCGAAATACGTCACCCATTCACCCTGGCGGTTTCCTTTGGCATCGGTGACATTCGGCTTTTGAGGAAGCTGCTGGGCAACAGCAATCGCGGCGATGTTGAGAAACATAGAAAGGAAGAAAGCCTGCCCGGCGAACCGGGCAAGTTCAGACGGAAACCAGGATTTCTTGTATCGCTGATGCATCACTTGGTCACGGCATAGCGGGTGACGCTGGCGCCATCGCGAACGAAGATGCTGTTGCCATCGGCCGTGAACTGGGGATTGCTGTTGTCTTCCATTTTACCCAGCACTTTTCCCTGGCCGAAGTCGAATGCAATGAAGTCTGCCGCGCCAACGCGAATGAAGGTGTTCCTGCCCTGCGTGAACGTGTACGAAGCAGATCCGGGAACTTTCCAGAAAATCTCGTCAGTCTTGGTTGAATAGTTCACCTTGCCGCTAGCGCCGTTTACCGAAGCGACGCCATTGTCACAGAATACATAGGCGGTTTCATAATCATCGGCGACCAGCACTTCGACCATGTCGCCGATCTTCATCGGAGCGAGCGGTAACTTGTAGATCATCTCTCCCGTTTTCGGCTCCAGACAAAAGACATTCTCGCTCGTAGCTACGACGACTTTATTGTTGATGGGATAGATGGTCGAGATCCGCTCCTTGAACTTGTCGCCAAGTTTTGCTGTGAAGTCGGCTGTCTTCCAGAGCAACTTTCCTGTGGCAGGGTCATACGCGCGGACTTCATAGTTGCCGTCGAAGCGGTTCTCCGTTTTGTATGTGGATCCGCCATTCGGGTTGGCAATGTAGATTTGAGTATTGATCATTCCGCCGAACTGGGCGACCAGCACGCCGTCGACCAACAGCAGGTTGGGGATGCGATCATTGGACTTGAGCTTTTCACTCTGCCAGATGACCTGCCCAGTCTTGCCGTTGACTTTCTTGATGGTGTTGTCAACCCTGAGGTCGACGTAGAAGACATCGTTTCCCGAAACGAGTGGCCACCCGGCAATGCCGAATTCTTGTTTGGCTTTCAGTCCAACGCTCGCATCGCAGTTGTCAAACGGTGCTGTCCAGAGTTGCTTGCCGGATTTCAGGTCGAACACAGTGATTTGCTTAGCCATCACGAAGATCATATCCCCCTGGATATCCATTTTAACATAAGGAGCGTCGTTCCAAAGTTGGCGCACGGCGGATCCTTGAAATTCCTGCTTCCATTTCACGTCGCCTGTGGCCTCCAATGTGAACGAGATCTTGAATCCCAACTCCTTCATTTTTCCTTCCAGGTTGATCGCGGTGTTCCCGACGGTGCGCCGGATGTGGATATATCCTGATGATGACTGGTCGAGGGTACTGTGAGCTGATACAAAACGACTGTCGTCCTGCAGCACTTCGCCTGTATTAATGCTCATGAACAAGATTTGCGTCTTGAGTACGTCGTCGTTAAAGATGAATACTTTAGCATACTCCGAATTACCGATAGGGTCGATCTCGATATGTTCGGAGATATCCACGTCGGGATAAGCTTTTGATTCCCACAGTACCTTTCCTGTCCGGACATTCAAGCCCGTGAATTTCTTCGTGGCGGCGTTGAAGACCATCATGTTGCCTTTCGCGGTTATGTCGCTGATGCAATGGGCGAAGTGGAAATTCCCATCGGCATCAACCCCGGCATATTGATCTCCGCGCCACAATTCTTTTCCTGTAGCCAGGTCGACTACAATTTTTTCGCCGTTGGCTTTCTTTCCATCTTCATTATAGAAGAGGACTAACCCTTCGGCCTCATTGTACGTTGCCCTGGAAAGTGATTTTACTTTCAGGTCGTTCTTGAAATTCAATTTCCAGATGGACTTTCCCGTGGCGCCATCGAGGACTTCGGCTTCGTCGTCGGTGCGACCGAGTACGTACTTGCCGTCCTCATCATAGTACCAACGATCGGCTTTGAACCCGAACTTGCTTTTCCATTGAACCGGGAACTCCTGCGCAATAGCGGTGGCGCCTGCTACCACCAATGCGATTCCGAGTGAGATAAACTTTTTCATTTCTTAAGGAGGTTTGATTTGCGTTTAATTGCGAGTCAAACCTACGCGGAAGGCAGGCAGGGGAAAATGTGAAAAAAGTAGTAATCGGCGATTGCTGAATCGTCTGGCGAGCCTATCGATTACGAGAGGCCGGCATTCCTCAACGCTTCTTTGCGATTGCGGGCGTGGAGTTTTTCGTAGATGTTGCGGATGTGCGTGCGGACAGTCTCCACAGAAATGAAAAGCTTGTCGGCGATGTCCTGGTATCGGAATCCCTGGGCGAGCCAGTGGAGCACGTCCTGTTCGCGGGTTGATAATGTTTCCAGGGCGACGTTGCGTTCATCTTTCTGGAAAGCCGATACCACCATGCGCGCGATCTGACTACTCATGGGACTTCCGCCCCGCTTGAGGTCATTGAGAGCTTCCAGTAGTTTCGCCGCAGGAGTAGTCTTCAGAACGTAGCCGGATGCTCCCGCCCGAAGCGCACGAAATACACGGTCCGAGTCGTCGTACGAGCTGAGTACCATGATCTGGATATCGGGATGGAGGGGCTTGAACCAGGCGACAAAGTCGATACCGGTTTTCCCTGGCAGCTCGATATCGGTCATGACCAAATCGACCGGTGCGGAGCCATTTTCTGAAAAGAGATCCATCGCCTCTTCCGCCGACCCAACAGCGTGTACCACCGAAAATTCACCGGATCCTCCGATCAAGGCCGACAGGTACGTGCGAACTTTCTCGTCATCTTCAATTATGGCGACCTTGGTCATGGAGGCAAAGATAATCCATTCCGGGAGGGGCAGGAACGGGAAATGATGTGATAATAGTAGTATTCGGGTTGCAGGGCATTTTGGCATTTGGCTATTGGCCGTTGGCTTGTGGAACAGCCCACAGGTTCGGCATTGAATCGAAGACTGGGCCTTTACCGCTGAGACGC
>CAZLWX010000094.1:0-10626 GCA_964563295.1 uncultured Roseivirgaceae bacterium | reverse complement strand
CCAGGAACCTGGAACCAGGAACGCGGAACCTGGTGAGCCTTTACCCTTCCAATAACTTCCGCTCTTCCAACGGCAGACAGTACTTTATAATCGTCCCCTCCCCAGTGCCCCGAATTTCAAATGTCCCACTGATCTCCTCCATTCTACTCCTCATGTTTCGAAGTCCGTTCGCTGACCGCCGAACGTTCTCTGGGTCGAAGCCCACGCCGTTGTCTCGGACTTCGAAATTCAGCTGGCGTTCATCACTGCAGATCGAAAGCTCAATCCTGGAGGCATTGGCGTGTTTCAGCGCATTGTTCAAAGTTTCCTTCGTGACCAGGAAGAGATTTCGCCGCTGAATGTTTCCGAGCTTGACGTCGCAGATGCCTTCCTGCACGGTCATGGCGTATTCCACATCGAAGGATTCAAACAGCTTGTTGGTTTGCTCACGCAGGTAAGCGATCAGGTTGCTGAGCGTCTCATTGTGAGGGTTCAACGCCCAGATGATCTCGCTCATGCTTTGAATCAGCGTCCTCGTCACATCCGTGATCGTGTGAATCTCTTTCTTTACATCGCTAGCTACGTTAGGCCGCACGGCGAGCACTTCGCTGAGCATCGCGATAT
Organism: uncultured Roseivirgaceae bacterium; assembly: GCA_964563295.1. Classification (GTDB taxonomy): domain Bacteria; phylum Bacteroidota; class Bacteroidia; order Cytophagales; family Cyclobacteriaceae; genus Chryseosolibacter. Next base: position 10,023 of record CAZLWX010000094.1, on the reverse strand, counting down.
GCGTCAAGCCGCTGCCGATCTCGTCGTGCATGTCTTTGGAAATGTTCAGCCGCTGTTCATAAATCGACTTGATCACCGCCTGTTCCTTTTCATTCGTCAACGCCTGCACTTTCGCATTTTGGATCAGGCGAAGTCGCGAGTAGTACAAATAAACGACCAGGGCAATCAACACCACGGAGGATATGAGAAGTGTCAGCTGCAAATCCCTTTTGCTGATGAGCTGGCGTTGTTCGGCGAGGGTCAACTTTTGATTCTCCGTTTCAACGTTCAGCAAGGCGATCTGTTGCTCCTTCAGCGCCGACTGGTACTTCTGCTCCATCTCATACAGTTTCTGAAACTTCTCGGCGGAGAGAATACTGTCGCGTAAGACTCTGGCTTCTTTCATGAAGTCGAGGGATTTCTTGTAGTCGTGAAGTCGCTCCCATCCTGTCGACAGTCCTTCATAAGCTTCAGCCATGCGGTCCTTCGACGGGATCTTTGTCGCCATCTCGAGGCCTGTTGCGAAGGATGCAATAGCATCGCGGTAGCGACCCACAGCAAGATAAACCTGTCCGATACTGTTGTTTGAATTCGCTATCCCATCCTGGTTGCCGATCTGCGTATTCGTCCTGAGGGCCTTTTGGTGGAAAGCCAGCGACTCCTCGTATTTCCCCTGTAGCTGGTAAGCAACACCGAGATTGTTTTGGAGTACGCCGACGCCAAAAGGACTCTTCAGTTTCGTGAAGATGGCCAGGGCTTCCTCATAGACGGGAATTGCTTTTGCGGGCTCGCCCTTGTTTTTGTAAATGAGTCCGATATTATTGAGTGCTCCCCCAAGGCCGCCCAGGTTATTGAGTTTCTTGAATCCCTCTCTTGCCTTCTGGTAATAATCGAGCGCCTTGTCGAGGTCGTCGGTGTAGTCGTACACCATGCCGATGTTGTTGTAGGCGTTGGTGATGACCTGTTCGTCGCCGACCTCTTCGCCGAGGCGCAGGGCCTCGAGGAAGTTTTCGAGCGCCTTGGGATAATTGTAGAGATAGACTTGAATGTTGCCGATGCTGTTGAGGCTATACGCCTGTTCGCGGGTAAGCTTAAGTTGTTTTCTTAGTTTGTACGCGGCCTCATAGTTCTCGAGAGCGTTAGCGTTGTTGGTAAGAAACTCCCAGGCCACGCCGCGATATTCGTAGACTTCTGCTATGCGAGCCGAATCCTTCAGGCCTTTGTACAGTGTCAGGGCTTGTTCAAGGGATTGCAGGGCGCTGTCGTAGCGGCCGAGGTCGGTATGAAGGGTGCCCATGACTAGCAGCGCTTGCGCACGGGTGGTGTCGTCAACCGCTACATGGTAGGCGCGCTTCGCGATGTTGAAAGCGGCATCGGGAGAGGTTGATTTCAGCTGTTGCGCTGAATCCAGGAGGGTTGTGCTTTGCGCAGACGAGAAACAGGGTGCCAGCACAAGCATCAAGACAACTACACGGCGAACACCAGGCGCGATCGGCGCCGGTTCTACGGTCTGCATGAGGGGTTTAGATTAAAGCCACATGCAAGATACGAATCTCAGCTCGAAACCGGAGAGTTATCGCGGTGAAGTTCGGAGCCAAAAGTTCCGCGTTCCTGGTTCCGGGTTCTGGGCGGTAGTCGCGATGGAGATTTGCAGCTCCCGATAGATTAGGTTAGACGTTGAGGACGAGTACTCACCGATGAGGCACAGAGGCGCCGAGTATCGCTGAGTATAAGAATGCGGAGCATTCTCTCTGCGGCCCTCTGCGCCTCCGCGGTAGGTGCCCAGTCGTCAATTAAACTCTGCACGTCAGGTGCATACGCTCTATCACCACACTGTCAGTATGGTCGCAGCAACGAGCAACATCGCCAGGTGATACCCCGTATTGATGAAGAACAGTTTCCACGACTTACCTTCCCAGGCTACGACACTGATGTCGACGGGTACATAGAAGCCCAGCCAGGTAAAGATGGCGGAGTTGAGAATTTGTGTCGTGACAGACATCTGGTCTATCCCCGGCACGAAGCTCCAGGCGCCGATGTTGTGGGCAAAGACGTACGCCATCAGAAAGTTGCCGATCACCATGATGATCATGCCTTTGGCGAGTTGACCACCCGTAGCCTTCTTGCTGGTGTCAAGTCCGAGTTCTTTTGCCCAGGCTTTCCCGAATAATGGGGTATACCATAGGAAGCCGAGGATGAAGTTGGCGACAACGGCGACGAGGATCGCGGTGTAGTTAAGGGGAAAATCCATAGTTGTGCGGGTTTAGAGTTTTGGTTTGGACTAATATCGCATAAAATCGTTTTCGATGTGGGATGTGTGCACAGAAAACTTAAGGCTGCGGTTATGTGTACTATCAGGAGACGCCCCTGATACAAAGTTTTGTAGCAAGGAGGTATCTTTAAACAGATAAACTCCACGCTAGTGTCACTCATCATTACCGAGCTCATCTCTGCCATCCTGCAAGTACTTGTGTTTTCGTTGATCCCGTTTGTCTTTTTTCTGTTTCGGAAAGACAAATCCGTGTCCTTTTTCAGATACATCGGGCTTTATCGGGCGCCACGTAAGGCAATCAATTACTCAATCATCGGCTCGTTGTTGTTCCTGGCGGCTGGTGTGACGATGGTCTTTATCGATGACGGCGTGAGACAGTTGGTGATCACGCCGCCGAGTGTGACGGGCAAAATTCGACAGGTCGAATCGAGCGCTGTGGCGGCTGTGCTAATCCTGATAGTCGGAGGCATTAAAACATCTTTCTCCGAAGAAATCTTTTTCCGCGGATTCATGGCGAAGCGGCTGATACAGGGATTAGGATTTTCCACGGGGAACATCGTCCAGTCGCTGATCTTCGGCCTCATGCACCTGGCCTTGTTCTGGACACTGATGAGTTCAACTGTCTTTGCCCTCATATTCATTTTCGTGTTCTCCACACTGGCGGGCTGGGTTATCGGTCTGATCAAGGAGAAACATGCTTCCGGCAGCATTATTCCGGGATGGATCGCCCACGCAATGGGCAACATCATTTCTTATTCAGTCATCGTCTTTGTAATCTAAGCTACCAAAAACCTTGTCTCCAAGGAGCCAACTGCCGTGTGGCACTCCGTTTTTCGGAATCCCTGCAATGACAAAACCATCATATCCCAACAAAGTAGTTGTCGTAACGGGCGCTTCGGCGGGGTTGGGACGGGCAATTGTGAGGGAGTTCGCGCGCAAAGGGGCAAATGTGGCCCTCATTGCCAGGGGTCTCGCCGGATTGGAAGGAGCTAAGAGAGAAGTCGAAGCCGCCGGTGGAAAAGCCCTTATGTTTCCGTGTGACGTGGCCGACGCTCAGGCTATTGAGAAAGCAGCGGCGGAAACGGAAGCACAACTCGGCCCCATCGACGTTTGGGTCAACAACGCCATGAACAGCGTGTTCTCGCCCGTGAGCGAAATGACCGCCGATGAGTACAAACGCGTTACTGAAGTTACCTACCTCGGACAAGTCTATGGAGCCTTGAGCGCACTCAAGCGAATGCTCCCGCGCAATCGTGGCTCCATCGTATTCGTCGGATCTGCTCTCGCGTATCGCGGGATACCGCTGCAGTCGGCGTACTGCGCGGCCAAACACGCTATCGAAGGCTTCTTCGACTCGTTGCGTACAGAGCTTATGCACAACCACAGCAAGGTGAGGATCTCAATGGTGCAACTTCCCGCGATGAACACGACACAATTTGATTTTGTCAAGACCAGGTTGCCGCGAAAACCAAGGCCGATGGGCACCATCTTTCAGCCAGAGATCGCCGCACACGTCGTCGAGTACGCGTCACGACACCACCGCCGCGAATACTTTGTCGGATGGCCCACCGTGAAGGCCATCGTGGGTAACAAGATCGCCCCGCGTTATGCAGACTGGCTGCTTTCCATCAACGGCTATGAAGGGCAGATGACGGATGAACCCGAAGATCCACAGCGTCCCAACAATCTTTGGCAGCCGATTCCCGGCGACCATGGGGCTCACGGCAGGTTCGATAAGGCAGCAAAGAATTCAAGTTTAGTCACGTGGATATCGCTGCACAAACAAAATATCGCAGCTTCGATTACTTTTCTTTTAGGAACAATCTTTATAGTGAAGAAGTTGATAGTGAGATAGTCGTTACTCTGCCGCTGCCTGAAGCTGCTTTTCGAAAAATTTGTAACCGATTGCGCAACGATGCAATCCAATCAAAAAACCAAAAAAAGTTATGGCAACCGTAGCAACTAATTATGCCGGTCATCATCATGTTCCGGCAACTATGTCACAGGTAGACAAGGTCGCCGCAGTACTGCGCTGGACATACGGCCTTGTACCCATCGTGGCGGGAGCGGATAAGTTCATGCACTTGTTAACGGACTGGAATAAATATCTGGCACCCGTTGTAACCGAAATATTACCTGTCACACCGAATGCGTTCATGAGCGTGGTCGGAATCATTGAGATCGTAGCCGGCATCATTGTCCTCGCCAGACCGAAAGTCGGTGCCCTCATTGTCGGTTTGTGGCTGTTGGCTATCGCGATAAACCTGCTGATGACAGGTCAATACTTCGATGTCGCCGTCAGGGATATTGTCATGGCTATCGGTGCATTCTGCCTGCACACATTGTACAACGACAACGGAAGAAGGAATGGCGATTGAAAAATCGTAATGCCATGACATCGCTATGGAAATGGATGGACACGAACCCGGCCTATCAGACTATGCCCTCATCGGCAACTGTTGCGCGGCCGCGCTGGTTTCCAGGTTCGGATCCATAGACTGGTGTTGCCTGCCTGAATTTCATTCACCGGCAATTTTTTCCGCCCTTCTGGACCGTCGGAAGGGCGGTTATTTTTCCATCGCCCCTGTCGACGAATATGAATCTTCCCACGGATACCTTGCGCACACGAACGTGGTGGCTACCGACTTCAAGACCACAACCGGGTCTGTCAGACTCCTCGATGCCTTCACTGCTGTGGAAGAGCAGGAAAAAAGGGGATCCCTCTACCCTGACCACGAGATCCTGCGCATCATCGAAGGAGTCGAAGGTAATGTCAGATTAAAATTCGAATTCGCGCCCCGGATTTTTTACGGAAAGACATCGCCGAAACTGCAGGACCACAGGAAATTAGGAATCAAAATATCCTGGAGGGAGCACACCGTCAACTTTTTGTCGACTCTCAACCCACGAGAAGTCCACGTCGACACGCGATCGGGTCGAGTTACGGGTGAGTTTGAAATTGAAAAGGACAGGCAAATCGTGTTTTCACTCTCCTATTCGAGTCAGGCGCCGTCCGTGATCCCCGAAATCCGCACAACAGCCACGCGGCGCATGGAAGAAACCATCCGCTATTGGAAAAACTGGATCGGAACGTGTAAATACTCGGGGCCCTACAAAGAGCACGTTCAAAGAAGCGCGCTAACGCTGAAACTTCTTGCCCACGCGCCTTCCGGTGCCATCATCGCCGCACCCACAACCTCACTTCCCGAATCGATCGGTGGACAACGCAACTGGGACTACCGCTTTTGCTGGCTGCGCGATGCTTCATTCACGATACGCGTGCTTATCAAGCTCGGCTTCGTCGACGAAGCCCATGCGTACATGAACTGGATACTCCACGCTACCCGGCTGACACAACCGCAGCTGCAGGTGGTCTACTCAGTGTATGGGCATTCGCGATTGAAGGAGAAAACCCTCGACTGGCTCGCCGGCTACCACAATTCGAGACCTGTGCGCATTGGCAATAAGGCCGACGTTCAGTTTCAGCTCGACGTATATGGCGAAGTACTCGATGCCATCTTCAGCTATTCCCAGGTGGTGGATACTTTCGACCGTATCAGCAGGCGATTCACAATTGGACTTGGCAAAGAGATCTGTAGAATTTGGAAGGAGCCCGATAACGGGATCTGGGAAATACGCTCGCCGGGCGTTCATCATACGCATTCCAAAGTGATGGCGTGGGTAGGACTGGATCGGTTGATCAAGCTTTGTGAAAAATACAACTGGGATCGTGTGCCGACTGATGACTTTCGCGCAACGCGTCAGGCTATTCAGCATGATATTGAAAGCCGCGGGTACAGTGAGGAGCTAAACTCGTACACGCGCGAATTCAATGGCACTAATCTGGATGCGAGTCTGCTCACACTGTCATTGGTCGAGTACTGCAACTATGCCGCACCCAGGATGGTGTCGACGGTGAACCGGATTCGCCAGCAACTGTCGGATCACGGTTTTGTTTATCGCTACCGCGATGTCGACGATGGCTTGTCAGGAAACGAGGGAGCATTCCTGCTATGCAATTTCTGGCTGGTGGAAAATCTCGTTCAGTCGGGTGATCTCGACGAAGGCATCCGGGTCTTTGAAGAGACATTGAAGCATGCGAGCCCGACAGGATTATTCTCGGAGGAGATCGACCCGACATCCGGCGACCTGCTCGGCAACTATCCGCAGGGGTTCACACACATCGGATTGATCAACGCCGCGTTGGCAATCGACCAGGTTTTAAAAGAGCGTGCAGTGACTATATGAACACCGACAACCTGATATTGTGGGGCTTTGCGGCGACGCTTGTACTGACGACGATCATGACAGCGTCGAAGTATCTCGGCTATACCAGGATGGATATTCCGTTTCTGCTGGGCACGTTGTTCACGTCAGACCGCAACAAGGCTTCGTGGACGGGATTCATTATTCACCTGTTCATTGGCTGGATGTTCGCGTTCATTTATGGGGCGGCATTCGAAACCTCGGGTTTTCAGACCTGGTGGTTTGGAGCCATGATCGGCTTCGTGCACGCAGCGTTTGTCCTCGTTGGAGGCTTGCAGTTCCTGAACGCCTTTCATCCCCGCATGGCGCGCCCGTTCCAGGGCCCGACGCCAACGCGACAACTTGAACCGCCCGGATTTTTGGCACTAAACTATGGGAGGGGCACGCCGGCGATTACGTTTTTAGCGCATTTGCTTTACGGAGGAATCCTGGGGTTTTTCTATTAGGTGTTGGTGTTGAAGTATTGAGGTGTTAAGGTTGTGCTTTGGTGCTGGCCTGCTATTGTTGGTTTCGCGACGCTACCGCCTATCCGGTGGTCCTTAGTGCCTTAGCGCCTATGTGGCTATCAACGGGCTGCTCATTTCAATGGGGAATCTTAGTCATCAGGTCCCACGCTGAACGGCGCTTGTCACGTGCGCTCGCAAATAGCAGACTTGGAAGTTTGCCACAAAGACACGAATACCCAAAGTAACACGTGTTGAACGACACTAATCGGAACTTGCAACCAACTTCGACTCCTGGCGATCCCGAATTTCGAAGCAGTATTTCAATTACCTTTGAAACCGATGACCATCCAATACTTCTCCGAACTCGCCGGTACTTTGTTCTTCGCTATTTCGGGCGTGCTGGCCACGGACGACAAGGCGCGGAACTGGTTCGGCGCGGCCTTCACTGGATTTGTTACGGCCATCGGCGGCGGGAGTCTGCGCGACATGCTCCTAGGAAGCTATCCAATGGTCTGGATCGGCGACGTTTATTTTCTTTATGCGGCCCTTGGGGGAGTCGTGATCGCCTTCATCTTCTTCAACCGCCTCGGCCGGCTTCGACGACCGATGCTGCTGTTCGACATGATTGGTATCGCGTTATTTACAATTGTTGGAGTCGAGAAGGCGCTCAGCCTGGGTGTGAAACCGGAGATCGCTGCCATTATGGGTGTGTTCACTGCTGTGATGGGCGGCGTCATTCGCGACACCCTGACGAACAAAACACCAGTCATCTTCGAACGCGAAGTTTACGCCACGGCATGCCTGGCAGGAGCGATACTATATCTGGTTCTCTACAGCTTCGAAGTTCCGCGCACGGTAAATTTTCCGGTCTCCTCAGGACTAATTATCCTCATCCGGATCCTCGCGATAAAATACCACCTGGAGTTGCCGAGTTTGAGTTCGAAGCAGGGCGGAGGATAAATTCCAATCCCGATAGTTATCGGGAACAAGCACCAAATCACAAATAAATTTCCAATCCCGATGGCTATCGGGATCAAATCTCTCTGCGGGGAGTGCCCGTCCTTCACGCCTAAACCAATCTATCCGTGAACCACAATCTCCACCACGGCGACCAGGAACGTCTTTAGAAGCAAAATCGTTATTCCAATGGCTTCCAAAATCGCGAAGCAGAAAGGAAAAAACATGAAACAAAGAACAATCACCAAAGTGACCAGCAGCCCTATTCACCAGGGCTTCCTTGGAGAAGGGCACCTCGCCTCGGCGGTAGTCGATGGCGAAAACTTCAAAGAAACTGACCCCTTTATTATACTCATGGACGACCGCCTCGATTTGCCTGGCGGCGAACCGGTTGGCGGCCCACATCCACATGCGGGCTTTGAGACCGTCACATTCATCGTCCAGGGCAACGGTGAAGATTGGAAAACCGGTGGCCTCGAACTCATGACAGCCGGCAAAGGAGTGGTGCACACGGAGGAGATCACCACACCACAACAGGTAAGGATATTACAACTTTGGCTCGCGTTGCCGCCGGAACTTCGATGGACCGAGCCATCCGTCCAAAAGTTAGCCCCGGAAGCCGTGCCGACAATCAAAACTGAAAAGAGTGAAATACGTGTCTACAGCGGCACGAGCAACGGACTCACCTCACCACTTCAGAACAAGACTCCGTTTACGTTGGTGGAATTCTCACTTAGAGAAAATGCGGAAGTAGTCCAGGACATTCACGAGACATACAACGGTTTCATCTACGTACTCGCTGGCAGCGTTCACGTCGGAGATACCATCGTAAAGGAAGGCGAAACCGGTTGGCTAAGTTCCGGTAACGAGATTGCATTCCGCACCACCGACGACTCCGCGCGGTTTGTCCTCTACGCCGGCAAGCCACACGGCGCGCTTATCGTCAGCCATGGTCCCTTCATCGGAGACAACGAGGATGATATACGCAGGCTATATCGAGAATACCGGCAGGGATTGATGCCGCATGTGAATGATCTCGAAGATGGTAAGAGGAAGACATATAGTGTGGTGGAGGCTTAGTTAGGGCGTGCAGGTGATTGTTTATTGGGATTTGGGATTTTTCCCTCGGTGCTCCCAATCGCAACACGCCTCAACCGGCGACGGGCGACCGGCCTGCCGGTGACTTAAATCACTTCCCCGGAAACCACACCCTAAACAACTTCCCCACCAGACTTTCAATCCTCTCCTCCGGAATACTTCCAAACTCCAGCAGTATCTCAGGTTCACGAGGCCGATTGCGTTGGTCATGATAACACATGGCCGCCGGCATCACGAGTATGCCGTTGTCCGCTGCGCGGCTTATCAACTCGGATTCGGAGAGCTTTGTCTTCACACGAATAAAAGTATGCAGACCCGCTGGCGTGGGGTCAAACTCGACCATATGCTTCGGTATCCTTGAGAGAGCATCAATGCAACGCTCGTATTTGCGTTTGTACAGGTTGCGCATCTTCTTCAGGTGCCGCTCCCAGAACCCTTGCTCCATGAAGATCGCCAGTGCCCTGCGCACAAAGTAGGGGACCGTCTCCGTGAGGAACGACAGCGAACGATAATCGATGGAAAAATTTTCGGGCAGCACAAGATAAGCGACACGCAGCGACGGCATGAGCGAGTTTGAAAAACTGCCCAAATAAATCACGCGGTCGTTGCTGTCAAGTCCCTGGAGTGATGGCATGAGCCGCGTTTTGTAGCGGAACTCACAATCGAAATCATCTTCAATAATGTAGGAGTTGGTCTGTTTCGCCCAATTGAGCAGTTGTATGCGACGACTCACCGGCAAGACCACACCCGTAGGATACTGGTGCGAAGGTGTGACGTAAACCAGGTCGTTATTTTTTTGTTTGGCGAGTGCGGATACGTCGATGCCATCTTTTCCGACATGTATCGGCGCGACTTTATATCCAAGCTCGGAGAAAACGAGTCGCGCGCGGGCGTAGCCGGGCTCTTCCAGTGCGATCCTTTTGAACGTGCCCTTCATGATGAATGCGAGCCAGAAAAGCAAGACGCTGGCGCCGGATCCGATAATGATACGCTCCGCGCTGGTCC
>CAZLWX010000093.1:0-15235 GCA_964563295.1 uncultured Roseivirgaceae bacterium | reverse complement strand
GGCGCGGATCAGGAAATTTCATCAGTGGAAACCGAACGTGCTCACAGATCATCATGAGATGGGAAGCAACTCCACTTTCTTTTTCCAGCCGGGAGTGCCTTCACGTACCAATCCACTGACGCCGCAAAAAAACATCGAGCTGACGAAGCAAATGGCGCATTATCACGCAAAAGCATTGGATGCCATCGGGTCCTTTTATTTCACACAGGAAGGATATGACGATTTCTACTATGGCAAAGGTTCTACCTTCCCTGACGTACAGGGCAGTATTGGAATCCTGTTTGAGCAGGCTAGTTCGCGAGGTCATGCGCAGGAGAGTGCTAATGGCATATTGCGGTTCCCATTCGCCATCCGAAATCAGTTCACCGCAGCCCTCAGTTCATTGCAAGCCGTGAATGTCATGCGCCTTGATCTTCTTGGATACCAGCGCCAGTTTTTCAAGGACGCCGTCTCCGAGGCGTCGAAGGACCCGGTAAAAGCGATCGTCTTCGGTTCTAAAGACCGGATGCGGGCTTACATGCTTGCTCAGATCGTCGCGCAGCACGAGATTAGTGTACACGAACTTCCGGCGACAGCCACTTACAATGGGAAGTCGTTCGAGGCAGGCGCTGCCTATGTCGTACCACTCCAACAGCCGCAGTATCGGTTGATCAAGGCGATGTTTGAAAAGCGTACTACTTTTCGCGACAGCATCTTTTACGATATCAGCAGCTGGACGTTACCCCTCGCCGCCGGTGTTGAATACGAAGAAGTTCGATCAGCTTCGTCGTTTGGAAAAAAGGTGGATAGCGACTCGGCACCGAAGGGAAGACTGGTAGGCACAGCCAGCCAGTACGCCTATGCGTTCGATCCCATCGCCTACTTTGCGCCGAGGGCGATGTTCCGGCTGCTGGAGAAAGGGATCGCGGTGAAGGTCGCCACTGAGCCATTTTCTCACCCGACAGGAAAAAAATTCCCGGTAGGTTCTATTCTCGTCCCGGTTTCGGGGCAGGAGCGGTCTGCAGAATTAATCGAATTTGTAATCAAAGAAATCGTCGAGCGCGACGGTCTCGATGTGTATGCCTTCGAAACGGGTCTGAATTTCGAGGGGGTCAGCCTTGGCAGTGGTTCCTTTCGGAACGTGCGCATGCCGGAGATTGCAGTGCTGGTAGGAGATGGGATTTCGGCAAATGATGCCGGAGAAATCTGGCACCTGCTCGACACCCGATATGAGATGCCGGTGACCATGATGCCGCTCGATGTCTTTTCAGACGTCGACCTGAAACGGTACAACACGCTCATTTTTCCATCTGGAAATTACCGCTCTGTTTCAGAGCGGACGCGGGAAAAACTTAAGGCATGGATCCAGGATGGCGGAGTCGCAATCGGACTGGAAAACGCCGTCAACTGGTTCGCCGGCACTTCGCTGGCCAGGTTTGAACTAAAGAAGGGAGACGACCCTGCCATCGATCCAAGGCCTTATGGTGATCTGGCCAATGACCGCGCGGCGCAACAAACGGATGGGGCGATCTTTGAGGCAACCGTCGACTTGACTCATCCGTTGCTCTATGGTTATTACCGCGACAAGATCGCGATCTTCAAGGGCAATAATATTTTCATGGAGAAGTCAAGAAATGCGTATGGCAATCCCGTTGTAATGACCGCCGCTCCCCTGCTAAGCGGATATATTTCCCGCCAGAATTATGAAAAAGTCAAGGGCTCGTCGATCGTGGGGGTAACCGCCCTTGGCCGCGGGAGAATCATCGGTTTTACCGAGAACCTGGCTTTTCGCGCGTTCTGGTTTGGCACGAATCGGCTGCTCTTAAACGCGATCTTCTATGGGTCAATGATACACGAAGGAGCAACGCAGCAATGATTTATCTGCCGGCTGCCTTTTCGGCAAACTCCTTCGCAAAGTAAGTGAGGATCACGTCGGCACCGGCGCGTTTAATACTGAGAAGGATTTCGTTCATGACACGCTCGTCGTCAAGCCAATGGTTGCCTGCTGCGGCTTTGACCATAGAATATTCGCCGCTGACATTGTAGGCTGCGATCGGCAACTCGAAATTGTCTTTCAACAACCGGATGACGTCAAGGTAGGCAAGCGCGGGTTTCACCATGAGGAAATCCGCTCCTTCTTCGGCGTCGAGTTTAGCTTCTACCAGGGCCTCCCGACGATTTGCCGGATTCATCTGGTACGTGTTCTTGTCGCCAAACCGCGGTGCCGAGGCCAGGGCATCGCGAAACGGATTATAAAAGCCGCTCGCATATTTGGCTGTGTAGCTCATAATCGACACATCCTGAAAACCGTTCGAGTCCAGCACATGGCGAAGGTATCCGACCCGTCCATCCATCATATCCGACGGCCCAATGATGTCGACGCCGGTTTCGGCTTGTGCCAGCGCCATCTTGCCCAGGATCTCGAGCGTTTCATCGTTGACGATCTTCCCATCCCTGACCAGGCCATCATGACCATCCGAACTGTAAGGATCCATCGCCACATCGGTGATAACACACGCCTCAGGGAAACGCTGCTTGATTTCCTTCAATGCTCGTAAGTAAAAGAAACCAGCATCGTAGCTTTTCGAGGCAATCTTGTCCTTCAACGAATCCTCAACGACTGGAAAAATGTCGAATGCCCGTATACCCAGCTTCAAACAGGTTTCGATTTCCGCAAGCATCAAGTCGGTCGTCAGCCGGTAGATGCCCGGCATGCTCTGTACTTCTACTTTGGTGTTTCTTCCATCGATGAGAAACAATGGAAATATCAAGTCGTCGGTCGTGACGCGTGTTTCTTCAACCATCCGGCGGATGGATTCACTCTTTCTGTTTCTTCGGGGACGCCTCGTATTCAGCATAGAATTTTGCGGCACAAAGGTAACTGCTGCGGAGGCTTAAAAAAAGGATAATCATTGAAAGAAGATCGCATCCGTGGCCGTGAACAGAACGATCGTGAGGACAGTCGAAAAGAATAGAGCGAACGTAGCCAGGACAGATTTTAATACAGTCTTCCACCACGGTTGATGATATAGAAATCGAAGCGAAATAATCACATAGGCAAAAAGAATGACCAGCATCAGCCGAATCAGTAGATCCACCACTGCCGGCCAGATGGCTGGGATAACAAAAAGCAAACTCAGCACAATATACACGAACGACTGTACGTGCATGACATAAATTACGTGATCGATGTAAAAGGAGCGACGCCGCAGATACAAGAGTTTAAAGATGAGGGCGTAGACCGGCAGGAGGAAAAACGTGACATATTTAAGGTTGCGAAAAACGAAATCAACCCCTGCCTGAAGTTTTCGAAATTGACGATTGTCCCTCGCAATCATTTCCGTCAGTTGTGAAGGCGTTACAGTCCTGTGCCACTCCTGAATGGTTATTTTTGTTGTGTCAGACATTTGTGCAACTTCGGCGCTGTCGTAACGCGCGAGGACCCTATCGCGTTTGATCATGCCGTCCTTCATCTTATCACCAAACTTGTGGTAAAACCACGATGTCGAAACCATGAAAATAATGGTGACAAAGAAAAACAGGCGGATCGGTGGAATGTATCTGGACCTTTTTCCGTCCCAGTATTCCCTCGTGAGAAAGCCCGGCCGGGCAATTAGGGGAAGAAGGCTTCTGAAGAACTTGGAATCAAAATGAAAATAGTCGGTGATGAAGTGCCAGACCATGTGGAAAAAATTATCACGCGTCTCCACATTTTCCTGGCCGCACTCATGGCAAAATCGACCGAACACCTCGGCCCCGCAATTGAGGCAATTGCGTTCAACCCGGTATTTTTTGTAGCTCATTGTGGGGTGTGTCGTTGGGCACTGTAATGTACGTCAAAAGAAAAAAAATGCGCATATTGATCAATGTTTATTTCCAAACGCAGGGCCATTCATCTTCTCATCAATGTGTCGGGAATAATCTCGTGTTTATCCTGCGTGTCGCCCCGCGGCAGCGACTATGGGACCGGGGAACTCAGCGTCTATTTCGACAGCATCTTCACGGATTCCGAACCCGGCGGCGCGGTGCTGGTCATGCATCAGGACAAGGTACTGTTTTCGAACGGGTACGGTCTAGCCGATCTCGTGTCGCGCGACACCATCACCACCAGGACGCTGTTCAATATTGGATCGATATCTAAAACCTTTGTAGCGAACGCGATCCTTAAACTTCGCGATGAAGGCAAACTATCCCTCGACGACAGCCTCATTCAATATTTTCCTGAGTTCAAAACGCCCTCTATTGCCTCCCGGGTAAAAATCAGGCACTTGCTAACACACACTTCGGGGCTACCGGATAATCGCAGGGTATACCAGGACACTGTCTTTTACCTTACCGCACGCGATGCCGGGAACTGGTACCCGGAAACACAGGTCGAGGAATTAATGTTCGAGCCGGGTTCGAAGTTTCAATATTCAAATCCGGCATTCAACGGATTGGCACTAATCATCGAAAAGGTGACAGGAATGAAATGGCAGGATTATGTAACCGAGAACATTTTCCGCCCAGCGGGAATGCGCACCAGCACGATCACGGACGGTCCCTATCCGCAGACCGGCGTCTCGCACGGTTACGTTTTGAATCACGGCAAATGGATCGAGGATGACTATGGCGAAGAACCTACGTTTGCGGCGGCCGGCAACGGAGGCGTGTGGAGTTCCGTTGAAGAGCTCGCGTTATATGAGAAAGCACTACGCGAATCGACCTTGCTCTCTAAAGAATCAATACTTGAGTCGAGAACGATTCAGTATCGAGGCAACAGCGACGAACAGACGAATTGGTCCTGGTTCAGTTCCACCCTGGGGCTGTCGTGGTTTATCAACACGACCCGTCGCGACGTCACCGTGATCGGTCATACCGGGACCCAAGGCGGTTTCATCGCCAACTATGTGAGCATTCCCGAGGCGGATGTCTTCTTCACTATTCTTTGCAACTCACCGCGTGATATTTATGCTATGAGCGACCGAATCATGGAATGGCTGGACGCGCAAGGCCTACTGCAGAAAAATCATTCCGGCTTGTAGGCATCGAGTATGTCCTGACTGATAACCCGGTAAATTTCCGCGAGTCGTTCATCATCACTCAGGAATTCAATGTGCTGGTCGAGCACTTCGAGGTCACCTCTGTGCGCCGGCCCTGTTTGAGCGTTTGCCGGTCCGATGGCCAGACTTTTATTAACCGTCTCGACGACCAGTGGTTTGAGTAAGTCAAAATCGAGGCCGCGCTTGCCGACAATTTCCTTAGCTATCGCGAGCATGTGGTTGGTGAAGTTTGACGCAAAAACCGCTGCGACGTGGAGTGCTTTGCGGTCGTCGGAAGTGCAGGTTCGAACCTTCCTGCTCACAGCACGTGCCATGGCGAGTAATACACCCTCTGTTTCCTTATTTGCACCCTCTACCAGGACAGGTATGTCGCGAAAATCGATCTTCTTTCCTTTGGTGAATGTTTGCAAGGGATAGAGCACCCCAATGTTTGAAGTGGCGGCATCAGCGAGAATTTCCATGGGGCGTGAGCCGGATGTATGGACCAGCACGGCGTCGTCGGGCAGGACGATCTCATGGACCACTTCTTCGATGGCGTCGTCAGTCACTGCAACTATGAAAATTCCCGAACGGCTGTCGGAAAAGTCGAGAGTCTTGACAACCGAAGCCTGGTAAAGCCTCCCGGCAAGCGCCTCCGCATTGGAGCTGCTCCTGCTGAAAACCTCCCGGACGGAATAATCGGTGTTGTCAAGAGCGGGCGCCAGATGCCAGGCCAGGTTCCCAGCGCCAATAAATGTGACGATCGTGGATTGCATATGATGGCCCTCAAGTATTGGCGTGAAGATAAGATTTAGTTTGCCGGTTTTCGACCGCAGACGATCCTATCCTTGCCACTCATATCGGTGATTACTTTGGCGTCAAATCCTCCGTTCGCAAGAATGAACTCCACCTGTTTACCAAAACGTTCGTTGATTTCTACCACGAGGTATCCACCAGGGCGAATGGCGGGAAACGTCTTCTTGACAATTGCCCGGTAAAAAATCAGCGGGTCTTCTTCCGGCACAAATAAAGCCGCATGTGGTTCAAAATTCACCACATTGCTTTTTAGCAAATGTTGTTCTGAAGATGATACATACGGTGGATTGGAAACGACCAGGTCGATGTCACGGTAAGTGATGTCCTCGGCGAGGATGTCATGTTCAACGAATTCGACCGATGCTCCGAGCTGAGTTGCATTTGTTCTCGCCATATCGAGAGCTTCCGGACTTATATCGGTCCCATAAACACGCGAATTCGTTGTTTCGAGTGCTAAGGTAATGGCAATACAACCGCTGCCCGTGCCAACGTCAAGTATTGACAGTCCAGCCGGCGAATTGTTGAATGGAAGCTGAAGGGCGTACCCGATCAATTCCTCGGTCTCTGGTCTGGGAATCAGTACTGCAGGGCCAACTTCAAACCGGCGTCCGAAGAAACTCACCTGACCGAGCACATATTGTACAGGCTCACCTTTGTTTACACGGCTGATTACCGCTTCAAGTGACCGGCGGTCTTCGTCGCTCAATTGAACGGGTCTGGAGGCCAGGATATCCGTGCGTGTCAAGGAAAATATGGTTTGAAGAATAAACTCGGCGATGCTGATGACCTCGCTCTTCGGGTCATCAAGGGTGATCCGTCCGACGACCTCCTCAAACAGCATTTTGGAATTGTTCATCGCTTGGCAATCTTTGCAATAATAGCTCAAATGCAAAACGCCGGTCCCGACAGCGATGAAATTTTTATGCTTCGTGCCATCGAGCTGGCAGCGATGGGCATGGGGCAGGTTAGCCCCAACCCATTGGTCGGATGTGTGATCGTTCACAACGGGAGAATCATCGGCGAAGGCTGGCACGCCAAATTCCGAGGACCGCACGCCGAGGTTATGGCCATCAACGCTGTCACCGACCGGTCTTTGCTCGCTGAGAGTACCGCCTATGTTTCCCTCGAACCTTGCTCTCACTTTGGAAAAACACCACCCTGTGCCGACCTGATCGTTTCATCAGGCATACGCCGTGTGGTGTTGGCTATGAAGGATCCCAATCCTCTCGTCGCCGGAAGCGGGGTCGAAAAACTTTCCAACCATGGTATTACGACGGCCGTGGGAGTGCTTGAACGACAGGCCAGGGAAATGAATCGGAGGTTCATTACCTGGATGGAAAAGCGTCGTCCATTTCTTATTCTTAAGTGGGCCGAAACGCGAGACGGGTTTATGGCCCGCGCAGATGGTTCAGCTGCGTGGATCAGCCACCCGCTTTCCCGTCAGTTGGTTCACCGCTGGCGCACGGAAGAGGATGCCATATTGGTGGGCACACATACCGCCAAACAGGATAACCCACAACTCAACGTCCGGCTTTGGAGCGGGCGAGATCCCGCAAGGATCGTCATCGACCGCAGACTGGAACTGTCATCTACACTTCATTTATTTGACGGCAGCCAACGCACGATCTGCTACAACACAGTCAGGGATGATCGGCGTCCGAATCTTGAATTTATCAAGTTGGAAGGAGCGAGCTTCCTTCAGGCCATCATCGACGACCTTTACCGAAGAGATATACAATCGGTGATTATTGAAGGCGGCTCGCGCACACTCGCGAAATTCATCGACTCCGGCCTTTGGGATGAAGCGCGGGTGTTTACAAGCGAGAAAACTTTCGGTGCAGGCATCAAGTCACCTGCAATCCCAGGCGTATTACACGCGCAACAAGAAATCGAAACTGACGTTCTCAGGATCTACAAACCAATGTAGCATGAACAAAGTGAGCATCATCGAAAAATTCAGCCAGTTTACGGATTACTGGAATCCGAGGATAATCGGTGAACTGAACGGTCAGCAGGTGAAGGCAGTCAAATTGAAGGGTGAGTTTGTCTGGCATCATCATGATCATGAAGACGAGCTGTTCCTTGTCGTTCGCGGACAACTCAAGATGGAGTTTCGCGAGCGAACGGAGACTGTCCATGAAGGTGAGTTCATCATCGTTCCGCGAATGACAGAACATCGTCCCGTTGCCGACGACGAGGTCCATATCATCTTGTTTGAACCGGCATCGACAATCAACACCGGAAACGTCGAGAACGAATTAACGAGGAAGAATCCTGACAGGATTTGATAATCCCTGGTGTCAGCGATCCTGCACGTGGATCTGAAAATCCGGCATTGGCTTGACGTTGTAATGGAAGTGCGGCTGAAAACCCTGGAACGGCGCGTCGATTTCAAATTGCATGATCAGGGAAAGATCGGACAGATTGATCAGTTTATTCAACGTCTCGTCGTTGAGGATCGCACCTCGTTCCGTTACCCGGATTACGCGCATGGCATTGGTCTCCCACATTTCGCCAAGCAGCCGGTAGCGAATGCAGATATCCGGGCGTTTGGATTTCAAGTCCACCAACAACCGTTTCAATTCAACCACCGATATCAAACTCCTGGTTTCAGGCACATTATTCAGGTGAGACCAATGTTAGAAATTTCAAAAAATCATAAAAAAATGTGCCGTCATTGAAAATCGATGAATGAGTGAAAGTATCGGCCGGTCGCGACGAACTGGAATCCAATGAAGCCGGGCCGTTGCTTTCTGGGAGGGAAAGCACTTCATTTGCGTCAGGAATTATGAAACACGCTCAAATCCGATAGAAATGGCTGAAGATCTGGTTGTCTCCTCATCAAAAGACAAGAAAACAAGATATGCTACCCTTTTGCCTCAGTTGGAATCTCTCATCTCAGGGGAGAACGATGTTATAGCAAACCTGGCAAACATTTCTGCGGCTCTGAAACAGACAATGGATTTTTTCTGGGTGGGTTTTTACCTGGTCAAGGGTGATCAACTTGTCCTTGGTCCATTTCAGGGACCGGTGGCCTGTACGCGTATTCTTCGTGGTCAAGGGGTCTGCGGGAGCAGCTGGTCGAGGAAAGCGGCGTTGATTGTCCCAAACGTTGACGAATTCTCCGGACACATCGCGTGCAATTCTGCCTCCCGGTCTGAAATCGTGGTTCCCGCGTTCAAAGATGGCGAAGTTGCCTTAGTGCTGGATGTTGACAGCGACCGTCTCGATGACTTCGACGAAATTGACAGGGAAGCTCTGGAAGCCGTGATGAGGCTGGTAGAAAAGCTTATTTAATTGCGCGATGACCGGCGACGAGTTGCTGCGATTTTACCGCGAACGCAAACAGCAGTTCGCCACCGAACTGGCAGCGGTCAATAAGCGCATCAACTTCATTTCGAATGTACGGGTAGCGGTGGCAATTGTCTTTGTCGCTGCTCTGTATTTTGGCTTTCGCCAGACGATCTTGCTGTACACACTCCCGGCTATCGTTGCGATTTTTGTGTTGCTTGTCAGGAACCACGGAGTACTCTTCGAACTGAAGAGGCATCTCGAGAGCCTCGTTAAGGTGAATCAAAACGAAATCCAGGCATCGACAGGTAAGGTTACCGACCTCGATGCCGGAAACGAGTTTGTCGATATTCACCACCCTTATACACACGACCTTGATATTTTTGGAGAAGGATCGTTGTACCAGTTCATTAACCGGTGCAACACATGGAGTGGCAAACGGAAACTCGCTGACGGTTTAAGGTTTCCGCCCGGCGACTCAGGGCAAATCCGGTCTCGACAAGAGGCAGTGCGAGAACTTGCTGGTCTATCTGAATTCAGACAACAGTTTCAGGCTGCCGGGATGGAAATGGAGGAACGACCTGAAGATCGCTTACAGCTTAGCCAGTGGATTGCACGCGAGCCATTTCTTTTCGGTAGGTGGTTCTATCGGTACACACTGGCTATTGTGCCCGCCCTGACCATCTTACTCATCGTCTGGTCATTCTTTTTGCCCATGGTTCGTCCATTCGCTATTCTGGCTGCCGCATCTCAATGGGCCTTTATCGGATTTCACATGAAACGGATAAATGAGTTCCATGAATTCATTAGCCGAAAGCAAACGGTGTTGAAAAAATATTCCAGGCTGCTACATTTTCTGCAGGCACAACAGTTTGCAAGCCCTTTGCTTAATAAGCTCGCAATCGACGCGAGCCATGCCGACAAGAAAGTAGAACGATTCGCCGCACTGGCAAGCGCATTTGATGCCCGGCTTAACAGTATGACGATGCTTGCGGTAAATAGCATATTGCTGTACGACCTCCAATGTGTGTACCGGCTGGAGAAATGGAAGGAAGAAAATGCGCGCGATTTTGACCGCTGGATTGATGCCGTAAGCGAGACTGAACTGCTGTGCAGCATTGGCACCTTTGCCTTCAATCACGAGCGTTTCGTATTTCCGCAAATCACTGGCGACTTGCGGATTTTCGCGTCCGAACTTGGGCATCCCCTTATCGCGGAAGAGGAATGCATTACCAACGATCTTCATCTGGGCGGCGATCATCAGCTTCTCATCGTCACCGGCGCTAACATGGCCGGGAAAAGCACGTTCCTGCGCACGATAGGAGTAAACGTCATACTGGCATTGAACGGAGCGCCTGTGTTCGCGCGCGAATTCCGATGCCCTGTCATTCGCCTGCACACGGGCATGCGGACTGCCGATTCGCTCAAGGATCATCACTCTTACTTTTACGCGGAGCTTGACAGGCTTCACAGCATCATGACCGACCTTCGCAGCGACGTGCCCATGCTGGTGCTCCTTGACGAGATCCTGAAGGGCACCAATTCAACCGATAAGCAACAGGGTTCACTCGCGCTGGTCAAGCAACTCCTTCCACATCCCTGCCTTGCGGTGATCGCCACGCACGACCTCGCCCTCGGTGAACTTGAGGCCCAGCATCCAGACCGCATCAAGAATTATTGCTTTGAGGCAAACATCGAAAATGACCAGCTTTCCTTTGATTATCGGTTGAAACCCGGTCTTGCGCAACGGATGAATGCCACTTTCTTGATGAAGAAAATGGGGATCATCCCGTCCTGATTTAACCCTGAAAATTCTTACATTCGTTTTCCCGGTCAACGGGTTGAATACACCCGATTTTCTAAACGCAAATACTGCTTTTTTATGTCAAACAGGAGAGATTGGTTGAAAACTACCCTGGCCCTTGGCGCAGGATTGCCACTTGGCGCTTCGTTGGCTGACCGTTTAATGGCCTCGCCCGTGAGTCAGCTGGAAAAGCAATTCCAACGCAGGACAAATTTGGCTCCGGCCGCGCTTCGACTGGGCTCGAATGAAAACCCGTACGGGCCATCAGAAAAAGCGCGCCAGGCGATCGTTCAGATAATTTCAGAGGGCAACCGGTACCCGTTCCAGACGGCGAGTGAGTTGAAAAACATCCTGGCCGAAAAGGAGGATGTCTCACCGGATTACATCGCTGTTGGCGCAGGTTCGAGCGACTTCCTGTGCGCAACAGGAGCTGCATTCGGCCTGGAAGGAGGAAGCATGTTGTCGGCGTTTCCGACTTTCCCAACGCTGATGAACTACGCCGAAGTATTTAACGCGCGATGGGATAAGGTGGACGTAAATGACAAACTGGAGTACGACTACCCGGAGGTTGAAAAGCGTATAAAAAACGATACGCGCATCATATTTATCTGCAACCCCAACAATCCCACCGGCACAGTTGCGCCACCCGAACTGGTGAGGGGGTTCTGTGACGAAGTCTCCAGGCGTGTCCCGGTCTTTTCCGACGAAGCATACCTGGAGTTTCTGGAACCTGATGATCAGCACTCAATGGTTGACCTGGTCAGGAAGAACCAGAACGTGATCGTATCAAGAACATTCTCGAAGATATACGGGCTGGCGGGTTTGCGACTGGGTTACATCATCGCCAAACCAGACCTGATCAAGAAGATCACGCGACATCAAAATGGACTTTCCAACAACCAGGTTGGTGTTGCTGCCGCAAAAGCATCGCTCGGAGACGAAGCATTCATGGAAACGACCCGGCGACAGAATGCCGCGGCCCGCAAAGTATTGACCAATTATCTCGACAAGAAAGGATACTTCTACGGCAAGTCTCACACGAATTTTGTCTTGTTCGACCCGCGCGCCGACGCCGAACGAATTCTCAATCAATTGGCGGACAAAGGCGTCAGGATTCGTGTCTGGGATTACAACAAGATACAATGGTTGCGGGTCAGCATCGGCACGGTTGATGAGATGCAATCGTTCGTGCGGATCTATGATGAGATCAATTCCTGAATCTTATGCAGTGACCTTGAACAGTTCAGTGAGCTTATCGACTGCGGTATCAATCTCCTCGGGTTTATTGAATTTACTGAACGAAAACCGGACGGCCCCTCGCTTCGAGGCGGGATAAAGGGCTCCCAGGACGTGCGACCCCGTCGCCGCGCCACTTGAACACGCACTGCCTCCGGATGCCGAGATCCCTTGCAGATCAAGATTAAATAAGAGCATGTCGTTCTCGTCAGACTCGGGCAGGCTGACGTTGAGTACGGTATAAAGGCTGCGATCGGGATTTGCTGAATCGCCATTGAATTCAACACCCGGAATCTGCGCACGAAGCTTTTCGATCATGCGCGCCTTCAACCCTTGAATGTATCGCTGGTGCTCATCCATATCGCGATAAGCGATTTCGAGTGCTTTTCCCAATCCAATGATGCCATAGACGTTCTCGGTTCCGCCGCGCATATTTCGCTCCTGTGCACCGCCTTGAATGAACGACTGCACCTTCTTATCCCGACGGGTGTACATGAATCCCACTCCCTTCGGTCCATGAAATTTATGCGCTGCGGCGGTCATCCCGCATAAGTGAAGATTTTTCAGGTCGTGGCGATAATGGCCAACGGTTTGAACAGTGTCGGAATGGAAGAACGCACCTTTTTCCGCACACATCTCACCCACCGCCATAATGTCCAACACGTTTCCGATTTCGTTGTTGGCATGCATGAGTGAAACCAGCGACTGCGGATATTCCGCGAGCAAGTCACTCAGATGATTCAGGTCAACGTGGCCCTTCTCGTCAAGATTCACCATGTGGACATCCACGTCATACTGGTGGCTCACATGTTCAATCGTGTGAGTCACCGCGTGATGCTCAATCGGCGAAGAGATAATCGATTTCAGTCCATACGTCAATATCGCGCCCTGTATGATCGTATTATCGGCTTCGGTTCCACCGGATGTGAAGATGATTTCACCTGGAGTGCAATTCAATAGTTCCGCGATTTTCTTCCTGGATGATTCTATGGCAGCTCTCACTTTACGCCCATGGGCGTGTGTCGAGGAAGGGTTACCGAAATCCTCCAGCATAAACGGTTTGATCGCCTCGAAGACTTCGGGGTCCAGGGGCGTGGTTGCGGCGTTGTCCAGGTAAATTCTCATATCCGTTCAAACAATTCACAAAAATAATCAGTTCTAGGGCAATCTCTCACAGCTTGCCTGCAACGATGTCGCTGATATCAGCCATCAGCTTGCGCGCAAGGCTGTCGGCCTTGGCTTCCAGGTCCGACTCGGCGTATATCCTGATGATGGGTTCCGTATTCGACTTTCGCAAATGCACCCACTCCTTGCCGAACTCAATTCGCACACCATCGACTGTGCTGGTGGGTTGACCACTGTACTTTTTTTGGACCCGCTCCAGGATCCGATCAACATTGATGTCGCGCGTAAGCTCAATCTTGTTTTTCGAAATGAAGTAGTCGGGATATTTCTTGCGTAAGCGCAGGGCGCTGGTCTTTGATTTCGCCAGGTGCGTCAGGAATAGCGCAATTCCAACCAGCGCATCGCGGCCGTAGTGCAGATCGGGGTAAATGACTCCTCCATTCCCCTCGCCCCCAATGACGGCGTTGTGTTCCTTCATTTTTTCCACCACATGGACCTCACCAACCGCCGACGCAAAATATTTTCCTCCGGCTTTTTCAGTAATGTCCCGAAGCGCCCGGGTGCTGGAAAGGTTGGAGACGGTGTTCCCGCTCTTCTTCGGACCCGAATGGAGCACATAATCAGCGACGGCGACCAGGGTATATTCTTCTCCGAAAGGACTACCGTCCTCGCAAACCAGTGCCAGCCGATCGACATCGGGGTCCACGACAATCCCGAGATCGTATTGACCCTTCACCACTTCCCGCGCGATGTCAGTAAGGTGCTCCGGCAATGGTTCCGGGTTATGCGGAAAATGGCCGGTCGGCTCGCAATAGAGTTCTTTAACGGTGACACCCAGGGCGCTCAACAACTTCGGCACCGCAATTCCACCCGTGGAATTTACAGCATCCACGACCACGCGGAAACCATGGCTGTGAATGGAATTTGCATCCACTAGCGGCAGCGCGAGTATGGCGTCGATATGCTTCTGGATATAGGTGTTGTTCTTTTCGTATTTGCCCAGCCTGCTAACTGGTGCGAACTCAAAGTCACCTGTCTCGGCAATCCGAAGCACTTCTTCCCCATCTGCACCCGAAATAAACTCGCCTTTCTCATTCAGCAGTTTCAAGGCATTCCATTGAATCGGATTGTGACTTGCCGTCAGGATAATGCCACCACTCGCTTTTTCGCTAACAACAGCCATTTCAACGGTCGGCGTAGTCGACAGACCGAGATCGACAACGTGGATACCGAGTCCTTGCAATGTCGAACTGACAAGACTACTGACCATTTCGCCGGATGGGCGTGCGTCCCTTCCGATGATAACCTTCGTCTCAGGAAATTTCCGAGCCAGCAAGGTGCCGAATGCAGATGCAAATTTCACAATATCCGGCGGCGTTAGATTTTCTCCTGACTTACCGCCGATTGTGCCCCGAATGCCCGAGATAGATTTGATCAGTGTCACAGGTTGGCTTTGGTGCGGCAAATTTAACAGCTTTGGCGATTCTGGGGGCAGGATTTTGAAAATTCGCTTCCATCCAAATTCTTACCTTGCACATATTTTACAGCCATGGGTAAAGTGAAATCGACGCCGGACGCCAACCGGCAGGAAAAAGTCCGGGCCTTCGACAGGTTATTGACCATAATGGATGAACTGCGTGAGAACTGCCCCTGGGATAAGAAACAAACGCTGGAGAGTCTCCGCCATCTCACCATTGAAGAGACTTATGAGTTATCCGACGCCATTCTCCAAGGCGATCTTGAAGAAGTAAGAAAGGAACTGGGTGACATCATGCTCCACATGGTTTTTTACGCCCGCATTGCATCCGAGCAAAACGCCTTCGACGTCGCTGATGTTCTTAATGGGATTTGTGACAAGCTGATCGAACGGCATCCGCATATCTATGGTGATGTGATCGCAAACGACGAAGAAACGGTTAAGGCCAACTGGGAAAAACTGAAATTGAAGCATGGCAACAAGTCG
>CAZLWX010000092.1:0-15375 GCA_964563295.1 uncultured Roseivirgaceae bacterium | reverse complement strand
GCCAGACATGGTGTTCCTGGATATCAATATGCCTTTCATGAATGGAAAGATCTGCCTTGTGAAAATAAGGGAGAATCCGAAGCTGCGGGAATTACCAGTCGTGATCTATTCCACCACGATCACTCCGGGCGAACAGAAAGCCTTTGGCAAGCTCCGAGCCCAGATATTTGAAAAACCGGCGACGTTCCACGAGCTAATGGAGACCATGAGGAAATTCCTTTTTCCCGCGACCTAATGTACCCGAATCATCAGAGGCTGATGCCGACACTTTCCTGGGTCACGCCCAATCCAGCGAGGTGCTTTTGCATATCCTCGACAAACCCCGGAGGGCCGCACACGTAAAATGGCTTGTTCTTATCTGTCACATGCCGTTTTAGAAACGGAAGATCAATTCGTTGTGCTCCAGAACCTTGTCCATCGCGCGTAATGACGCTTACAAATCCGTTGCCCAGCATCTGGCGAAATTCATCAGCCAAAAACACATCCTGTTCTGTCTTATTAGAAAAGAACAACTGCGCTCCTGCGACAGCCTTATCTACATGAAGTTGCCTGAGCATGGCGACAAATGGCGTAATTCCGGCACCACCCGCTATGAATACTCCGGATCCGTGATTGATGTAGGAATCCCATGGGTCACTGATTATGACATGGTCGCCGACGTTCTTTTTGGAAAGCGCCAGGGTCATCCCATTGTGCGACGGATAAATCTTGGTCATCAGTTCCAGGTATGGCTTAGTATTAAGGCCGGTGAAGGTGAACGGCGCTGTCTGACCTGGCCGCTCTTCTAACTGCAACTCTATGGCCTGGCCGGCTACAAAGTTGTACCCCTCTGGCCTGGACAGCCGGAACCTGATCACATCGTGAGTAAGCGGCTGTTTCTCGATTATTTTAACTATATGACTCATCTCTGCATTTTTTTCAATAATTGGATGAAGTTAGTATGATTTGGTTACAGTCGGTTGGAGAATTTTTTGGGTGTTGTAAATTTCCAATTCGTAATAATTCGTGATTCGTAATTGAGCGCCGTGGCTCCATTTGGGGACGGAAGGGCGGAAACCAATTGTGTTGGCTGTTGGAGTGTTCGGGTACCGGTGGCCCTGCAAGACTGGCGACTGGCGACCCGGGCTGCCGGCAACCTTCACGGCTTTGAAAGCCTCAAACAACCTGCAGCGCGCAACCTGCAACTTTCGAAAGAAGCGGCTGCATATTTTTTCTTCCTTTCGGGAATCATTTCTTCGCACACGATATTACCTTGCCTGCTTTTCAACACCCTCTATCATGCAAGCGACCAAGAAAAGAATACTCATCGCTGAACCCGATCCCGACACGCGGTTCATCGTCGGCACGGCCTTGACAAAGGCAGGCTACGTTGTCGAAACAAAGGCTGCGGCCACCACCGTGCTCGAAGAAAGAAATTCATGGCCCGATCTGTTTATCCTTGACCGCGATCTGCCTACGATCGATGGACTTGCCATCTGCAAATACCTTCGCGTAAAGAAAGATACTCAACGCATACCTATCATTCTGGTGTCAACGTACGCGATCAGAAATAAAGCGGTGCAGGCAGGAGCAACCGAATTCATTCAAAAACCCTTCGAGATGAAGGCTCTGCTTCAGTCGGTGAGGAAATATACAAGTAATCACTAGCGGTTAGGAGATCGCTTTGGTTTCAGCCGAGGGCAAGTAGACCATAAATGCTGAGCCGATGTCTTTCTCGGACTGGACTTCGATCCATCCCTGGTGGTCCTCCGCGATCTTTTTGCAGAGCGCCAGTCCAATACCGCTGCCGGAGTACTCGTCCTTACTGTGCAGACGTTGAAACAGATCAAAAATCCGGTTGGCGTAACGAGACTCGAAGCCGATGCCGTTGTCCCTGACCATCACGCATGCGTAATGACGCCCTTCCCGCACCACCGGAGCAGAAGAAATGGCAATTTCCAGCGGTGTCAGTTTCTTCCGAAACTTGATCGCATTACTGATGAGTTCCTTGAACATCTGTCTGATGTTTGAGCGCACACCCTTTACCAGCGGAAGATCCTGTATATCCATATCGGCGTTAGCCTTCGCCAGCTTGTGCGCCAGGTCGATCTTCAATTCTCCCACCAACCCGGTGAGCTCAATGTCTTCCGTTGCTGACTCCGAATTCATCGTCTGTGAGAATACCAGGAAGTCCTCGATCATTTTTTGCATCCTGTTGGAAGCGTGACTTATTTTTTCAAAATAGCTGCCCACGGATGGAGTCAGTGTTGACTTGCCTTCGGTCATGATCCGGCTTGCATACACTTGTATTTTTCGCAAGGGCTCCTGTAGGTCATGACTGGCAATAAAATTAAAGGCTTCGAGTTCACGGTTCTTCCGGACGAGCGCTTCATTCTTCTCCTCCAGTTGTCGGGCCATGGCATATTCGTGAGTGATATCCTGGCAGGTGCCGATGATTCCTACCACGCGGTTGTCCTTGACCGACACTTGTCCCTTTCCGCGGAGCACCTTTTCCAGGCCCTTGTTGGTTACGATCCGTATGATATAGTCATCGACCACGCGCGTTTCCAGCGCTTTGTTGATGTCGGCCAGGCGCCGGTCGCGGTCGACGGGGTGAACGAAGTTGATAAATCGTTCAAAGGTGATTTTTTCCGACTGCGGCTCCAGCCCGTAGATCCGGTACATTTCGTCCGACCAGGTGACCTCGTTCGTCTCCACGTGCCAGGTCCAGGTGCCAGTGTGCGTGAGTGCCTGCGCCTGGTTGCTCAGGGCTTCGCTTTCCTGCAGCCTGGCGATCACCGAATGTTTCTCCGTAACGTCCATGATCGTGCCAGCCATGCGGACAGCTTTTCCATTTTCGAAGGTTACGCGGCCCTTGGACCAAATGACTTTCTTTTTGTTGTTTCGCTGATACCGGTATTCGCATTCATACTCCCCATCCACCAGGGCTCTTTGAATTGCATGCTGAACCTTTATGCGGTCATCAGGATGAACATCGTCGAGGAAGGCCTCCAGGGTAGACGTCTGGTCGAACTCGAAGATCTTGAAGACCTCCGGGGTGTACGACGATCCCTTTCCGCTGAAATCCCATTCGAAACTGCCGAGCTGGCTAATCGCTTGTGCCTCCAGGAGTTGTTTTTCCTTCACTTGCATCTCGCTGTGAGCTGCGCGCAATTGTTCCTGATGGATGGTCACGTATCCATCGAACAAGTTTGCATCGACGCAGGCCGTGAACTTGTCGACCTCGCCCATCACCCTTTGCATCGTCTCGATTGAATAGGAATACTCCGCGATAAATTCACGGAAGGTTTGACGACGGATATAGCTTACCAGGGATAGGTCTTCCAGATTCACCTGCTCGCGGCTGATAACAGGCAACTGGTTGTTGATCCAATCCGCCTTTGTCGCCTCGATGTAGGCCAGGGCTTTGTTGTCGCGAAGGGCAACCAGCATTCGGCGGTTAGACTCTTTCGTCATACGAAGCATCTCCTCCGGCGGAAATCTGTCAAAAAATCGCAACAGGGGAATTCCGAGCGCCTGTGCTTTATCGAGAAGGACCTCTACAAAGTCGTCCAGTTTGTTGTCGATCAGAAATTGCGCATACGCAGGGAGGTATGTTAACTCAAGCCTGATGAGGTTCCTTACCGGTGCGGTTGATGGTGCGCTCATTATTGCAGTTAGCTGTCTACGCCGTCGCCTCCCGAGAGGTCGTCGTTCAAGAAATTCCGAAGGAGCGTTTTCAGCTCCTCAAACGAATTGGGTTTCCGAATGAAATTGCGTGCTCCTTTCTTCCTGCATTCTTCAACATCCCGGGGATTGATTGAAGTAGTATAGATAACGACCGGAATGCCTCGCCATTTGTCATTGTTGGAGATGGCTTGCAGGCACTCTTTGCCATTCTTGCGCGGCATGTTCAGATCGAGAAAGATCATGTCGGGGTCCCGGGGGCAATTGGTCAGCAGTTCCATCAGCTCCTCCCCATCTTTCACCATAGCCAACTGGACCGAGTCACTGACCAGCCCCATCGCCTCCCGGAACAGATCCCGGTCATCCGAATCGTCGTCAGCCAATACGATGGTTTTTTCCTGGATGCTGCTCATTTGATCAAACGCCTCGGTTGAGTGACTTTTTGGTAAGATACATGCCAACAGGGCGTTAATCCGCGATCTTTCTTAAAAAGTTGATGGCCGGGAGAAGCGTTAAGACTACCTGCCGAAGGCCGCTCGCTGGTAAAAACCCGTGCCAACCAGGACGGTTCAGGCGTGCCTGGGGGGCCGGGGTTGCGACCATCTACTCGCCTGGAAGCTGCCAAAGTCTCGGGGTTTACCCTGAGGCTGCACTTCAGCACCCTGATATATGCAGATGCCCGGCTCAGGAAATATTTCACTGTCCTGTGCCGAAAAGGCTCATTCCGCGTGAATTTCGGCCCTTACTCCCTGATTTTTTCCGATTCAATAATTCCCCCGATGCCCTGATGCCTATTGCTGGCCGACCTTTGAATCATCAAACAAAACAAAAACAGCGAACCAAACACTTACGACTATGACAATCAAGAGCAGAATCAACCATCGAGTCCTGAACGCACTTATGGTAATCCTCGTCTTCCTGGCTTCGGCCTTGTATTCGGCAACCGCTTCGGCGCAGACCTTTGCCTCCAACACCCTGAAGGAAGTCCGTTACGCCGAGAATGTTAATCTCAATGCTAAAGCGGTTCCCATTAACGACTTTATTAACAGTCCTTATCAGGAACTGAAGCCCGCTGTGGCACCGAATGGCGACCGTGTGTACTTCAGCAGGATGTCGCATCCCGAAAACACCCGCGGCGTTCACGATAACGAGGACATCTGGTACTCTGAATACAACAAGGCTGATATGACCTGGACACAGCCGATCCGGATGGGTGGAGAGCTCAACAACGAGGGCCCCAATTATATCAATAACGTCAGCGTAACCGGTGACACGCTGATCCTGGGCAACCGCTATCACAAGAATGGCAAAATGAGAGCTGGCCTGTCATACAGTGTAAGAAGAAATGGTCAGTGGTCGACCCCCGTTAATATCGACATAGTCAATGATTATAACATATCGGAGCACTCGCAAAGTCACGTTTCCCTGAAGAGTGGTGTCATCATCCGCGCTATCCAACGTGTAGAGACTTATGGCGATCGTGACCTTTATGTAAGCTTCTGGAATGGCAATGAGGCGACTGAGCCGATCAATATGGGTGGCGTGATCAACACGGAATTCGAAGAGTCATCTCCCTTTCTGGCTGCCGATAACAAGACGCTCTATTTTGCTTCGAAAGGACACAATGGCCATGGTGGGTTCGACATCTATGTTACCCGCCGTTTGGACGACTCCTGGACGAATTGGAGTGTCCCTGAAAATCTTGGACCCGCTGTAAACGGCCCGATGGATGAGGAGTTCTTCAGCCTGACGCATTGCGGAAAGTTCGCGCTGTTTTCGAAGCAGGTCAGTGTTCACAATGTCGACATCTATCGCATCGCGACTGACGAACTGTTTTCTCTTGACCCGGAGTCACCGATTGATTTGTCGAAGGATTCAGCCCTCTCGTCGCTGTAGTAGGGCATCGGTTCTGGGATAAAGGGCGTGTTTGGCGCCCTTTTTTTTTATACAACGGTATGGATATGGGAACTTTTTCCCAAAAATATTTGTTTCCAAACCCGGCGACTCGTTTTCCAAGGCTTCCTTTGAATCGTTTCAGAAGACGAGGTATTCAATGTTTTCTCATATCTTTCAGGGAAAGATGACGTTTTAGAGCTTTCTTACTATCTTCAGGCAACCCATCCGCCGGAATTATCTGGTCTTTCGACTGCTTGCGATGGCCCTGTGGGCATCGTCGGCTATTGCGATATTAGAGAGACAGATTGTATTATTGTGATCCTGGTTTCGCAGGTTATGACGATTGCCACTGTAACGGAACCGGGCAAATTGCCGTTAGCACGACAATGGGTATGCTGGAAACCATTTTCGACAACATTGACGAATCGATCATCATCATTGGCGCCGATCGGAAGATCCTTATGCATAACCGGGAGGCTGATCGAATCTATTCGAACATCAGCAATTCAAGCCTTCGACCCGGGCTGGATCTCGTTCAAGTGGCGATCCCCGAACGCAAGAAGATCGTAAAAGAGATTCTCGAGCAGGTTGACAATCAGAAAGAGCCTTACCGCACGTTTGTGGAATACCGAACGATGACGGGGACTAAGCTCTTTGTCGACATGAATTTCGTTCCTGTCCTCGACGACGACGATAATATCTCCTACATCCTCATCATCGCCCAGGACGTAACGCCTCAAAAAATATTTGAACAGAAGATGACGGCGGTGGTTTCCGAGGTGACCAACCTGATCGACCATGTAAATGTGATCATTACATCCACCGACAGCCGCGGATACATTACCCAGTGGAATAACCTCTGTACGGAAGTGTTCGGGTACGAAAAGAGCGAAGTATTCACGCGCAAGATTGACTTCCTGATTGCCCCTGAACACTACTCCAAATTCGATGCGCACTTTAAAAAGGCGCTCCAAAACGAGGTCGCCGAGAACGTAGAGATCCCGTTCAGAACCAGGGACGGGCGAGACGTCATCATCATGCTGACAGCAACACCCCGGCTGAGTGCAGACAGGCGGGTAACAGGTGTCACATTCGCCGGTCAGGATATCACGGAACTCACGCGCTACCGGACGTCTCTTGAAAAGACCGTCGAGGAGCGAACGCTGGCATTGCGCAACGCTATCCAGAAGGAAAAAGAGGCCCTGGAGATCAAGAGCAGGTTTGTCGCGATGGCCTCGCACGAATTCAGGACACCACTGTCGGCCATAGAGCATACCACCGGCCTGATCCGGTCGCGGCACCATGAGCTGACCAAAGACGAACTCCACGCAAAACTCGACTACATCGAAAAGCACCGCACGCACATGACCCACCTGCTGGATGATGTGTTGACCTACGGCAAGAGCGAGCCCGGAAAGATCAAACTGTTCGTCACCGCCCTGCAACTGGGCCCCTTTGTCGACAAGATCATGGAAGAAGTCATCATCAGTACGAAGAAAACCCATTCCATACGACTGAAGATGATCGATGCGCCCGATGAAATATCGACAGACGAAAAATTGTTTCGCAACGTCGTAATCAACCTGTTGACCAACGCTATCAAGTTTTCACCCAATGCATCACATGTTGATCTGACCATCACCGGGTTGGCTGACAAGGTCCGGTTTCAAATTAGGGACAGGGGCATCGGCATCCCGGCTGAGGAGCTGGAAAAGATCTTTGAGCCGTTCCTTCGCGGCAAGGCCGTCCACAACATACCCGGCACCGGGTTGGGCTTGTCAATCGTCAAAAAATCCGTAGGCATGCTTCAGGGGGATGTCGATGTGACCAGCGAGCCGGGCAATGGATCGACCTTCTCCGTCACTATCCCGGCGCACCTAAGTGAAACTCCATGAGTGAAAAGACTGCAAAGATCAAAGTTCTGCTCACGGATGATCACAGGCTTATCCGGGAGGGTGTTCAGGCTATGCTGCAAGGCTTCGACGACATTGAAATCGTCGGGTCTGTTGCATCGGGAGAAGATTCCATCAACGAATGCCGCGAGAAAAATCCGGACGTCGTTCTGATGGATATCATGATGCAGGGAATGACAGGCATCGAAGCCACACGATGGATTAAGGGAATGGATCCGCGGATCAAGGTCATCCTCGTCACCCAGGAGATCAGTAAGGAATATGTTTCGGCCGGCATTAAGTCCGGTGTCGACGGTTATCTACCGAAAGATGTCGATAAAGAAACACTCGTTCAGGCGATACGCACCGTTCATGGCGGCGAACGATTCTTCAATGACGCCATCATGAAACTGGTGTTCGAGGATTTCTACTCCAGTCAAAAGTCGAAGGACACCATTAAAAAGCTTCCAAACGAGCTCACCAAGCGGGAATACGAAATACTGGCGCAGGTTGCATTGGGGAAATCGAACAAGGAGGTCGCGGAAAATCTGTTCATCAGCATCAAGACGGTCGAGACGCACAAGACGCACATACTCGAAAAACTCGGATTGAAGAATACTCCCGAACTCGTCAAATACGCGATCAAGCACAAGATCATTTCTGTCGATTAATTCCGTGAGGCGACAATAGCGCTGATGCTCAAATTCTATTTTTCTACACCCGCCGCCGCGTAAATGGATGGGCGCATGGCCTCGCGGTCAGCTGCCTAATCCACCCTCAGGCCTTCAATGATCCTCCTCACCCTTTCTTATGATTTTGGTCATAAGAGGGTTGAAAGTCAACGGATAGCTTTGAGAACATCTAATAGAAAGAAAATAATAGAGACATGAACACAAGCGAAAAAACAACGGCTGACACGCCCACGGTAGCGCAGTTGGCGGTATCTGTACCGGGCGCACTGGGCGTCTTTACCAAATACAACATCGATTATTGCTGCGGCGGCCATAGGACCCTGGAGGAGGCGTGCGGGCGTATTGGGTTAAACGTCGAAGCGGTGATGGAGGAGATCACAAAATCTGGCCGGACTGCCCGCCAAACTGTTCGATTCGAAGACTGGAGCTCGTCACTGCTGGTTGATTACATCGTAGAAAACCACCATGAATATATCAGGCGCTCTATCCCGGAAATCCAGCATTTCCTGGACAAGGTGTGCAAGGCACATGGCGAGGAGAGCGTACACCTGCTGTCTATCCGCCAGGATTTTGAGGACCTCGCCGAGGAGTTGACCAGCCACATGAGCAAGGAGGAGTATGTGCTTTTCCCGGCCATTAAGCGGCTGGAGTCCAAAGAAGTCGGTAATGTCCCGCTGACGATGACGATACAATCACCACTGCACGCCATGGAAGACGAACATGAAGCAGTAGGGGAACTAATCAAGTCAATCCGTCAGTTATCAGGGAACTATAACCCGCCGGATTACGCGTGTCCTACCTATCGCATAACCTATCAGAAATTACAGGAGTTCGACAACGATTTGATGATGCACATTCACCTGGAGAACAACATCCTTTTTGAAAGGGTCAAGGCTACCGTGGAGTGATTTTTTTATACCCTTCAGCGCTATGGAACTAAACCAGAGAATTCTCAGCGATCTGATCATTCACATGAAATACTCCCGTTACCTGCCACATTTGCAGCGCCGGGAGCTTTGGAGCGAGATCTGTGATCGGTATGCCTCGATGATGATCGAGAAGTATCCGCACATGGAAGCGGAGATTCGTACTCAGTTACAGTTTGTGCTGGACAAGAAGGTGTTGCCTTCCATGAGGGCGATGCAATTTGCAGGGCCGGCTATCGAAAAGAACAACAGCCGGATTTACAACTGTGCGTACATGCCTGTAAACGATATCCGGGCGTTCTCGGAAGCCATGTTTCTCCTCCTGGGCGGCACCGGTGTCGGTTTTTCGGTGCAATACCACCATGTGGAAGATCTTCCGCCGGTCAAGAAAGCTGAAAAGAGAAGGCGTTTCCTGGTTGGAGACAGCCTCGAGGGATGGGCGGATGCCGTTAAGGTGCTGATGAAAGGTTATTTTGGTTTGAGCGAATATTTGCCAGACTTCGATTTTTCGGACATCCGACCCAAAGGCAGCAGGCTTGTTACGGCGGGAGGAAAAGCGCCGGGACCGGAACCTTTGAAAATTTGCATAGCACACCTTGCTGCGATCCTCGATCGCAAACACGACGGTGAAAAATTAAGCCCACTGGAGTGTCATGATATCATGTGCCACATAGCCAACGCCGTGCTGGCTGGCGGTATCAGACGATCCGCCATGATTTCGTTATTCTCGCCTTCCGACGAAGAAATGCTGACCTGCAAGTTCGGCAACTGGTGGGAACTCAACGAGCAACGCGGGCGGGCCAACAACTCGGCCGTATTACTGAGAAGCGACACCACACGCGAACAGTTCTTTGATCTCTGGCAAAAGATTGAGTTGTCAGGCTCGGGTGAACCGGGTTTCTATTTTACCAATGATCCAGACTGGGGGACCAATCCATGCTGTGAGATCGCCCTGCGACCTTTTCAGTTTTGCAACCTTTGCGAGATCAACGTGTCCGATGTTGAAAACCAGGAGGACTTGAACGCGCGGGCCCGTGCGGCGGCGTTCTTCGGTACGTTACAGGCCGGATTCACAAACTTCCACTACTTGCGTGAGGTCTGGAAGACAACGACGGAAGACGAGTCGCTGATCGGAGTCGGCATGACCGGTATCGCCAGCGGCAAGGTCCTGGCGCTCGACCTGCAAGAGGCTGCCGACGAGGTTAAGAAAATGAATTTCAAGACCTCCTCCGGGATTAAGATCAATTTCGCGGCACGGTGCACGACCATCAAGCCATCAGGGACGTCGTCCATCGTCCTCGGAACATCATCGGGTATCCATGCCTGGCATAACGACTATTACTTGAGACGCGTCCGCATTGGAAAGAATGAAGCGCTGTACCAGTACCTGCGGGAGCACCACCCGGAGTTGCTCGAAGATGACTTGTTGAACAGCAAGCAGGGAATCATCTGCATTCCCCAGAAAGCGCCCGAGGGGTCGATCCTGCGCACCGAGGACGTCATGGACCTCCTGGAGCGTATCCGGAAATTCAACAACGAGTGGGTACGTCACAGCGTTCGCAGCAAGACCAACCGAAACAATGTCTCGGCCACCGTCTCCATCCGCGATGAGGACTGGAAACGCGTTGGTGAGTGGATGTGGGAGAATAAGGCCTCTTACAACGGCCTAAGTGTACTTCCCTTTGACAACGGAAACTACCGGCAAGCGCCATTCGAGGACATCACGCGAGAACATTTCGAACAATTGGAGAAAAGCTTGCGCGAGCTGGATCTGTCGATGGTCTATGAACCCGACGACGCCACTGAACTGCAGGCAGAGGCCGCATGCGCAGGTGGAGCTTGTACAATCGTGTGAAAAAGCTGGTGAATTCCTTTTCGCAGGAGTAATTTCCCGCAAAAAGGAAAGGGTGTTCCCATCAGCCACGCTAGCCGAGTATCACGCAAAACTGCTCACCTTGAAAAAAGACCAGGTGCTCTTCCGCGAAGGGGACAAGGCATCGGATTATTACCAGGTCGAAGAGGGCGGGATCAAGATGTATATTGTGAGCCCCGACGGGCAGGAATTCATTCAAGGCGTCTTCGGACCAGGTGAAAGCTTCGGCGAACCTGCCATCATTGGAAATTTTCCTTATCCCGGCAGCAGCGCGGCAATAGAACCTTCAAAGGTGTGGCGACTCCCAGGGGATTATTTTTTCAAAATGCTTCGCGAGAACTTCGATCTCCACCTTAAACTTGACGAGGTCCTTTGCCAGCGCTTGCGATACAAATCGATGGTGCTATCCGAAATCTCGTCGTATGATCCGGAACACCGCCTCTTAACGCTCCTTAATTACTTCAAGTCCAAATCGTTGAAAGACACCGACGACAAGACCATGATCATTCCTTTTACCCGGCAGCAGCTCGCCGACATGAGCGGACTGCGTGTGGAGACTGTCATCCGCACAATCAAAAAGATGGAAAAGGAAGGTAAACTGTCACTTGAGGGGCATAAGATCAGGTACTGACTGACCTACGGCCAGTCACCACCCCTTTTTTATTTCACAGCAGGCCCATCCGATGTTGAAAGATTCCAGCAATGCTGTTTGCGCGCATCTTGACCTCCTCAGCCTTATCGCCTGCAAAATGATCGTCGACGGTCTTGGTAAAAAGGGTCAGCCATCGCTGAAAATGTTCGGGTTTCAATGGCAGCGGAAGATGTTTCTGGAAAGGATTGCCCATATATGACTGATCGCCCAGCAACATCGTCGACCAAAAATTGTACATAATGGGTAGGTGATGCGGCCAATCGACATGACCGAAGATTGGCCCGATCACCGCATCGACTTTTACCTGGTCATAAAATTGGTCGACCAGCAATTGAATGTCATCCCTTGTCGTAATATCTTTCTTCATAAGTTTCCCTCCACACAATCCAATTTCGGGCGCCAAAGTTCCTATTGCGCCAACAGTACACCGTCGACAACATAGATCATTCCATTCGATGTTGCAACCATACCCACAACGTTGGCATCGTTCACAGTGATCTTTTCTCCGGTTTTGCCCAACGTGACATTTTTTCCATTGACCTGGTTCAGTGACATGCCATCCTGGATCATCGACTCCCGGATGACGCCGACATACACGTGGTATTCGAGAATGTCCTGCAGCTTTGCCTTGTTTTCCGGTTTCAAGAGGTCGTCGACAGTGCCGGGCGGGAGTTTCGAGAACGCCTCGTCCGTAGGAGCAAACACGGTGAATGGGCCGGCGTTAGAGAGCGCATTGACATAGTCCGCTGCCTGGAGAGCCGCCACCAATGTCTTGTGGGCATCAGAAGCTATAGCCGTCTGCACAATATTCTTCTGCGACTCGTCATCTTTTACCGCCGACTGTCCCGGAAGATCGGGTTCATCGGCCATGGCAACTTCCTGAGTACTCGTCCCTGAGCTACAGCCCAGCAACACTGCTAAAATTACGGTAGGAATAATGAAACGTGTCATAAAGGGTGGATTTAACCCAATAAAGGTCATGCGAAGCATGTCTACGCGGCTATGATTGAGGTCATAACCACCCCATGATTGTCATCCTGCCGATCACAGGTCTTTTCGTGCGAAGATCCGCAGCGACGCGAGAAGGGGCAGAATTATCCAAAGAAAAAGGATGCCTGATGAGAACAGCGTTCCTGTGGCGCTGCCAAAAAACTGCTTGTAGAAGGCCCCCGTATAGCCCATCAGTGCTGAAATGTCAAGCTGAAGTAGCATAATGATCCGGGCCATATCCACCGGGTTTAGAGTGATCAGCGCGAGCGTTACGCGCTCCAGGGGATAGTCGCTGAACGTGTATACCACCCATAATAACAGCCCGTCATAGATCAGCGAAAAGTAGAACCAGAACAAAAGCGCGATGCCGATGGCCTTGGCCTTATCACGGGTAAGCACCGAGGCAAGGAAAGCCAGGGAAGTGAAAACCAGGGAGAGCGTCAATCCAACGAAGAGCAGGGTAATCCCGCTACTTCCGCCTCCATAAAGGATAATGGGAGCCCCAACGCCGATACAAAATGAGAAACAAAGCGACCCTGCAACGGCCAAATACTCACCCATAAATATCACCCTTCGTGGCACAGGTTGCGCCAGCATCAATTCAATAAACTCATAGGAGTTGAAAAAATGGATGGTCGTGAACACGACACTGACCAGGGGTACGACCATCAACACTACATTGAGCAGGCTCATCACCACCTTGTCGGGATCGCTCTCGAGCTGATAGAAGGCGATCGTGCTGACCATAAGGAATGCCGTGTACAGCAACACAAAGCGCGTCCGCAGCAAGTCGTAAAAAACGTATTTGATGACCCGTCCCATATCAATGCCGAATCGAATCCATCAATTCCTTCTGAGTGATCATGGTCGCAATTGCTTTTCCAAGCCTCGATTCTCCGGTCTCCTCCTTAAGCGCCCGGATCGTGTTATTGTAATGAATCGTTCCTTCAAAAATGTACGCGATATCCGTGGTCAGCTCATCGAGATCGCTGAGGATGTGGGAGGTGATTACGAGCAGCTTTCCACGTTGTTTTTCCTGTCGGATCTTCTCTTTCAGCGCTTCAACGGAAACCGGATCAAGGCCCGCGGTCGGCTCGTCCAGTATCAACACCGGCGGGTTGAACAGGAACGCCAGAGCCGCACTTACCTTCTGTCGCATGCCACCCGACAAGGCATGAACGCGCTTGTCATAAATCCTGTGGAGATGAAAGGTTTCGATCAGCTCGTCGTCCCGGTCGCCGGACCTGCTCCGGATATTCATCATCATATCCATGAGTTGACCGATCCGCATATTTTCAGGGTAATGCCCGGTTTGCGGCATGTAACCGATGTTCTCACGGTACTTCCAATCTTTCAATATGCTCTTGCCGTCA
The DNA here is from genome assembly GCA_964563295.1 of uncultured Roseivirgaceae bacterium. Lineage (GTDB taxonomy): Bacteria > Bacteroidota > Bacteroidia > Cytophagales > Cyclobacteriaceae > Chryseosolibacter. The sequence goes on along the minus strand of CAZLWX010000092.1, from coordinate 1,415 downwards.
AATATTATTTCTCCCGATGTCGGGATAACCATGCCGAGCACACTCTTGATGAGGGTGGTCTTACCGGAACCATTCGGTCCAATGAGGGCATAGGATTTCCCCTTGTTAAAGTCAATTGTCACCGCATTCAAGGCAGTGAGCTTTCCGAATTTCTTGCTAACCTGCCTGAGTGAAATCATAAGGGATCATTGATGGCGATTCATCTTTAAGGTTCTCCGGTGTGATTGCCGGAATGGCTTTTTCCGCGCGGTCCATCAGAAAGACCAGAAAGCTCCTCCACAACAGTACTGCAGTCGGTATTCTCTCGACGACCATGGAGTACATGCTCACCGGCCGATAAGGGATGTCGCCGACGCGGTCCTTGTCCAGGTCATACCCCTCGTACCGATCCCAGTAATTGCCGTTGACTGAATTCAGCACAAGATTTCCATTGGTGGCAATATCAAAAGTATTTGATGCGAAATTGTTCCGTGTAAAAACATTGTCGTCGCAGCTGGCCTGGAGCCGAACAGCATAACCATTCCTGGCGAACAGGTTTTCGGTGAATTGGATCCGGCTGGAGCCTTCCATATAAATGCCCGTCGAATTCTCCAGAAACCGGTTGTTACGGACCTCGCTATCGCGGATATCTTTCAACAGGAGTCCGTAGGAAGCGGCGCCCCAGTTTCGCTGAAACGTGTTGCCAATCATCTTCACTCCTTTCGTGTACATCACGGAGACACCCGCCCCGTTGTTGATGAAAGCGTTGCTCCGGTATTCGTCATTATGGGAAAACATGAAGTGAAGGCCATACCGGATGTTGCCTTCGCTGTGATTGCCCGTGATAATGGAATTGGTAACAAACTCGAAGTAAATTCCATCGCGGTGACCTTTGATGGTGTTGCCGGTAATAGTCATCCGGTCGCATTTCCATAAGTGAATGCCATTGCCGATCTCGTATTCAGCCACAGCATCCGATTCGAGCTCGTTATTTTCAATCCAGCACTCGGTCGAATTGGAAAGGTGTATTCCGAAAAACGCGTTGACGAACCGGTTGCCGGTAATCCGCACGTGCTGGCCGTCTATCACTTTGATAGCGGCGATATCTTGCATGCTCGCCGTGCCCGTCTCCGCAAACGCCAGACCCTGAATGGTGACGCTGTGTGCTTTAACCGTAAAGATCTCGAACTTGTTTTCACCGTGGAATAGCGGAAACCCCTCGCCTATCAATGTCACCGGCTTACTGATCACGATGTTGCCTTCCCTATACGTTCCGCTTTTGATCAGAATGGTATCACCCTCCTCCGCCCGCTCAAGTGCGGCCTTTAATGATAGAGACGAGTCACCCGGGGCCACCACCAGTGGCTGGGACATCGCACCGACAGATATCAAAACCGTGAATAAAAGTACAGCGGCCCTTGTCATTTGAATTGCGT